>NZ_CP180537.1:2700000-3000000 GCF_047777955.1 Oleiharenicola sp. Vm1
GGTGTCGCCGTAGCTTTCGCTGTTCGTCACCTCCCCAATGAATTCCCTCCGCTGGTTGGACCTCGCGGTCATCGTTGTCTACATGGTCGGCATGCTCTGGCTCGGCCTGCGCTACACGCGCCGCCAGAAGACGACCGAGGACTATTTCGTCGCCGGCCGCTCGATTCCCGCGTGGGCGATGGGCGTGTCGGTCTTCGCCACGCTGATCAGCAGCATCACCTTCATCGCCTATCCCGGCGGCGCCTTCGGCGGCAACTGGGCCGAGCTCGTGCCGGGCTTCATGGTGATCGTCGTCCTCGTGCTGGTGGGCTCGATCATCATCCCGTTCTTCCGCGAGGTCGTCCGCATGAGCGCGTTCGAGTATTTTGAAAAGCGCTTCGGCTACAGCGTGCGGCTCTACACCTCGCTCGGCTTCACGCTGGGGCATTTCTCCAAGATGGGCTTCGTCTTCTACCTCGTCGCCCTCACCGTGCAGAGCCTCACCGGCTGGGACATGTCGACCGTCATCGTCGCCTCCGGCATCGTGACCGTGATCTACACCTACGCCGGCGGACTCGAGGCGGTGATCTGGACCGACGTCGCGCAGGGCTTCATCATGTGGCTCGGCATCGCGATCAGTCTGGGCACGCTCGTCGTGCTCATGCCCGGCGGGGCCGCGGCGGGTTTCCAGCTCGCGTGGGACAACCACAAGTTCGACCTCGGCACGCTGCAGTGGGATTTCTCCGCCAAGAGCTTCTGGGTCATGGCCGCCTACGGCTTCTTCTGGTATCTCCAAAAATACACCGCCGACCAAACGATCATCCAGCGCTACCTCGTGGCCAAGGACGACCGCTCCGCCGTTCGCGGCGTCGCCCTCGGCGCGCTGCTCTGCATCCCGGTCTGGGCGCTCTTCCTCCTCATCGGCACGCTGACGTGGAGCTACTACCGGCTCTCCGGCGAGGTGCTGCCGCCGCACATCGTGAAGCCCGACCAGTTCTACCCGCACTTCCTCGCCACTCACGTGCCGGCCGGCTTTGCGGGCGTGATCATGGCGTCGCTCTTCGCCGCGGCGATGTCCACGATCTCGTCCGACCTGAACTGCTTCGCCGTCGTCGGCGTGGAGGACTTCTACGCCAAGCTGCGCCGGAACACCACGGACCGCGACCGTCTCGTCATGGGCAAGGTGATCGTCGCCATCACCGGCGCCCTCTGCACGCTGGTCGCGCTCTGGCTCGCCCAGACCAAGGGCACGGCGCTCTCGCTCTACTTCACCGCCACGTCCGTGCTCGCCGGCGGCCTGTTCGGCGTGTTTGCCCTGGCCTTCCTCAGCACGCGGGCACACCTGCGCGGCCTGTGGGTCGGCATCATCGCCTGCATCCTCTTCACCGCCTACGCCACCTTCACCTCCGGCAAGGCGCCCGTGCTCGACCTCGGCGCGTGGAACTTCCGCCTCAACGGCGTGCTCATCGGCGTCATCGGCCACCTCATCGTCGTCGCCGTCGGCTACGCCGCGAGCCTCGTCCTTCCCGGTCCGCGCGCGCCGGCGGGTCTCACCGTCTGGGGCTGGCGCGAGCAAAAGCGCCGCGCCGCCGCCGCGGTTTCCTGATCATGTCATTCCGGCTCCTCGCCGCCTTCCTGCTCTCCGCGCTCGCCGCGCACGCCGCGATCGAGCTGCCCGCCCAGGCCTCGCCGCGCGTCCGCTATGGCGCCGCGCGACTCGAAAAGGCCCTCGGCGCAGCCGCGCCGCGCATCGCCGTGCGGGTGGTGCCCGGCAGCGCCCAGCCCGAGGGCTTCACGATCACCGCCCCGCCCGGCGGCACCATCACCGTGACCGGCGCGGACGACTCGGGCGCGCTCTACGGCTGCCTCGAGCTCGCCGCGCGCCTGCAGGCCGGCCAACCGCTCCCGCCCCGCCTCGCCGACGCCCCGCAATTCCTCCTGCGCGGCCCGTGCATCGGCATGCAGAAAACCTACCTGCTCCCCGGCCGCAAGGTCTACGAGTATCCCTACACGCCCGAGGAATTCCCGTTCTTTTACGACCAGGCCACCTGGACCGAATACCTCGATACGCTCGCCGACCTGCGGATGAACACGCTTTACCTGTGGAACGGCCACCCGTTCGCCTCGCTAGTGAAGCTCCCCGACTATCCCGAGGCGCTCGAGGTGACCCCGGAGACGTTCGCCCGCAACGTCGCGATGTTCCGCTGGCTCGCCGCCGAATGCGACCGCCGCGGCATCTGGCTGGTCCAGCAATTCTACAGTATCCTCATCTCCAAACCGCTCGCCGAAAAACACGGCCTTTCGACCCAGCTTCACGCCTGGAACGACCTCGCCGCCGACTACACGCGCAAGTCCATCGCCGCCTTCGTCCGCGAATACCCGAACGTCGGCCTCATGCCGTGCCTCGGCGAGGCCCTCCAGGAACAGGCCACGCAAACGCGCTGGATGACCGAAGTCATCCTGCCCGGCGTGAAGGACGGCATGGCCGCCGCCGGCCTCACCCATGAGCCGCCGGTCATCATGCGCACGCACGCGACCGACGCCACGAAGGTCATGCCGGAAGCGCTGAAGGTTTACCGCAACCTCTACACCGAGGCGAAATTCAACGGCGAGTCGCTCACCACCTGGGAGCCGCGCGGCGTCCGCCAGCAGCTCCACCTCGCGATGAGCCGCCTCGGCTCCACCCACATCGCCAACGTCCACATCCTCGCCAACCTCGAGCCGTTCCGCTACGGCGACGTCGAGTTCATCCAAAAGTCCGTCGTCGCCATGCGCGACCGCCTCGGCGCCCGCGGCCTGCACCTCTACCCGCTCTTCTACTGGGACTGGCCGGTTTCGCCGGACATCGCTCCGACACCGCTGAGACAATGGGAGCGCGACTGGATCTGGTTCGCCGCCTGGGCGCGCTACGCCTGGAATCCCGACCGTCCGGCGGATGGCGAGCGCGCCTACTGGACCGCGCGCCTCGCGGAGCACTACGGCGCCGCCGCCGCGCCGCACATCCTCGACGCCTACAACGCCGCCGGCGAGTGCGCCCCGCGTATCCTGCGGCGCTACGGCATCACCGAGGGCAACCGCCAGACGATGTCGCTCGGCATGACCCTCGACCAGCTCGTCCGCCCCGAGAAATACCGCGAGTTTCCCGAGCTCTGGGAATCGCAGTCCCCGCCCGGCGAGCGCCTGAAGGAATTCGCCGAGCGCGAAGCCAAGGGCCTGCCGCACGAGGGCGAAACGCCGCCCTCGATCAATGCCGAGGTGCTCGCCTTCGCCGCCCGCGCCGTTGCCGCCATCGACGCCGCCGCTCCGCTCGTGACCCGGAACCGCGAGGAGTTTGCGCGTCTGCGCAACGACGTCCGGGCGATCGACGCGATGAGCCAGTTCTACGTCGCCAAGACCCGCGCGGCGCTGGCCGTGCTGCGCTACGGCTACTCGCGGAAGATCGACGACATGCGCGCCGCCCAGGACCGGCTCGGCGAGAGCGTCGGCTATTTCCGCCAGCTCACCGCGCTGACCAAGGACAGCTACCAGGCCGCCAACTCCATGCAGACCGCGCAGCGCCGCATCCCACTCCCCGGCGGCGTCGGCGGCAAGGCGGCCAACTACCACTGGACGCAGCTGCTGCCCGTCTACGAAAAGGAGCTGGCCGATTTCCGCGCGCAGGTCGTCGCGCTCTCGCATCCCGCCGCCGGCCGCACGCACGCGCCGTTCGCCGCCGCCGACTTCAAGCTCCTGACGCCCGGCCTCGAGACCTTCACCGCCCAGCTCGGCAACACCGCCTTCAGCGACTCCGACGCCGTCATCACGTCCCTCGCCCCCGAGCTCGAAGGCCTGCAGGGCCTCAAGCTCTCCCTCGCCGCCACGCGCTCGGATGCGCCGCGGAAAATCCAGTTCTCCTGCGCGCAACCGGTCCGCGTGCTCGTCGGCTACTTCCAGGCGACCGGTCCCGCCTGGCGCAAGCCGCCCGAGCTCGAAACCGACGCCACCGCCGGCGAACGGGGCGGCGTCGAGGCGCTGCTGACCCGCGCGGTCGAGTTTGACTCTCTCCCGCCGTTGAACATCCACGCCTTCGACTACCCCGCTGGCACGCACACTCTCGACGTGCGTGGCACGGGCGCCTTCGCCATCCTCGGCATCGTTCAACCCTGATCCGCCATGCGCCTCGTGTTTCGCCTCCTCGCCGCCACGGCCCTCGCCCTCGCCGTCTCCCAGATCCGCGCCGATGGCGCCCCGCTCCCGACCGAAACGCTCTACCTCTCCGGCACCGGCAGCCACGACGCCGTGCCGTGGGACTTCCTCTGCACCGGTGGCCGCAACAGCGGCGTCTGGACCAAGATCGCCGTGCCCTCCTGCTGGGAACAACAGGGTTTCGGCACCTACGACTACGGCGTCGAGTTCAGGCCGAGCAAGCGCCTCGCCACCCAGCCGCGCGTGCCGGATGAACAGGGGATCTACCGCCGCGAGTTCGCCGTGCCCGCGGCGTGGAAGGGTCGCGTCGTGCGCCTCGTGTTCGACGGCGTGCTGACCGACACCGCCGTGAAGCTCAACGGCCAGTCCGTCGGCGAAGTGCACCAGGGCGGCTTCTACCAGTTCCGCTACGACATCACCGACCAGCTCCGCTTCGACGCCCCCAACCTCCTCGAAGTCACCGTCAGCAAGCATTCCGCCAACGCCAGCGTGAACACCGCCGAGCGCATGGGCGACTACTGGAACTTCGGCGGCATCTTCCGTCCCGTGCGCCTCGAGGCGCTGCCGCCGCAGTTCATCGACCGGGTCGCGATCGACGCCAAGGCCGACGGCGCGTTCCGCCTGGACGTCTTCCTCGGCGGCAACCTGCCCGCCGGCAACGAAGTCGTTGCCCAGGTGAAGACCCTCGCCGGCGACCCCGTCGGCGCGCCGCTCCGCGCCGCCGTGCCGAGCGGCGCCCACCAGGTCACGCTGCGCGCGCAGATCCCTCGCCCGCGACGTGGACCGCCGAGACGCCCAACCTCTACCGCGTCGACGTCACCCTGCACGCCGGCACCTTCGCGCCCTCCGGCCACACCCTCACCCAGCGCTTCGGCTTCCGCACCTTCGAGCT
Source organism: Oleiharenicola sp. Vm1 (assembly GCF_047777955.1). Taxonomy (GTDB): domain Bacteria; phylum Verrucomicrobiota; class Verrucomicrobiia; order Opitutales; family Opitutaceae; genus Didemnitutus. The sequence continues at coordinate 2,705,057 of NZ_CP180537.1, forward strand.
CCGTCGGGGCGACGGCCTCTACCTCAACGGCCGCAGGATCGTCCTCAAGGGCGTCAACCGCCACAGTTTCTGGCCCGAGACCGGCCGCACCCTCTCGCCCGAGCGGCACCGCGAGGACATCCGCCTGATGAAGGAGGCCAACATGAACGCCGTCCGCATGTCGCACTACCCGCCCGACGCCGAGTTCCTCGACCTCTGCGACGAGGCCGGCCTCTACGTGCTGGACGAACTCGGCGGCTGGCAGGGCCACTACGACACGCCGACCGGCCGCCGCCTCATCGCGCAGATGGTCGCGCGGGACGTGAACCACCCGAGCATTCTTTTCTGGGACAACGGCAACGAGGGCGGCTGGAACACCGAAAACGACGACGAATTCGCCAAACACGACCCGCAGTCACGACCGGTTCTTCACCCGGGGCCCTTGTCGCCACCGTTTGCCTTCCGCGGCATGAACACCCGCCACTACCGCGAATACGACGAGACCGCGAAGTTCACGGACGGCCCCGAGATCTTCATGCCGACCGAGTTTCTCCACGGCCTCTTCGACGGCGGCCACGGCGCCGGCCTCGACGATTTCTGGCCGCTCATGAGCGAGAAGCCGCACGCCGCCGGCGGCTTCCTCTGGTCGTGGGTGGACGAGGCCGTCGCCCGCACCGACGAGAACGACCGTCTCGACGCGCGCCGCGACCTCGCGCCCGACGGCATGCTCGGACCGCACCACGAGAAGGAAGGCAGCTTCTACGCCGTGCGCGAGATCTGGTCGCCCGTGCAGATCCCGCTGCGCGAGCTGCCCGCCGACTTCGCCGGCGCGCTGCCGGTGCGCAACCGCTACGATTTCCTCAACCTCTCCACCGTCACCTTCGAGTGGCGCCTGATGAAGTTCGCCCCGCCCGGCGCGCCCTCTTCCACCGCACCGTGCTCGCCCTCGGCCGCCTCGCCGGCCCGGACGTCGCCGCGCGCGCCGACGGCGAACTCAAGCTCGCCCTCCCCGCCGACTGGCGCGAAGCCGACGCCCTGCTCCTCACCGCGACCGACTCGCGCCAGCGCGAGCTCTGGACCTGGTCCTGGCGCTGGAAGTCCGGCGCCGCGGCGATCGGCATCGCACAGGAGACGCAGAGCCCGGTCACGCTGGCGCAGGACGGCGCGGAGATCGTCGTCACCGCGGGCCGCAACACCGTGCGATTCTCGCGCGCCACCGGCCGCCTCCTCGCGCTCGAACGCGACGCGCACCCCGTGTCGCTCGGCAATGGCCCCCGCCTCGTCGCCTATCGCCGCCACGAGCGCGTGCTGCAGCCGGTCGCGCCCGCGTCCGGCCGGCTCGTGAACCTCCAGGCGAAGATGGAGGGCACCTCCGCGGTCGTCAGCGCCACTTACGACGCCGGCGTGCGCGCCGCGCGCTGGAGCATCGCGCCGAACGGCGACGTGCGGCTGGATTACGAATTCGACGGCCCCGGCCTGGTCGACCTCCTCGGCATCGATTTCGACTACCCCGAGGAAAGGATGCAGTCCAAGGAGTGGTTCGGCGACGGCCCGTATCGCGTCTGGGCCAACCGGCTCAAGGGCGGTTCGCTCTGGCGTTGGGACACGGAATACAACGACACCATTCCCGGCCTCACCTGGCAGCTGCCCGAGTTCAAGGGCTGGTTCGCCCGCTGGGTGTGGATGGCGTTCACGACGACCGAAGGCCGTTTCGCGCTGCTCAACGACGGCGGCGCGCCCTACGTCGGCGCCTACTCGCCGCGCGACGGCAAGAACAACCCCGTGCTCACGCTCCCGCGCCTCGGCCTCGGCGTCTACCAGGTCATCCCGGCGATCGGCACCAAGGGCTCCCTGCCCTCGAACCTCGGCCCGCAAGGTCAGCCGCACGACGTCACCGGCCCGGTGAAGGGCTCGCTCGTCGTCCGCCTGCTCGACCAGCCGTGAGCCTGCTGCGCACGACCGTCCTCGCGCTTGCACTGGGCCTCGCGACCGCCCTTGTCGCGCAACCGCGCCGCGAGTGGCCCCTGGACGACGGCTGGCGCACGGCAATGGACGAGACGAACCGCGCGCGCTTCGACGGCTTCGAGCAGGCCGCGTTCGACGACCACGCCTGGCTGACCGTCGCCGTGCCGCACAACTGGGACGACTACGCCGGCCTGCGCCGCCTCGTGCACGGCAATCTCCACGGCTACGCCTGGTATCGCCGCCGCTTCGACGTGCCCGCCAGCGAGCGCGACCGCCGCGTGTTTCTGTTTTTCGAGGGCGTCGGCTCCTACGCCACCGTCTGGGTGAACGGGAAGCTCGCCGGCAAGCACGCGGGCGGCCGCACGACGTTCACGCTGGACGTCACCAACCTCGTCCGTTTCGACGCGCCCAATCTCCTCGCCGTCCGCGCAGACCATCCCGCCGGGATCACCGACCTGCCCTGGGTGTGCGGCGGCTGCTCGAGCACCCCGGCTTCTCCGAGGGCAGCCAGCCGATGGGCATCTTCCGCCCGGTCACGCTCTACACGACAAACGCCGTGCGCGTGGAGCCGTTCGGCGTGCACGCGTGGAGCACCGACATCGACGCGCACCGCGCGGTGATCGAGGTCGCGACCGAGCTGCAAAACGACGGCCCGCCGCTTGCGGCCGTCGTCCGGCACCGCCTCGTCGATGCCGACGGCCGAACGGTCCGGGAGGTCGACCGGCCGACGTCCGCCTTTTCCGGCCCGCGGCGTGTCACCGCTGAGATCGTCGCCGAGCGGCCCGAACTCTGGTCGCTTGAGCGTCCGTATCTCTACACGATCGAGACGACCGTCCTCGACTCGTCGGGACACACCCTCGACCGCTTCACCACGCCCTTCGGCATCCGCACCATCCACTGGCCCGCCCCCGACGCCCCGCTGCCCGCGCCGTTCCTGCTCAACGGCCAGCCGGTCTTCATCAACGGCACCTGCGAATACGAGCACAACCTCGGCGCCAGCCACGCGTTCAGCGCCGAGCAGATCCGCGCCCGCGTCGCGCAGATCCGCGCCGCCGGCTTCAACGCCTTCCGCGACGCCCACCAGCCGCACAATCTCCGTTACCAGGATTACTGGGATCGCGACGGTCTTCTCTGGTGGCCGCAGTTCGCCGCCCAGGTGTGGTTCGACACGCCGGAGTTCCGCGCGAACTTCAAGCAGCTGCTGCGCGAGTGGGTGCGCGAGCGCCGCAACAGCCCGTCGCTCGTCCTCTGGGGCCTCGCCAACGAGAGCAAGCTCCCCGCCGACTTCGCCGCCGAATGCGTCGCCCTCATCCGCGAGCTCGATCCGACGACGCCGTCGCAGCGCCTCGTCACCACCTGCAACGCCGGCAAGGGCACCGACTGGAACGTCCCGCAGAACTGGTCCGGCACCTACGGCGGCAAGCCGGAGGAATACGCCGGCGACCTGAAGCGCCAGCGCCTCGTCGGCGAATACGGCGCGTGGCGCAGCCTCGGCCTGCACACCGAGGGCGGCTTCGCCGCCGACGGCCCGCGCAGCGAATCGCGCGCCGACGCGCTGCTCGCCACCAAGATCCGCCTGGCCGAGTCCGTGCGCGGCCAGGTGCCCGGACACTTCCACTGGCTGTTCGCGACGCACGAGAATCCCGGCCGCACGATCGGCTCCAAGGGCCAGCAAGGCAGCGACGGCTGGGCCGAGCTCGACCGCCTCGGCCCCGCCAACAACAAGGGCCTGCTCACGCTTTGGGGCGAGCCGACCGACGCTTTCTTCCTCTACCGCGCCAGCTACGCGCCGCCGACCGACCCGATGGTTTGCATTGTCTCGCACACCTGGCCCGATCGCTGGGATGCGCCCGGCGCGAAGCGCGGCCTCGAGGTCTACTCGAATTGCGAGGAGGTCGAGCTGTTCAACGGCGCCGGCACGCGCTCGCTCGGCGTCCGCAAGCGAGGCGGCCCCGGCGTGCCGTTCCGCTGGGACGACGTCGCGATCGCCACCAACGTCCTCTACGCCGAAGGCCGGATCGGCGGCAAAACCGTCGCGCGCGACGCGATCTACCTGAAAAATCTGCCCGCCGTTCCCGCCGCCGAGCACGCCGCGCTCACGGGGCCGGAAACCGTTTCCACCGCCGGCGAGCCGGGCTGGAACTACCTCTATCGCGTCAACTGCGGCGGCCCCGACCTCGTCGACTCGCACGGCCAGACCTGGCTCGCCGACCGCGACCTCGCCCCCGGCGATGCCTGGGGCTCGCGCTCGTGGGCCGCGGACTACCCGGCGCTCCCGCCACGCTTCGGCAGCCAGCGCGACTTTTATGAACCGGTGCGCGGCACGCACGACGAGGCGCTCTTCCAGACGTTCCGCTACGGCCGCGAGAAACTCCGCTACGAATTCGCCGTCCCGCCGGGCGACTACCGCATCGAGCTCTTTTTCGTGGAACCGTGGTATGGCCGCGGCGGCGGCGCCCCGGGCGGAAGCGCGGGCGGCGGCGCGCGCGGCTGGCGGCTTTTCGATGTCGCGCTCAACGGCGCGACCGTCCTGCGCGACGTCGACCTCTGGGCCGAGGCGGGCTACGCCGCGGCCGTGAAGAAGGTCGTCCACGCCACGGCCGCACAGGGGCGGCTCGTCGTCTCCTTCCCGCGCGTCGCGTCCTACCAGGCGGTGGTCTCCGCCATTGCGATCGCGACACGCGACTTCTCGCTGAAACCGGCCGCGGCCGTCGTGCCCAAGGGTCCCCGCCCGGCCGCGAACTCGCTTTCCGCCACCGACGACTCCGGCACCGCGAACTCGCAGACCTATCCCGCCACCGCGGCGACGCGCTCCGGCAGCGAACTCGCGTGGACCGTCCGTCTCGGCCTCGGCGGCGCGCACGACTTCGCGCTGCGCTACACGAACGCCGGCGACAGCCGCGACCTCGAGTTCCGCGTCCTCGCCGCCGACGGCTCGCTCGTCGACCATCGCCTGCTGCGTCTCCCGCCCGCCGCCGAGCCGCGCGAGGTCCGCCTCGACGGCGTCGACATGAACGCCGGCGATTACACCGTCGTCGTGTCGCCCGTTTCCAGCCCTCTGAAACTCGAATCGCTCACGGTCCGATGAAGCCCCTGGTCGTCGCTCCGGCCGTCCTGGTCCTGTTCGTCCTGAGTTTCGCCCTGGCGTGCAACGGGGCCTTCTCCGCCGCCCCCGCCGCCGAGCTCCGCTACCCCGTGGCCGTGTGCGACTGGATGATCCTCAAGCGCCAGAAGCTCGGCGCGTTCCCGCTCGCGCACGACCTCGGCGCCGACGGCGTCGAGGTCGACATGGGCGGGCTGGGCAACCGCGCCACCTTCGACAGCAAGCTCGGCGATCCGGCCGTGCGCGCGCAGTTCCTCGCCGCCGCCCGGCAACACCACCTGCGTTTCAGCTCGATCGCGATGTCCGGCTTCTACGCCCAGTCCTTTGCCGAGCGCGACGGCGTCGAGCGCATGGTGCAGGACGCGATCGACACCGCCGTCGCGCTGGACGTCCGCGTGCTCTTCCTGCCGCTCGGCGTGCCGTGCGACCTCGTCAAGCGCCCCGACCTGCGCCCCCGCGTGGTCGAGCGCCTCCGCGCCGTCGGCCAGCGCGCCGCGGCCGCCGGCGTGGTCATCGGCATCGAAACCTCGCTCGATGCCCGGGCCGAGGCGGCGTTGCTCGACGAGATCGGCAGCCCCGCCGTCCGGAGCTACTTCAATTTCTCCAACGCGCTCCAGCCCGGCCGCGACATCCACGCCGAGATCCGCGCGCTCGGCCGCGACCGCATCGTGCAGATCCACGCCTCGAACACCGACGGCCATTGGCTGGAGCAGGATCCGCAGGTCGACCTCCCCGCCATCAAGCGCACGCTCGACGCGATCGGCTGGCGCGGCTGGCTGGTTATCGAACGGTCAAGGGATTCCGCGCGTGCAACCGACGTCCGCGCCAACTTTACTGCGAACGTCTCGTTCTTGAAGCAGGTCTTTCAACCCCACTCCCCATGAAATCCCTCCGTCTCCTCCTCGCGGGCGCGCTGGCGCTGCCGCTCGTCCTCCTGGCCAAGCCCCTCCGCATCGGCTTCGCCCAGACCGGCGCGGAGAGCGCGTGGCGCACCGCCAACTCCGAGTCGATGAAGGCCGAGGCGGCCAAGCGCGGCATCGAGCTCAAGTTCTCCGACGCCCAGGGCAAGCAGGAGAACCAGATCCGCGCCGTGCGCTCGTTCATCACCCAGGGCGTCGACGCCATCGTGATCGCCCCGATCGTCGAGACCGGCTGGGATCCCGTGCTGCGCGAGGCCAAGCGCGCCAAGATTCCCGTCATCCTCACCGACCGCACCATCGCCACCGCCGACGAGTCGCTCTTCGCCTGCTTCATCGGCTCCGATTTCTACGAGGAAGGCCGCATGGCGGCCGACTGGCTGGCGAAGCACACCGGCGGCAAGGGCACCATCGTCGAGCTCCAGGGCACGCCCGGCTCCGCCCCCGCCAACGAGCGCCGCAAGGCCTTCGCCGACGCGCTCAAGGACCACCCCGACCTCAGGATCATCGATTCCCAGAGCGGCAACTTCGAGCGCAGCGGCGGCAAGCAGGTGATGGAGGCCTTCCTCAAGAAGCACGGCTCCGCCATCCAGATCGTCTATGCGCACAACGACGACATGGCCCTCGGCGCCGCGCAGGCGATCGAGGAGGCCGGCCTCAAGCCCGGCAAGGACCTCGTCATCGTCAGCATCGACGCCATCCGCGAGGCCGTGAAGGCGGTCGCCGATGGCCGCCTCAACTGCACGGTCGAGTGCAACCCGCTCTTCGGCCCCAAGGTCTACGACACCGTCGCCAAGATCCTCGCCGGCGAGACGGTGCCGAAGAAGTCCTTCAACAAGGACGAGCTCTTCGACGCGGCCAACGCCGCGGCCGCCCTCCCGACGCGGCAATACTGACGCCGGCCGTGTCCGACACGCCGCTGCTCCAGCTCCGAGGCATCACCAAACGCTTCCGCGGCGTGACCGCGCTGAGCGGCGTGGACTTCACGGTGCGTGCCGGCGAAATCCACGCCCTGATGGGCGAGAACGGCGCGGGCAAGTCCACCCTGATCAAGGTCCTCACCGGCGTCCACGCGCCCGACGAGGGCACGATCGCGCTCGCCGGCCGGCGACTCGCCCCGGCCTCGCCCAAGGACGCCGAAGCCGCGGGCATCAGCACGGTCTATCAGGAGGTGAACCTGATACCGTCGCTCTCGGTGGCCGAGAACATCGGCCTCGGCCGCCAGCCCGGACGCTTCGGCTTCATCCACTGGCGCGCGCTGCGCCGCCACGCCCGCGCCGCCCTCGCCCGGCTCGAGATCGAGTGCGACGTCGACGTCGAACTCGGTTCGCTCTCCGTCGCGCTCCAGCAGATGGTCGCCATCGCCCGCGCCCTCGACCTGCAGGCCCGGCTGCTCGTCCTCGACGAGCCGACCGCCAGCCTCGACGACAAGGAGGTCGCGGAACTGTTCGCCATCATGCGGCAGCTCCGCACCCAGGGCCTCGGCATCGTCTTCGTCACCCACTTCCTCGACCAGGTCTATGCCGTCAGCGACCGCATCACCGTCCTCCGCAACGGCCAGCTCGTCGGCGACTACGCCGCCACCGCCCTGCCCCAACTCCAGCTGGTCAGCGCCATGCTCGGCCACGAGGTGAAGGACGAGGCCGGCCGCACCGACGCGCCCGCCGCCGCGGCCGCGACCGGCGCCCCGCTGCTCGACGCCTCCGGCCTCGCCCGCCGCGGCGCCGTCCAGCCCGTCAGCTTCTCGCTGCACCGCGGCGAAGTCACCGGCCTGGCCGGCCTGCTCGGCTCCGGCCGCACCGAGACCGCGCGCCTGCTCTTCGGCATCGATGCGCCGGACGCCGGCACCCTCCGCCGCGACGGTGCGCCCGTCCGCATCGCGAGCCCGCGCGACGCCGTGCGGCTCGGCTTCGCCTTCTGCTCCGAGGACCGCAAGACCGAGGGCATCCTGCCCAACCTTTCCGTGCGCGAGAATCTCATCGTCGCCCTCCAGGCGAAACAGGGCCTCTGGCGCACCCTCAGCCGCGCCGAGCAGGAGAAGCTCTGCGCGCACTACATCGCCGCCCTGCGCATCAAGACGGCCGACGCCGAGACGCCGATCCGCAACCTCTCCGGCGGCAACCAGCAGAAGGTGCTGCTCGCGCGGTGGCTCGCCACCCGGCCCGAACTGATCATCCTCGACGAGCCGACCCGCGGCATCGACGTGGGCGCCAAGGCCGAGATCGAGGCCCTCGTCGAGCAGCTGCGCGCGCAAGGCCTTTCTGTCCTGCTCATCTCCTCCGAGATCGAATCGATCGTGCGCACCTGCGGCCGCGTCCTCGTCATGCGCGAGCGCCGCCTCGCCGGCGAGGTGCCGGCCGGCGCCGACCTCACGACCGCTAGGCTCATGCGCGTCATGTCCGGCCATGAGTGACGCCCCCGCCCGCGCCGCCCGCTCGCCCCTGCGCCACCACGCCTGGCTGCTGGCCGGCATCGTCGCGCTGCTGGCGGTCAACCTGTTCGCCGACCCGGCGTTCCTGAAGCTCGGCTGGCGCGACGGCCACATCTACGGCGTGCCGGTCGACATCCTGCTCCAGGGCTCGCGCACGACGCTGCTCGCGCTGGGCATGACGCTCGTGATCGCCACCGGTGGCGTCGACCTCTCGGTCGGATCCGTGGTCGCCATCGCCGGCGCCGTCTGCGCGCTCGTGCTCGGCCAGGGCGGCGGCCTCGTCGTCACGCTCGCCGCCGCGCTCGGCGTCGGCGCGCTCGCCGGCGGTGTCAACGGCCTGCTCGTGGCCCGCCTCGGCCTGCAGCCGATCGTCGCCACGCTCATTCTCATGGTTGCCGGCCGCGGCATCGCCCAGCTCATCTCCGGCGGCCAGGTGATCATCTTCTCGCACGCCGGCTTCGAATTCCTCGCCAACGGCTACCTCCTCGGCCTGCCGGTCGCGCCCCTGCTCGTCGCCGCCGCGTTCCTCGCCACGCACCTGCTGCTGCGCCGGACCGCGGCGGGACTCTTCATCGAGGCGGTGGGCGACAACGAGACCGCCAGCCGCTTCGTCGGGCTTTCCGCCGCGCGGATCAAGGCGCTGGCCTACGTCTTCTCCGGACTGTGCGCGGGCTTCGCCGGCGTGCTGACCGCGGCAAACATCCGCGCGGCCGACGCCAACCGCGCCGGGGAAAACGCCGAGCTCGACGCCATCTTCGCCGTGGTCGTCGGCGGCACCGCGCTCACCGGCGGCCGCTTCACGCTGCTCGGCACGTTCCTCGGCAGCGTGCTCATCCAGACGCTGGCCACGACGATGTATTACCGCGGCGTGCCGCCCGCGATCGCCCCGGTGCCGAAGGCGGTCGTCATCGTCGCGGTGTGCCTGATCCAGTCCGAGGAACTGCGCGCGCGCCTCCGGACCATCCTGCGCCGCCCCGGAGGTGCCGCGTGAATTCCGCCCGCCTCCAGCGCCTGCTGGCCTCGCCTCTGTGCATCACCGCGCTGATCTTTGTCGCGCTCTTCGCCGCGGCCTCGTGCCTCTACGACGGCTTCTGCTCGACGCGCCTCGCGGTGAACCTCGTGGCGGACAATGCGTTTCTCGCCATCACGGCGATCGGCATGACGCTCGTCATCCTCGCGGGCGGCATCGACCTCTCCGTCGGCTCGGCCATCGGCTTCGCCTCGATCTTCACCGCCACCCTCATCGGCGCGCACGGCGTCGCACCGTGGCTGGCCTGGACCGCCGCGATCGCGATCGGGCTGCTTTTCGGCGCGGGCATGGGACTGCTGATGCAGCTCTTCAAGTTGCCGGCGTTCCTCGTCACCCTCGCGGGCATGTTCTTCCTGCGCGGCGCGGCGTTCTGGCTGAACACCGAGTCGGTCGGCATCGCCCATCCGTGGTATGACGGCCTGGCGGCGTTCGAGCTGACGCTCGGGCCGGTCGGCCTGCCGTCGACGGTGTTGATCGCCGCGGCGGTGATGATCGCCGGCTACGTGCTCGGACACCACACGCGCTTCGGCCGCACCCTCTTCGCCATCGGCGGCAGCGAACAATCCGCCACGCTCATGGGCCTGCCCGTCGGCGCCGCGCGCGTCGCCGTCTACGCGCTGAACGGCGGCTGCGCCGCGCTGGCCGGCGTCGTGGCCACGCTCTACACCGGCTCGGGCAACCCGAGCATGGGCGTCGGCCTCGAGCTCGACGCCATCGCCGTCGTCGTCATCGGCGGCACCCTGCTCCGCGGCGGACGCGGTCACGTCTTCGGGACGGTGCTGGGCGTCCTGATCTTCGGCACGATCCAGGCCGCGATCCTCTTCGACGGCCGCCTGAGTTCCTGGTGGATGCGCATCGTCGTCGGCGCGCTCCTGCTGGTGTTCGTGCTGCTCCAGCGCGTGCGCCTGCCGTTCGCGAGCCGCGCCTAGCGTCGCGAGGGGCGGTTTCCGGCGACAACCGCCGCGAAGGGTCCCGCAAAGGCCGCGCATCCCGTTTCCGGAGGTTGCGCTATGATGGGCGCGTCTCTCCCGCCATGAACTCCGCATCGCCCTCCCTGCTCGCCAAGATCCTCACCGCCGCGCTCGGCTTCGGCCTGATGGCCGCGGTGCCGCTCCTGACCATGCAATACGCGGTTCGCGCCCACGCGGAGATGCCGCCGCACCTGGCGGTCACGTCGTGTCCGGGTGACTGCACGGCCGCGCGACCGACCTGCCCCGGTGGCACGGCGGGGTGCGCACAACACCCCTGCGCGTCCGGAACGGGCTGCGCCCGCAACTGACGCCCGCCGTCAGGCGGCCGGAAGAAAGTGGAGGCCGCGTCGGGGATCGAACCCAAGGGGCTATCATCCCCTGCCATCCAAGCGTGCAGCGCAGCCTGCCCTGATCCTAGCAATCCCCGCGGGGCGCGACACGCACCGCGTGTCCTTTATGCGGCGTTCCTTGCCCGCTGCATCCGGCCGCCGCCGCGGCCATGGCGCTTACTTGCCCGATTTCTCGCAATCGCCGATCACCACCCACACCAGCACCGCCAAGGCTGCGAGAAAAAACCACACGGTGAGGTAATAAGGCATGGGGGGTTTGATGCGCCGGGGCCGGTTTCGTTCAAAATTCCTTTTCCGCGGCAGATTCCGGCCGCGATCGCGCCGGTAGCCGGCGTCCCCGCTGGGCCGGCCGCCGCCGCCGGATTGGCCTTGTCCCACGGCCGCTCTCTGGTGTTCTCGAAAAAATGTGCGGTATCGCCGGAGTCATCAGCCTGGGCCTGGATGATCGGCGGCGTGAGGACGCCGTTCGGCGCATGGTCGCGCGCGAGCGGCCGCGCGGACCGGACGACGACGGCTACGTTTCCGACGGCCCGGCCACCCTCGGCATGTGCCGCCTCGCCATCTTCGACCCGGCGCACGGTCACCAGCCGATGGTCAGCGCGGACGGCCGCTTCCACCTGATCTTCAACGGCGCGATCTACAACTTCCGCGAGCTGCGGGCCCGGCTGGCCGGCGGCGGGGCGGTCTTCCACACCGAGTGCGACACCGAGGTGCTGCTCGCCGCCTACACCCGCTGGGGCGACGACTGCGTGCAGCACCTGCGCGGCATGTTCGCCTTCGCCGTGTGGGACCGGTCCGCGCAGCGGCTTTTCGCCGCGCGCGACGCGCTCGGCATCAAGCCCCTCTACTACGCGCCGCGCGGCGACGACACCTTCGTGTTCGCCTCGGAGCTCAACGCGCTCCTCGCCAGCGGCCTGATCAGCCGCGAGATCGACCCGGTCGCCGTCGGCGACTTCCTCGCCTGGTTCGCCGTGCCGGCGCCGCGCACGATCTACCGCGGCATTGCCAACCTCCCTCCCGGCCACGCCCTTTCGGTGGACCGCGCCGGCCAGTGCCGCGTGCAGAAATGGTGGCGGCTTCCCGCCGCCACCCGCGTCGCCCCGCGCAAGGACCAAGCCACCTTCACCTGCGAGCTGCGCGCCCAGCTCGAGGACACCATCCGCGCCCACCGCCTCGCCGACGTGCCGGTCGGCGCCTTCCTCTCTGGCGGCCTCGATTCCACCGCCGTCGCCGCGCTGATGTCGCGGACCGGCGCGGGACCGCTGAAGACCTTCTCCCTCGTCTTCAACGAGGCCGAGTATTCCGAGGCCGCGCAGGCGCGCCTGGCCGCGCGGGCCATCGGCGCCGAGCACCACGAGGAGGTCCTCACCGGCGAGCGCGTCGCGGCGGAAATGCCGCGGATCCTCGCGCAATTCGACCAGCCGACCGGCGACGGCATCAACACCTACTACGTCAGCCGGGCCGCGCGCGCCGGCGGCGTGAAGGTGGCGCTCTCCGGCCTCGGCGGCGACGAGCTGTTCGGCGGTTACCCGTCGTTCCTCGACATGCCGCGCCTGGCGCGCTGGATTCCGCTGTGGCGCCAGGTGCCGGGCCGCTTCCGGCTGCAGATCGTCCAGCTGCTCCGCCGGCGCGGCGCCCGCGCCCGCAAGCTCGCCGACTTCCTCAACTCCGCGCGCGACCTCCACGAGTTGTGCGCGCTGCGCCGGCGCGTGCTCTCCGAGTCGGCGCGGCTCGACCTGCTCGCCCCCGAGGCCCGCCGCCTGGCCGAGCGGCAGGGCTCCACCCATCCCATGCTCGACGACTTTGTCTTCGAGCTGATCGGCGCCGATCCGATCCAGATCGTCAGCGCCTGGGAGATGCGCACCTACATGTCCGACGTGCTCCTGCGCGACAGCGACGTCTTCAGCATGGCCAATTCCCTCGAGCTGCGCGTGCCCTTTGTCGACCGCGCCCTGGTCGAGTGGTGGTGGAACCAGCCCCGCGAGTTCCGCTTCAACGCCGCGCGGCCGAAGGCCGCGCTGGCCGACGCCGTGGCCGACTGCGTGCCGGCGGAGATCCGCACGCGCCGCAAGCGTGGGTTCACCCTTCCCTTCCCGCTGTGGATGCGCCGCGAGCTGCGCCCGTTCCTCGCCGAGACCTTCTCCGATGCCTCGCTCGCCCGCTGCCCCTGGCTGGATCCCGCCGCCTCGCAGCGCGAGTGGACCGCCTTCGACCGCGGGCGCGACAACCACAACTGGGGCCGCGTGTGGACGCTGGCCATCCTCATCGCCTTCGCCAACCGCCCGGAGGAACGCGCGTGAAGACCCTGCTGATCTGTCCCGACCTCTTCAACGCCGAGGGCGGCATCGCCCGCATCATGCGGCTCTACCTCCGCTCGCTCTGCGAGCAAGCGGCGCCAGACGACCGGATCGGCTGCGTCGCGCTGATGGACAGCGGCGACACCTCGGCGCGCGTGCGCCTGCTGCTCGGGCCGCAGCAAGCGCGGATCGACAACTGCGAGCGCAGCCGCGTCGGCTTCCTCTTCATCGTGCTGCTGCGCAGCCTCGGCTGCCGCCGCCTCGTCTGCGGCCACCTGCACCACCTGATCGTCGCGCGCCTCGCCCGGATCATCAACCCGCGCCTCGACTACTACCTCGTCGCCCACGGCATCGAGGTCTGGCGCCCCTACTCGCTGCTCGAGCGCGCCGCCCTGCGCGGCGCACGCCGGATCTTCTGCGTCAGCGAATACACCCGCCGGCAGATGCTCCGCTTCGACACCTCGCTTGCCCCCGAGCGCCTCGTCGTGCTGCCGAACACCTTCGACCCGGGCTTCCGCGCCGGGTCCGCGCCCGCGACCGCCGCGGGCCTGCATCCGCGCATCCTCGTCGTCTCCCGGCTGGTCAACTCGGATCCTTACAAGGGCGTGGACCTGATGATCGAGGCGATGCCCGCCATCCTCCGCCAGTTTCCCGGCGCGCAGCTCCGCATCGTCGGCGGCGGCGACGCGCGCCCGCACCTGGAAAAGCTCGCCCGCGACCGCGCCCTCGGCGAGGCGGTGCGCTTCCTCGGCCTCGTCGACGACGGCGTCCTGCGCGAGGAATACCAGAGCTGCGATCTCTTCGCGCTGCCCAGCCGCAAGGAAGGCTTCGGCCTCGTCTACCTCGAGGCCATGAGCTACGGCAAGCCGTGCCTCGCCGCCCGCGCCGGCGGCGCGCCCGAGGTGGTCGACGACCAGGTCGGCGCGCTGGTGGAATACGGCAACACCGAGCAGATCGCGCTCGCCGTCGGCAACCTCGTGCGGCATCCGCGGAACCCCGCCGCCATCGCCGCGCGCGTGGCGCAGTTCTCCTACGCCAACTTCTCCGCCCGGCTCGCCGCCCTGCTCGACGGGAAATGACCGCGCGGGGCGCCGTTGCCTTTCCCGGCGCTCGCGCTCGCTCAGTCGAGGTGGAAGACCTGCTTCAGCTCGCGCGAGACCGGGCTGTTGTCCGGGTGGCTGGGCATGAGGTCGCGCATGTGCGCCCACCATTTCCGGCACTCCGGGGTCTGGGCGATCGCCGCCCAGCGCGCCTCGTCCTCGATCTCGACGCAGCCGAACAGCTGGCGCGTTTCCGGGTCGAGGAAGATGGAGTAATTGTGCACGCCGTGCCGCTTCAGCACGGCCTCGAGCTCGGGCCAGATGGGCTGGTGCCGGCGGGCGTATTCGGCCTCCTGGCCGGCGTGGACGGACATCACGAAGGCTTTGCGGATCATGGCCGGAAAGAGATCACGCCCGCACCGCCGTGGGCAACGACCGATCGTGGAACGCGCGCTGCAGGATGTCCTCGAGACCCGGCGAACAGAGCATCGGCTCCCCGCCGCCCTGCCGCGGCCGGCTCTCGACGCCCCCGGGGCCGGGACAATCTCGCCGACCTCGTGCACGCGGGCGACGAGCTCGGTCTGCCGCAGCGCGATCTCCGGCGTGCAGACGAAAGCCTGGGGATCGCTCAGGCGGCGCAGGACCGCCTTCATCATCTCGGTGCGCGTGACGCCCGTGTCCGGCAGCACGAGGTGCTCCGGGGCGCCGGTCGCCGGCGTGAGGATGCACTCGCGCTCATGGCGCCAAACGATCTGCCCGCGCTCGCCCTCGATGACGATCTCCGGCTCGCGGTTCGCCAGCGAGGCATGGGTGACGCCGAACCAGAGCTGCACGCCGTCGGTCGTGTCCGCGCGCACCACGCCGGTGTCGAAGCTCTCGATCGGATTGGTGCGCCACAGCACGGCCTCGACGTTGCGCGCCTGCGCCGCCACGCCGAACTCGCGGCCGGCGAAGAAGAGGCCGAGGTTGACGAAGTGCGCGAAGGCGTTGTTGAGCGGCGAATCGAGCACCAGCGCGCCGTCGGCGCGGAGCCGCCCGGCCCAGCTGTTGCGCGAAAAGTAGCTCGCGGGACGCGGCCAGAGCCCGAGCAACCGCACCGAGGTCACGCGGCCGATCGCGCCCTCGAGGATGCGCCGCTTCACGTGCTGCGCCTTGGAGCCGTAGATGTCCTGGAAGCCGACCGCCACGAAGCGCCGGGCGGCGGCCGCCGCCGCCCGCACCTCCTCGACCTCGGCGACCGAGGCGGCGAGGGGTTTTTCCACCAGCACGTTCATGCCGGCGCGGAGCGCCGCGACGGTCATGCGCGTGTGCCAGGCGATCCCGGTGGGAATCAGGCAGAGATCGATCCGCCCGGACTCCTGCCGCATCATCTCCTCGTAATGGGAGTAGATCGCGCAGCCCCCGGCCCGCAGCTGGCGCAGGTTTTCCTGCTCCTCCTGCGGGTTGATGACGACGGCGGCGGCCAGGGCCAGGCCGTCGGCAGCCGCTTCGCGGGCGAGTCCGAGGTGGATCCGTCCATAACCGGAGATGCCGACAATCGCGGCACGAAAGGAAGGAGAGGCGCTCATCGAGCGGAAGCGAGTTTAAGCAGGAACGCGAAAAGGGCGATGATGCCGCCGGAGATGGCGCAGCAGATGACGAAGCCGATGGCGTCGACCCGATCCCACTTGGCGAACTCCCAGCTCGAGTTCGCCCCGAAGAGTTTCGTGTGGTCGAAACGCCCCGGCTGGCGGCGGGTGAGCTCCATCGCCTCGGCCTCCGCCTCCGGCGTGTCGCCGACGGGCGTCTTCATCTTGCCGTAGAAGAGGTCGACGCGGGCCTTCTCGGTCGGACGCGTCACGTAGCTGAAGACGATCAGGAAGAGGAACGGCAGGAGGCCATCGACGAAGAACTGCGCGGTCTCGCGGCCATTCGGCGTGTAGCGGGAAGTGCCGAAGCCGACGCGGTCGAGCAGCCAGCACTCGACATTGAAGCGACCGCGGCCCTCCAGCGCACTGGCCGGGTTGGTCGGATCGATGCGGACCAGCTGTTTCCAGTAGACCGCGACGGGCTGCCCCGCGGCATCCGGCACCGAGATCGTGAGCGCCGGGCTCTGGCGGAGAGCGGGCACGTAATCGGCCGTCAGCGGGATGAAGAGGATGACCAGCGAACTCAGGATCACGGAGGCCCAGACCGCAGGCGACGTCAGACGGCGCCAGAAGAAGATCAGCAGCACGGCGGCGCCGAACGGCACGTTCACCGTGAGCACGAGCACGACGACCGCCTGGAGGTTGTCCATCAGCAGCGCGGAGATCACACCGAGCGCGAGCACGGCGATCACCGTCCAGCGGGCGGCCTTCAGCGCGCTCTCGGCCGAGGCGTCGGGACGGATATGGCGGTAGAAATTACGGACGAAGAGCGAGGAGATGGCGAGGGCCTTGGCGGCGAGGGTCGACATCGTGCCCGCGAGCACGCCGGCGAGCATCAGTCCGGCGAGGCCGGGGCCGAGCAGGCGGTTCGACATCACGCCCCAGGTCATGTCCGGATCGGCCAGCCCGCCGACGCCGAACATCGCGATCGCGACCAGGCCGGCGAACGCCCAGAGGATGATCATGAAGCGCTTGAGGTAGTTGCCGGACACGCCGAAGCGCGCCGCGAACTCGTTCTTGGCCGAGCCGAAGATCGTCATGTTGTGGCTGAGCGCGTGCATCTGCACGAGGCTCGGCAGCAGCACCGCCAGGATGAACCAGCCGGACGTCCCCTGCCCGGCGAAAAGGTCCATCATGTCCTTCGGCACCTTGTGCGCCAGCTGCCCCCAGCCGCCGATGGAGGCGAGGCCGGTGGGAATGAGCAGGATCGAAAAGACGATGATCAGCACGCTCTGCAGGCCCTCGTTCACCGCCGCGGCCGACATGCCGCCGAGCACGATGTAGGCGCCGACGATGGCCGTGAAGGCGAGGTAGAACGGGAACGGCTTCAGCAGCGTGATGTAGCTGTGCAGCTCGCCGCGCGCGTAGCGGTCGCGCAGGTCGCCCAACGTGCGCACCTCCTCGGCGGTGAGCTGGCCGGCGGGCGCGGCGCGGTCGAGCCGCTTCATCTCCTCATAGGCCCGCACCGACGCGCGCTCCTCCGCGGTCCAGGTCACGGGCGGCTTCACCACCAGCGAGGAGGCGATCTTGTAGGCCACGAAATTGGCGAAGCCGAGGAACACGCACGCGACCGCGATCTGGCTCAGGGTGTAGAGCCGGCTCAGGCCGCGGCTGTCGAAGCGGTCCTCGAACAGGTCCGCCACCGTCATCAACCGCACGCGCCGGAACCACACGTTCATGAACCAGAAATACGGGTTCATGAACACCGTCTGGAACGAGAACCAGACGCCCGCCACGCCGCGCTGGAACACGAGGCTCGCCGTGCTCACCGCGCCCTGCGGCTCGGTGGCGTTGCCGAACGAGAGGAAGAACTGGTAGAGCTTGCCGAGCTTGCGGCCGGCAAGGAAGAAGCCCTCCTCGCTCTTCGTGGCCTTCGAGGCGCGCTGGCCGATGTAGATGACCGCCGCGAAATAGGCGGCGACCACCGCGATGTCCAACCAGTGCAGGCTGCCGAAAATCATCAGATGTGTGGGGTGAAGCGGCGGAGCGGCGAAACCGGGCCAACGGAGGTTCGCTCGGATACGGGGCAACAGCGCGGGGCCAAACTACGGCCCCGTCCGGCAGCGACCACGCCGCCGCCGCCTGACAGTCCGACCTGACGCCTGCCGCCTCTGTCCATCGGGCGAAGCTGCGGCCCCGCCGCCCGCGGCGCGAACTCAAACTGTCCGTCGTGCGCCCGTCTGCCTTTCGCGCCGGGCGCCCCCAGCCTTGCTCCGCCTTGCGACCCGCGTCGCATTCGGCGAATCTCCCCGTTCCCATGCCTCCCCAACGCATCGCCCTCGTCGGCACCGGCGGCCGCGCCCTCTCCTTCGTCGAGCCCGTCTTCGCGAAATACCGCGCGCACAACGAGCTCGTCGCCTTCCTCGACCCGAGCCCCACGCGCATGGCCTACTACAACGAGCTCATCGCCGCGCGCTGGTCGGCCGCGCCCGTCCCCACCTTCGCCCCGGCGCAGTTCGACGAGATGCTGCGCGCCACGCGTCCGAAGATCGTCATCGTCTGCTCCGTCGACGCCACGCACCACGACTACATCGTCCGCGCCCTGCGCGCCGGCTGCGACGTCATCACGGAAAAGCCGCTCACGATCGACGCCGAGAAATGCGCCGCCATCCTCGCCGCGCAGCGCGAGAGTGGCCGCCGCGTGCGCGTGGCCTTCAACTACCGCTGGGGCCCCTTCCGCACCAAGGTCCGCGAGCTCCTCGCCGGCGGCACCATCGGCCGCGTGCAGTCGGTCAACCTCGAGTATCTCCTCGATACCTCGCACGGCGCCGACTACTTCCGCCGCTGGCACTCGCACCTGGCGCAGTCCGGCGGCCTGCTCGTCCACAAGTCCACCCACCACTTCGACCTCGTGAACTGGTGGCTCGACGCCATCCCCGCCCAGGTCTTCGCCCACGGCGCGCTCGTCTACTACGGCAAGCAGAACGCCCTCGCGCGCGGCGACGAGCGCTGGACGCGCTACCCGCGCTACACCGGCGCGGAGACGGGCGATGATCCCTTCAAGCTCGACCTGCGCGAGAGCGAGAGCTTCCGGAAACTCTACCTCGACGCGGAGAAGGACACCGGCTACCTGCGCGACCAAAACGTCTTCCGCGACGGCATCGACATCTACGACCAGATGAACGCCCTCGTCCGCTATCGCACGGGCCAGGTGCTCAACTACTCGCTCGTCGCCTACAGCCCGCGCGAGGGCATGCGCGTCACCTTCAACGGCGACCGCGGCCGCCTCGAATACCACGAGTTCATCGGCTCGCACATGAACCGCGCCGTCGTCAGCTCCGAGTTCAAGCTCGAGCAGCACGGCAGCGCCGAAGCCGAGGGCGAGTGGATCCGCGTCTTCCCGCATTTCAAGCCCAGCTACCTCGTCCCGATGCCGCCCGCCACCGGCCCGCACGGCGGCGCCGACGAAGTCATGACCGAACAGCTCTTCTCCCCGCTCCGCCCGCCGACCCGTGGCACCGCTCCGCCGGCCACGAACAGGGCGCGGCCTCCATTCTCGTCGGCATCGCCGCCAACCGTTCGATCCAGACCGGCGCGCCGGTCGTCATCACCGACCTCGTCCCGCTCCGGCCCGGCGCGCAGCGCCTCAGCGAGTTCGTCTGACATGCGCACCTCCCTCCGCGTCCTCGCCGGTCTCGCGCTCGGCATCGCCGTCCCGGGCCGCGCCGCTCCCGCGTTCGCCGCACGCACCTTCGACCTCACGCCGCCGGCGAAGCTGGGCGCCTTCGCCGCCGCCGCCGGCGCCGGTTTCGACCTCGGCACGCGGCCGCAAGGCGACGCGCCGTTCTACTTCTCCGTCGCCGCGCCCGAGGGCAACTACCGCGTCACCGTCGTCCTCGGCGACGCCGCCGCGCCGGCCGCGACGCTGGTGCGCGCCGAGTCGCGCCGGCTGATGCTTGAGACCGTGCGCACAGCCGCCGGCGCATTCGCGGAGCGCAGCTTCATCGTCAACGTCCGCCGTGCCGCGCTCCCGCCGCCGCCGGCCAACGCGCCCGGCGCGGACACGGTGGCGCTGAAGCCGCGCGAACAAGGCTCGTTCACCTGGGACGACAAGCTCACCCTCGAGTTCAACGGCCCCGCGCCGCGCGTGCGCTCGATCCGGATCGAGCCGGTCGACGTGCCGACGGTGTTCCTGCTCGGCGATTCCACCGTCACCGACCAGCGCTCCGATCCCGCCGCCAGCTGGGGCCAGATGCTGCCGCGCTTCTTCCGCGCCGACATCGCGATCGCGAATCACGCCGAGTCGGGCGAGACCCTGAAATCCTTCCTTGCCGAGCACCGCCTCGCCAAGGTCCTCAGCCTCGTGCGCCGCGGCGACTGGATGCTGATCCAGTTCGGCCACAACGACCAGAAGGCCAACTGGCCGCAGACCTACGCCGAGGCCCACACCACCTATCGCGCCTACCTGGAGAGCTTCATTGCCGAAGCGAAGCTCCGCGGCGTGCAGCCGGTCCTCGTCACCTCGCCCGAGCGCCGCACCTTCGCGTCCGACGGCAAAATCCACAGCACCCACGGCGACTATCCCGCCGTCGTGCGCGAAGTCGCCGCGGAGGAAAACATTCCCTGCCTCGACCTGCGCGCCGCCAGCGCCGCGTTCTACGAAGCCCTCGGCCCGCAGCGCGCCCTGCTCGCCTTCAACGACGGCGGCAAGGACGCCACGCACCACAATTCCTACGGCGCCTACGTGCTCGCCGCCTCGGTCGCCGACGCGATCCGCGTGCAGGTCCCGGCCCTCGCCGCGCACCTCGCGCCCGACTTCGCCGGCTTCGATCCGCACCGCCCGCCGCCGCTCGAGTCGCTCGCGCTGCCGCCGAGCCCGGTGCGGACGGACGAGAAGATCGCCGGCAACTGAGCGCCAACCGCGCGCCTGCCGCGGCTATTCGCCGCGCAGGGCCGCCGCGAGAGCGGCCAGCTTGGCAGGGTCCTTCACGCCGGGCGAGGCTTCGACGCCGCTGTTCACGTCGATGAACTTCGCCTGGCTCTTCGTGATCGCCTCGCGGACGTTCTCGGGCTTGAGGCCGCCAGCGAGCACCCAGCGCACCTTCTTGAACTTGCCCTGGAGCCACGCGAACGCCGCCCAGTCCCCGGTCTTGCCGGTGCCGCCGTGCTGGTTCGGATCGTAGGCGTCGAGGAGGAACGTGTCGGCCAGCGGCACGAAGCACGGATCGAGCTCGCGGCCGGGCGGCACCCGCGGCGCCAACCAGAGCTTGTGCGGCGAGATGACGTCGGTCCACAGCGCCGCCTCGAAGAACGGCGTCTCGTTGGGGAAGTGCAGCTGGATGAAATCGAACCCCGCGTCGCGCACGCGCGCGATCGCATCGCTATCCGAATAGACCAGCACGCCGACCTTCGGCAGCGCGGGAAGCTCGGGCCGCAGCTGGGCGAACTTTTCCAGCGTGATATGGCGCGGCGACGCCGGGTGCAGCACGAAGCCCAGGTAGTCGGCGCCGATCCCGGCGGCCGCGTGGGCGTCGGCCGCGGAGGTCAGGCCGCAAATCTTGAGGTGGATGTCGTGGATCATCCGAACCGTCTTATTCGGTCATCCCGCGAAAGAGTTAACCGCCGCGATCACGTGGGCGACCTGTTCGTCCGTGAGCTCGGGGAAGATCGGCAGGCTGACGCAGCGTTCGCTGGTGCGCTCCGCCACCGGCAGGCTGCCCTGGGCATAGCCGAGGGACGCGTAGCACGGCTGCAGGTGCATCGGCCCCGGGTAAATGATGTCCGTGCCCACGCCTTGCTGCTCGAGGTGCGCGCGCAGCGCGTCACGGCGGGCATGCAGGATCGTGAACTGGTGCCAGACGCTCTCGCCGTAGGCCGGCACGACCGGGAGCGTGACGGCCGGGTGCTTGATCCCGGCGCGATACTGCGCGGCGATCGCCCGGCGGCGCGCAGTGTAGGCGTCGATGTGCTTCAGCTTGATGGCGAGGATCGCGCCCTGGAAGCCGTCCATGCGGAAGTTGAAGCCGACCTCCGTGTGCAGGTAGCGCTTGGGCGAGCCGTGCACGCGCAGCAGCTGCGCCTTGTCCATCACGGCGGCGTGCTTGGACACGAACGCCCCGCCCTCGCCGCAGGCGCCGAGGTTCTTGGTCGGATAGAAGCTGAACGTGCCGCAGTCGCCGATCGCGCCGACCGGCGCGCCCTTGTAGCGCGCGCCGACGGCCTGCGCGCAGTCCTCGACGACGAACAGCCGGTGCCGCGCCGCGATGGCCATGATCTCGTCCATGCGCGCGGGCTGGCCGAAGATGTGCACGACCACGATGCCCTTCGTGCGCGGCGTGATCGCGCGCTCGATCGCCTCGGGGCTGATGCACCAGGTGTCCGGATCGATGTCGACGAACACCGGCGTGGCGCCGACGTAGCTGATGCCCCAGCAGCTCGAGGCAAAGGTGAACGGCGTGGTGATGACCTCGTCGCCCGGGCCGAAGCCGCCGCAGAGCGAGCCGATGTGCAGCGGCGAGGTGCCGCTGTTCATGCCGAGCGTGCGCGCGTAGCCGAACTTCGCGCTGAAGCCCTTCTCGAAATCCTCCACGTCCTTGCCCAGGCAGAAACGCGTGGCGTCGTAGGTGGCGGCCAGCGCGGCGAGGACTTCGTCGCGAATGGCCTGATGCTGGGGCTTCAGATCGAGGAACGGGACTTTCATGAGGAAGGGCCCACGGAACACACGGAAGGCGCGGAATTCAATCCGACATATTCCGGGCGTTCGCGGCGGGCCGCGGATGGGAATCAGAGCTTCCGGAGGAGCGCCTCGACCAGCGACCCGAGATTCGCCTGCGGCGCCTCGAAATCGACCGGCAGCCCGAGCTGCTTCATCGTCGCCGTCGTCGTCGCGCCGATGCTGCCGGCGAGCGGGCGCCGGGCCTTGGCGCCGAGCTTCAGCGCCGCGGCCTGGTCGAAGAACGACTGCGCGGCGGATGGACTGGCGAAGAGGATCGCATCGGCGCCCTTGGCGCGGAAGTCGCCCGCAACCGGGTTCTGGGCCAGGTCGGTCTCCTCGGTCTTGTAGATCGGCAGCGTGTCGACGATCGCGCGGGCCTCGTGGAGCTTCTCCACCAGCGTGTCGCGGTTGAGATTGCCGGTGACGACTAGGACCTTGGCGCTGTCGATCGACTCGCGCTCGATCATCGCCTGCGCGAGTTCCTCGGCGTTGGCCTTCTTCGGCTGGAGCTCGACGCGCAGGTGGTAGCCGCGGACGACGTCGGCGGTCGCCTCGCCCACGACCGCGATGCGCACGAGCCCGAGCGCCCGGATGTCCTCAAATCCCTTGAGGAACTCCTCGAAGAAGAACCGGGCGCCGTTGGCGCTAGTGAAGACGATCCACTCGTATTGCGTCAGCTCGGCGAAGACCTCGACCAGCGTCTGCTTGTCGTAATGCTTCGTGACTTGGATGAGCGGCAGCTCGATCACCTCGGCGCCCTGGGCCTCGAGCTGGGCGCGCCACTCGGCGCATTGCTCGCGCGGGCGGGTGAGGACGATGCGGCGGCCGGCGAGCGGCAGGGAGGAGGAGGATTTGGCGGCCATCAGAAACCGAGCTCCTTGAGGATGCGCGCGGCGGTCGCCTGCGGCGCGGCGAAATCGGCGCCGGTGAGCGGGAAGCGGCGGATGCCCGTGCGCTCGTGGAAAAAGTGCAGCGTGTCGTCCGTCGCGTGCGCGGCGAAGGCCACCTGGCAGCCGCCGCCGATCTGCGCCTGGAAGGCGCGCTCGAGCGTGACATTGCGGAAAGTCGCGGCGTCGAGCGCCGGCGCCAGCTGCGCGGCGAGGTCGGTGCGGCATTGGATGGCGATCGCGCCCTGCCCCACGGCCGGCACGCTTTCCTCGAACTTCAGCGGGCGGAAGGTCACGCCCGGCCAGCTGTGGATGCCGAGGCGGCGCATGCCGGCAGCGGCGAGGATCGTCGCGTCGGCGTCGCCCTGCGCGATCTTCTTCAGGCGCGTGTCGACGTTGCCGCGGATCTCGGTGAACTTCACGCCCGGGAACAGTTTCGCCACCTGCAGCTGGCGACGCGGGCTGCTGGAGCCGATGGTCGCGGGCGTGGTGACGCCCGCGCGGAGCACGAGCACGTCGTGCGTGAGTTCGCGCGGCAGGAAGCCGGCGACGGTGAGGCCGGCGGGATTCTCGCCCGGCAGGTCCTTGCAGCTGTGCACGGCGGCGTGCGCGTCGCCGCGCAGGAGCGCCTGCTCGAGCTCGGCGGTGAAGAGGCCCTTGCCGCCCTGCTTGATCAGCGACCAGTCGGTCTGGCGGTCGCCGGTCGTCACGATCTTCAGCAGTTCGCATTCGGCGCCCAGCTTCTCGGCAAA
Source organism: Oleiharenicola sp. Vm1 (assembly GCF_047777955.1). Lineage (GTDB taxonomy): Bacteria > Verrucomicrobiota > Verrucomicrobiia > Opitutales > Opitutaceae > Didemnitutus. The sequence continues at coordinate 2,729,062 of NZ_CP180537.1, forward strand.
GCGCGCGGCGACCATGTTGGTCTGCGCGAGCGCGAGCGGGCTCTTGCGGGTGGCGAGGAGGAGTTTCATGCGGAAAGGGAGGAGCTGGTGGACGCTGAGGGACTCGAACCCCCGACCCTCTCGGTGTAAACGAGATGCTCTAACCAACTGAGCTAAGCGTCCGAAGTTCGAACGACGAAACGGCAGCCCCTCCCCCCTCGCAAGGAGAAAGCCGGTGCGGGTCTTGTCGGGGAGACCGCGCGGTTTGTCGCGGGCGCCAGCGCCCATCGTCGGGCGGGGTCGCCGAACTCCGCCTTGCTGGGGAAAAGCACGTTCGCGTCGGGGTTCGGCGACCCCGCCCGACAACCGCGCGCACAGCCCGCGCTCAGGCGCTCGGCTTCAGCGCGATGCCCTCGCGGATCATCGCCTCGGCGATCTGGATCGAGTTGAGCGCGGCGCCCTTCCAGAGGTTGTCGCCGGCGACCCAGAGGGCCAGGCCGTTCTCCCACGCCGTGTCGAGGCGCAGGCGGCCGACGCCGCACTTCGCCTTGCGGCTGAAGTCGAGCGGCGTCGGGTAAAGCTTGTTCGCCACGTCGTCGACGAGCTCGGCGCCGGCAAAGGCCGCGATGGCCGCCCGGGCGGCAGCGACGTCGACCGGGCGCTCGAACTCGGCGTTGATCGCCACCGAGTGCGCCCGCACGACGGGCACGCGCACGCAGGTCGCGGAGACCTTCAGCGCGGGCAGGCCCATGATCTTGCGGCTCTCCTCACGCATCTTCGTCTCCTCGCCGGTGTAGCCGTCGGCGCCGAACGAGTCGATGTGCGGGATGAGGTTCTGGAAAATCTGGTAGGGATAGACCGCCCGGGGCAGCGGCTGGCCCTTCGTGTAGGCCTGGGTCTGCGCCTCGAGCTCGTCGATGGCATCGGCGCCCGTGCCGGAGACGGATTGGTAAGTGGAGAAGAATACGCGCTTCACGCCGAAGCGCTGGTGCAGCGGATAGAGCCCCATCAGCGCGATGGCGGTGGAGCAGTTCGGGCTGGCGATGATGCCACGGTGCCCGCGCGTCGCCGCGAGGTTGATCTCCGGCACAACCAGCGGCACGTCCTCGCGCATGCGGAACGCCGAGCTCTTGTCCAGCACGAGGCAGCCGCGCTTCACGGCCTCGGGCGCCAGCGCCTTGGCGATCGCCCCCTCGGCGGCGAAGAGCGCGAGGTCGAGTCCCTCGAACGCCTCGGGCTTGGCCTCGATCACCGTGAGCGTTTTCCCGCCGAACTCGACGCTGCGGCCCACGGAGCGCGCGGAGGCCATCAGCCTCAGCTCCGCGAGCGGAAACTGGCGCGACTGGAGGAGGCCGATCAGCTCTTGACCGACCGCTCCCGTCGCCCCGACGATGCCGACCCGATAGGACTTGGTATTCACGTGAAAGATTCCTTTGAACGCGCCACGAAAAAGTCCGCCGCTCTCGGCCGCAAGCCGTCAGCGCGTTCTATGGTCGTTTCCATCGGCCGACAGTTGATGGGCTACTATCGGGACGGGCGGCTGGTGAAGAGTTACGTCATATCCACGTCGCTGCGCCCGCCCTCGAACGTGAAGAACTCCCTCGGCACCCCGCGCGGCCTGCACGAAATCGCCGAGCGCGTCGGCGCCGGCGCGCCACCCGGCATCGTGTTCAAGGCCCGGGTGAACACCGGTCAGCATTTCTCCGAGCTCGCGGCCGACGAGCAGGCGAAAAACCTCATCACCACCCGCATCCTGTGGCTCCGCGGCCTCGAGCCGGGCGTGAACGCCGGCACGAACGCCGCCGGCGAGTCGGTCGACACCTACGACCGCTACGTCTACATCCACGGCACGAACCACGAGGAGAAGATCGGCACGCCCGCGAGCAGCGGCTGCGTGCAGATGCGCAACCTCGACATCATCGAGCTCTACGACGAGGTGCGCGTCGGGGACCTGGTCTGGATCGAGGACTGAATCAGGGCGCTTGAGGACAAGCGCCCCTACCTCTGCCCCTTTGCCCTGCTCTCGGTAGGGGCGGTTGTCCCCAACCGCCCTTTGTCCTCAATCGTTCTTCCCCAGCAGCAGCCGCAGCGAATTCAGGCAGACGACCACCGTGCTGCCCTCGTGCGCGATGACGCCGAGGCTGAGCGGGATCGTGCCGACCAGCGAGGCGCCGACCATCACGATCACCGTGCCGAGCGAGATGACGAGGTTCTGCTTGATGATCGTGCGCGCGCGCCGGCTCAACCGCAGGGCGGCGAGGAAATTCTCGATCCGGTCGTGCATCAGCACGACCTCGCTCTGCTCCAGCGCCGCGTCGCTGCCGCGCGCGCCCATCGCCACCGAGACGTAGGCGGCGGCGAGGCTCGGAGCGTCGTTCACGCCGTCGCCGACCATCGCGACCTTGCGCCCCTGCTGCCGGAAGCCGTCGACGATCTCAACCTTCTGTTCCGGCGACAGGCCCGCCCGCACCTCGTCGACGCCGAGCTCCTTCGCCACCGACTCCGCCGTGTGGCGGCGGTCGCCGGTGAGCATGTAGGTGCGAATGCCGTTCGCCTTCAGCGCCGCGAGCACGCCGCGCGACTCGGCGCGCAATTGGTCCTTGAGCAGCAGCCGCCCGACGATGCCCGGCGCCACCACCCAGACCTCGGAGAACTCCGCCGCCGCCGGCGGCACTTTCTCGAGCCACTGCGCAAACGGTCCCGCCGCCACCAGCTCGCGCCGGCCGAGGAAGGCATGTCCGTCGCCCACCTGCGCCCGCACGCCCTGCCCGGTGATCGACTCGAAGCGCGCGATTTCGCGCACGGTCACGTTTTCCTTGCGGGCGTGGTGCGTGATCGCGCGCGCGATCGGATGGTGCGAATGGCGCTCCAGCGCGTAGGCGAGCTCGAGCAACTCGCGCTCGCGTCCGGTCGGGAAGCTCTCGACCGCCACGACGGCCAGCTCGCCGGTCGTCAGCGTGCCGGTCTTGTCGAGTGCGACCGTGTCGATCTCGGCCAGCTTCTCGATCGCGGCGCCGCCGCGGAACAGCACGCCGTGTTTCGCGCCCCAGGCAATGGCCGCCAGGATCGCCGAGGGGATCGACAGCACCAGCGCGCACGGGCTCGCGACGACCAGGAGTGTCATCGCCCGGTAGAAGGCCGACGCGCGGCCGTCCACGCTCTGGAACGGCGGCAGGCCGAAGCCGAGCCACCAGACGAGGAACATCGCCGTGACCGCGCCGAGCACCAGCAGCGTGTAGTTGCCGCCGAAGCGGTCGGTAAAGCGCTGGCTCGGCGCCTTCAGCTTCTGCGCGGTCTGGATCAGGCGGACGATTTTCTGCAGCGTGCTCTCGCTCGGCAGGCGCACCACATTCACCTCGACCGAGCCCCAGAGGTTGATCGTGCCGCTGAACACCGACGACCCCACGCTCTTCTCCACCGGCACGGATTCGCCGGTGAGCGTCGACTCGTCGCTCGCCGTCTCGCCCTTCACGACTTCGCCGTCGGCCGCGAACATCTCGCCCGGCTTCACCGCGAGGCGCTGGCCGACCTTGAGCTGGTCGACGGTGACGACGTGGTGCGCGCCGTCGGCAGCGATCACCGTCGCCTCCTTCGGCGCGGTGTGCAGCAGCGACGACACCTCGCGTTGCGTGCGGTCCATCGCGTAGGCCTCCATCGCGCCCGAGGCCGAGAACAGGAACAGCAGCAGCGTCGCCTCGCCGTAGGCGCCCACCAGCACGGCGCCGACCGCGACGGCCAGCATCAGGAAATGGATGTCGAGCTTGCGGTGGCGCAGGTTCTCCCACGAATCGATCGCCGCGTCCCAGCCGCCGGCCACGAGCGCGACGCCGTAGAGCGCGAATTGCGCCCAGGGCGGCGCGCCGAGTTTCTCCGCCACAAAGCCCGCGATGCCCGCCACGCCGCAGATCGCCGCCAGCGTGCCGAGGAGCTTCCACTCCCTTCCTCGCCGCCGTGCCCATGACCATGGCCGTGCCCCTCGTCGGCGTCGTGCGCCTCCTCCTCGTCGAGCGAGTATTCCTTCCACTGGTAGAAGCGCGGCGCCGTCTCGCAGGTCGGGCGTTCGACCGTGGTCACGCTGCCGGCCTGCTTCACGACGAAGCCCGGCTGCGTCACCGGCCCTCGCCGCGCGCGCGGCCGGTCGCGAGTTTCGCCTCGATGGCGAGCAACACCTCCTGGATCTGCTGCTCGAGCTGCGCCTGGTCGACGCTGCCGAGCGTGGCGACGGAGACCGTCATGTCGGCGGCGTTCACGCGCACCGCGGCGACCGCCGGCTGCGTCTGAAGAAACTGGATCAGCTCCTGCGTCCAAACCGCGCCGCCTTGCTGCTGTGTTGCCATGCCAGGACGGTGGTTTCCGCTGTGGGCGCTCGCAAATATGTTTTGCGCCCCTGCCGCGTCATGAGCTGAGTCCCAATTGATGATTAGTCTCAACGAGGGCGGCGGCGCGGCCGTCTCGCGCGCAGTCGAGCTGACGTCGGCCGTCTTCGCCGACGACGGCTGGCTGTGCCTGAGTCTCGGTCTCGAACACCGCCCCGAGCAGGAGCGCATGGCGCGCGCCGTCGCCGCCGCGATGGACGGCGACACCAGCCTGCTTTGCGAGGCCGGCACCGGCGTCGGCAAGAGCCTCGCCTACCTCATCCCGGGCATCATCCATGCCGTCGACACGCGCCGGCAATTCCTCGTCTCGACGCACACCAAGACGCTGCAGGAGCAGATCCGCGACAAGGACCTCGCGAACTGCCGCCGCCTCTTCGCCGCCGTGCCCGAGCTGGCCGCGTATCGCGACTTCACCAGCGCCGTGCTCATGGGCAAGGGCAACTACCTCTGCACGACGCGGCTGAAGCGCGCGCTCGCGGAGAAGCACGAGCTGTTCGCCACGCCCGAGCAGGAGCAGCTCGCGCGCGTCGACGCGTGGGCGAAAACCACCGAAACCGGCTTGCTCGCCGACTTCCCCTCACCGCGCATCGCGCCCGAGGTCTGGGACGAAGTCTCCGCCGACTCCGACGCGTGTTCCTCGAAGCACTGCGACAGCGCCGTGTGCTTCTACCAGCGCGCGAAGAAGCGGCGCGACGCCGCGAACCTCGTCATCGTCAACCACAGCCTGCTCTTCACTCTGATGGCCGTGCAGGCCGCGCAGGAGAAATCGCTCGCCCGCGGCATCCTCCGACTCGACGACTTCCTCGTGCTCGACGAGGCGCACACCGTGCCCGACATCGCCACCGAGCACCTCGGCCTCGCGCTGACGTCGACCGGCCTGCGCCGCCAGCTGCACGCCCTGTTCAATCCCAAGCGGCGGAAGGGGCTCTTCACCCGCCACCAGGACACCGGCGGCCAGCGCGCGGTCGAGATCGCCGTCGAGCAGGCCGACCACTTCTTCGCCACCGTCGCGGAAAAGATCCCGCCCGGCGCCGGCCTGCAGCGCTGGCGCGAGGCGGACGCCGTCGAGCACTTGCTCGCCGGCCCGCTCAACGGCGTCGTCGCCCGCCTCGACGCGCTCCGCACCAGCCTGCCGCCGGAGGACATCGCGCACGTCGAGGTCGAGACGAAGCAGAAGCGCCTCTCCGCCTACCGCGACGCAATCAAGTCGTGGCTCGACCTCGCGCGCGAAGGCGACGTGCACTGGGCCGAGATGGCCGACCGCCGCAAGGAGCTCGTCGTCAGCCTGCGCTCCGCCCCGCTCGACGTCTCCGCCGAGCTGCGCCGCCGGTTGTTCCAGCGCGAGACCTCGTGCGTGCTCACCAGCGCCACGCTCGCCACCGGCAGCACGATCGAGCCGTTCCGCGAGCGCGTCGGCGCGCACGCCGTCGAGACGGTGATCGAGAAATCCCCTTCGACTACGAGCGCCACATGCGCGTCTACCTCGCCGCCGACGTGCCCGAGCCGTCCGCCTCCGCCGAGGGCAAGCTCGCGCTCGACGCCATCACCGACTACGTGCGCTTCTGCACGCTCGCCGTCCGCGGCGGCTCGCTCGTGCTCTTCACCAGCTACCGCGACCTGCTCGCCGTCGCCGCCCGCCTCGAGCCCAACTACCGCGCCGCGGGCCGGCGCTGCCTGATCCAGGAAAGCGGCGTGTCGCGCTCCGAGCTGGCCGAGCAGCTGCGCCGCGCCGGCAACGGCGTGCTCTTCGGCACCGAGAGCTTCTGGACCGGCATCGACGTGCCGGGCGACGCGCTCTCGCAGGTGATCATCACGCGCCTCCCCTTCGAGCCCCCGAACCATCCGGTCGCCCAGGCCAGGGCCGAATGGGTCGCCGCCGAGGGCGGCAATCCCTTCGCGCAGCTCGCGCTCCCCGAGGCGCTGGGCAAGTTCCGCCAGGGCATCGGCCGCCTCATCCGGAGCAAAACCGATCGCGGCATCGTCACTATCCTCGATCCCCGCGTCCTGACCAAAGCCTACGGACGCGAATTCATCGCCTGTTTACCCACGCCGGCCTTCGAGCGCCTCACGCGCGCGGACCGCGAGACGATTTTTCGTCCTTTCATTTGAGCGCGTCCCGACCAATTTCTGCCGGGACATGAAGCTGCGCTCGTTCGCCCTCACCGACATCGGCTGCTACCGGCAGCAGAACGAGGACAGTTACGTGTGCGACGACGGCCTGCGCCTCTACGCCGTGGCCGACGGCATCGGCGGACTGCCCGCCGGCGCCGCCGCGAGCCGCGCCGCCCTCGACACGCTCGAGGAGTGGTTCGTGAAGCACGCCCGCAAGCCCTTCGATTACGCCGCCGCCCTCGCCCTCGCCAACGACGCCGTCTTCACTCTCGGCCGCCAGCTCAGCCCGCGCCACGGCATCGGCACCACGCTCACGCTGGCGCATTTCACCGACGGCGCCGCGAACGTCGTGCACGTCGGCGACAGCTACCTGTTCCGGCTGCGCGCCGGCGAGCTCGAGGCGCTCACGCGCGAGCACAACCTGGAAAACGAGATGCGCGCGCGCGCCGCGCGCGGCGAGCCGACCTACGTCCTCACGGAAAACCGCGCCGCGCTCACGCGCTGCGTCGGCCAGCCCCCGCCGCTCGAAGGCGACATCGCCTCCCACCCCTCAAGGCGGGAGATCGCTACCTGATCTGCACGGACGGCGTCACCCGCTGCATCACCCCGCACGAGATCGCCCGGTATCTCGCTCACGCGGCCACGCCCGAGGCGGGCGCCCGGACGCTGGTCGAGCTCGCGCGCGAGCGCGGCGGCCTCGACAACGCGACGGCGATCACGATCTTCGTCGATTGAGATGAACTCCGCCCGCTTCGCCGCCCTCGTGGCCACGCAGCCCGAGAACGAGATGTTCCGTTTCAGCCTCGCCCAGGCGCTCCTGCGCGAGAACCAGGCGGCCGAGGCCGTAGCGCACCTCGAATTCTGCGTCCGCAAGAAGGCCGACTGGATGATGGCCCGTATTCTCCTGGGAAAAACGCTGCTCGCGCTCGGTCGCCCCGCGGAAGCGAAACCTTGGCTCGAACAAGGCCTGCAGCTCGCCATCGCCCAGAACCACGAGGATCCCGAGCGCGAGTTGCGCGGAATCCTCGCCGAGCTGGCCTGAGGCGCCCCGGGATGCGACGCCCGCCAGGCGTGGGCCCCTCGGCAAAGCGCTCTGCCTCGGCGCGCTACTTCCGCCCGGCCGAGCGCGCCCTGGTCTCCGGCGGTGAAAAGATCCGCCTCGACCCGCTCAGCCCCACAACGGCGACGGGTAGCGACCGGCGGCCGTGAGCTCGCGGACAGCGCCCGCAGCGGTCGCGAGGTCCTCGCGGTAGGTGATGCCGAACCACGAGTCCTCGGTTCGCAGCAGCGCGATATCCGCCACGCCACGCTGATTGAGGTCGCTCAGAGCCGTGGGCAGATAGAACTCCGCCTTGGGATCGCCGCCCCGCGCCGCCAGAAATCCCGTGAACAGTTCGTGCAACTGGGGAAACACCGCGGGCGTGAAGCCCCAGAAGTTCAGCGAAACCGTCTCGTCGCCCGAGAGCGGATGCGCCGCCCCGGCCGCGTCGGTGTAGCGGGCGCCCGCGGCCGTCTTCTCGATCTTCGTCAGCTCCGTGATGGTCGTGAGCCGGCCGCCGGCATCGATCGCGCAAAGCCCCCGGCTGACCGCGCCGTGCTCGGACAGGGTCTGCCGCAGCGGGTATCCGACGAGGGCGTAGGCCGACGACGACGCGAAGTGCGCCGCGAGCACGCGGTAGCCGGCGGCGCCGTAGAAATCGTCGGCATTGATGACCGCAAACGGCCGCCGCACGGCCGCGCGCGCCGCGAGAACCGCATGGCCGGTGCCCCAGGGCTTCGTGCGCGCTGCCGCGTGCGCCCGGTGCGCCGCGGGCACGTCGGCGAGTTCCTGAAAAACGTAATCGACCGCCATCCGCGACTCGAGACGCCGCCCGATGGTGGCGCGGAAATCGGCCTCGATATCCTTGCGGATCACCAGCACGAGCCGGTCGAAGCCCGCGCGCAGCGCATCGAAGATCGAATACTCGATGATGAGTTCGCCGTGCGGGCCGACGGGCTGCACCTGCTTGAGGCCGCCGAAACGGCTGCCCATGCCCGCGGCGAGGATGACGAGGTCGTAAGTTTGCTTAGCCACGATTCACACGGATGCACGCGCCGCCCCGCCGCGCCAAACAAAAAGCCGCAGCGGGGCTGCGGCTAAATTGGTGCCAGGGGCCGGGATTGAACCGGCGACCAAGGGCTTATGAGTCCCCTGCTCTACCACTGAGCTACCCTGGCGTTTTTTACCCGGCCGGAACGGCCGAGGAACGGCGTAGAAGCCACAGTTTTCCGGAAAAATCCACAAGATTTTTCTGCCGCGCCTAGAGGTCGCCCGGCCCCAGCCAGCGGAAGGAAACCACGACAAAGCGCCGCCCGAGCCCGTCCGGGGCCACCGCGGGGGTGCGCTGGACGATGGCCTCGCACCAGGCCGCGGCCTCGATCCGGCTGCGGTCGGCCGGATCCAGGGCCTCGCCGTAGGCGCGGACGCGAAAGGTGTCGGAGCGCACCGCCAGTTGGGGCGCGAGCACGGCGTGGATCTGCGTCCCGGTCGGACTGCCGCTCGGAAAGACGGAGGCCAGCAGGGCCGACGCGCCGGCCGCTGCCGTGAAGGGACCGAAGGCCGCCTTCCCGGCGGTGGAGAATCCGGCGACGGCGTTTTGCAGGGACGTGCCGCGCGCCAAAAGCGTGGCGGCGGAGATCGGCGCCGGCGCGTCCGGGCTGGTGTTGTAGGTCTGCAGCAGGTTGCGCCACGCGATCGCGGAGTTGGTGTTCACGTTCTGGAAACCGGTTCGGAGCTGGTCGCCCACGACCCAGCGCGCGGTGAGCGTGACGTGATGCAGGTTGTCCTGGAGCGTCGAAGCGGTCAGCGCGGCCGCCGGTGCCGGCAGGACACGCAGCTGCTCGTAGGTCGACACCCGTGGCAATGCGCCGGCGTAGGCGGCGAGCGCATCGCGAAGGCGCGCCTGGGCGTTCGCGGCGTTGGCGAAGAGAACGGGAGCCGTCCCCACGGGCGACGGCGCGTAGGCCGAGGTCTTCACGCCCTCGTCCAGGACCAGCCAGGCATAGCGTCCCGTCGGCACCCCGTCCGCATCGGGCACCCCCAGCTTGCCCGCGACGACGTGCTCGGAGTTGGCCGCCGGCGCTCCGACCGCCGCGGCGCCGAGCAACTCGATGTCCGGCACTCCGGTCGCCAGCGCCGCCGCCGCGGGCTGGGCGCCGGAAGCCAGCCACCCCAGGAAACTCCCATCGCTGCGCCAGACCCCGCACCAGTGTCGGGTGGTGTTCGCCGCGCCCGGGCCGGTGCCGGTGATGCCGGCGATGCCGGTGACGCGCGCGTCCGGACCGGCGACCCGCTGCAGCTCGCTCAACGCCACGCCCAGGGCCAGCTGCGCGTGCTGGCGCGCCCGGAGCTGGGCCGTGGCACTCGCCACCACCTGCGAATTGACCTGCACCAGCGCACTCAGCGCCACCACGGCGAGCACCAGCAGCCCGAGCAGCGCGAGCGTGATGACCAGCGCGAAGCCGCGCACCCGCGCGTTCACCGGGCGCCGCCTTTCAACTCGATGCGGCGGACGAAGACGGTCGAGTTGGCCTCGACCACGGCCCACCACCATTGCGCGTCGTCCGCGAAACCCGCGGGTCGCGGAACGCGGCCCTGCTCGATCGCGGCGATCTGCCGGGCGCCGTCCTCGCTCAGCACGCGAAGCATCACGTCGGCCACGTCGGGGTAGCGGTCGTCGTCGGCGGCACCACCGGGATCGCGCGCCCGGTGCGTCAGGTCCGCCGCATCCGCCGGGAAAATGCGCCGCAGCGCGCCCGCCGTGTCGCGCACGTAGAGCCAGACGCCGAAATCGACCGCGTTCGTCACCAGCGTGTCGTTGCCCGTGTTGGGATTCGTGAGAGTGGAGGCGGCGCGCGCGGCCGCGGGTGCCTCCGCGCCAGAGGCGTAGCCGGCCGCCATGACATCATTGCCGATCGCGAAGCTCGTGTCCCCCGCCACCGCGGCGCGGAAAAGCGAATAGCGCACCTCCGCCGGGTTGGCAGTGTCCGCGACCGCTCCGCTGACCGGTCGGCGCGCGAGCTGATACGACAGCGCGACGGGCAGGCTGCCGGCGCTTTCGACGTTGTGCGCGATGAACCGCAGCCACGCACCCGAGAGACCGAAGCGCGCGTCGGCGATTGTCGGGGTGCGCTCGTCGGACCCGCGCGGCAGCACCACCAGGCTCTCGCGAGTGGCAGGCTTCATCCGCGCCGCCGTCTGCCAGCCGTGATGCGCCACGCCAGCGGCGTCGTTGGCGACGGTCACGGCAAGCCAGGTCGCGCTGCCATCCGGTCGGAAGACGCCGGCTTGGAGATCCCGCTCGAGGAAATCCAACGCCAGCTGGGCCTGCGCCGCAGTGGAAAACCGATCCTGCGCGCGGCGCCAGAGAGTCAGGGTGCTCGCGGTGACCGCGAGCAACACGGCCGCGATGCCCAGGGTCAGCGTCACGGCGACGAGCAGCTCCAGCAGGGTGAACGCGCGCGGAAGGCTCCGGTTCATCGGTTGATCGCGGTGCTGAAGGTGAGCGAGGACCGGCTCGCCCAGTCGACCGGCGAGCCGTGGGCGGCGACCCGGTGCGGCCAGGAGACCCGCACCAGGACCGGCAGGACCGTTCCGCTCGCGTCGTAAGCCAGCGGCGCCGCGGGGAAGCGCCACACCTCGACGAGGAAGTATTTCTCGTGCTCGGAGAGCGCGTCGGCCGGCGCGGGCGCGAGGTAGGCCTCGGAATGAAGGCGCACGGCATCGCGTGAGGCGACGAAGGCGAGCCCCTTGCCCAGCGGCGCGCGCAGCACCGGCACATTTGCCGCCAGCGTCTCGAAGCCGCTGGCTCCCGCCAGGCGCTGCAACTCCACCCGCAGGGCGTCCGGCAGGCGCTGGGCCGCAAGCGCGTCGGCCGAGGCCGCGGCCTCTTTCGCCAGCGCCGGGAGCAGCGCCAGGATGACCACGATGGCGGACGCGAAGACGCCGACCGCGATTACCACCTCGAGGAGAGAGAACGCGCGCCGGGTCATGGCCTCAGAAGCTCGCGCGGCTGTTGATCAACGTGGCCACCCCGTAGGCGCTGAGTGCGAGCCCGCGCACCTGCTCGGGCCCGGTCAACTCGACCGGCGATTCTCCGCTCGCGTATGAACCCGGCGGGCGGACGCGCCCGGCGGCGAGCACGATGTCACCGGACGCGTTGGTGGTGCCGGCCGCCGCGAACGGAAGGCCGGCCCACTGCTCGAGCACGCCGCCGTGGATCGCCTCGGTGGTGAGATTGGCGCTGCGCAGTGCGGTCGACCGCAGATCCGCGCCGTCGCTCCTCGTCCACGGCGTCTCCGTCGTCGCGAGCAATCCGGCGGGAAGCGCAAAATTGCCCGGCAGCACGTAGACGCCGTCCGGGAGATAGACGTCGCTTACCGTCTGCCACGCGCCGCCGACCTGTTCCTGGAGCACGAGGTGGCGGAGAAACCGTCCCGCCGCGGCGCCGCTCCGCGCGTCGCACTGGACCAGCACCCGCGCCAGTTGGCCGCTGGCGCTGGCCTTGGTGCGGGCGGCGACCAGCAGGTTGGCGACGGTGGCCTGGGCCGATTGCAGCGCCGCACCTCGCGCGGCGCCGAGGGTGCCGATCACGAAGAAGGACAGCCCCGCCATCAGCCCGGCGACGACGACCAGCTCGAGCAGCGTGAAACCGCGGGAATGGCGGCGCTGGGGCAACAAGGTCATTTCCAGCTGAAGATGAAGGCCGGGCTGGCCGCCGTGGCGTTCGGGTCCGGGGCGTAGAAGAGCACGCCGGCGCGCACGCCGGTGGCGGGGAGATCCGCCGGCATCGGGCGGAGCGAGCTGCCATCGGGCGCAACCACGCTAGGGAAACTGGCATAATCGGAGCCATCGATCCGGCCATCTAGGTTCCGGTCGACGAGGACAGCGATCGAGAGGTTGTCGAACGCATCGCGAATCAGGTTCGAGGCGGCGGAGGCCGCCGGGGTGAGTTCCGAGTCCGCGAAGGCGTGGAACGCGGTGCGCTTCCGGTTCTGGCTGCCGGCGGCGACGGTCGTGGCCGCGTCGGGCGCGCTGCCGTCGCGTTTCCGCCCGGCCAGCACGTCGTGGAAAAGATGCTCGCCGGAGGGAACGGTCGTGGCGCCGCCGTTGACCAGGTTCGTGGCGTCGAAGCTCGGGTAGCAGCCGTATTCGCTACGGAAGGATTCGATCGCCGCGGCCCACTGGCTAAACTGCACCTTCGTCTTCGCGCGACCGGCAGCTTGGCGCGCGGCCGAGAGGCTCGGGAAGATCAGGCCGGCGAGGATGCCGATGATCGCGAGCACCGCGAGCAGCTCGAGCAGCGTGAAGCCGGCGGCGGACGAGCGAGAGACGGTGGGGCGCGCGCGCATCAGTTCCGGTGGGCGTAGAGGTTGTCGGCGTTCGCCGGCGCGGCCTCGTCGACGAAGCCGCCGGCGCGCAGCGCGGGCGCGTCCGCGCCGTCGGGGCCGGCCGAATAGAGGACGAACGACGGATTTGTCCACGGCGCGACGGACTTGTAGGCGTAGCGATACGGGTTTCCCCAGGGATCGACCGGGACCGCGGCGGGATCGGAGAACGGGTCGGCGGCCGCGCCGGGCGAGGTTGCGCGCGCAAAGGAGAACCGGGCCGCTTCAATCTGGGCGCGGCCGGTCGCGGCGAGCGGAGCGCCCGACGGGTCGAGGCGTCCGAGCAGCGCCTGGACGAGCAGCGCGCCGTCCGTCGTGCGCGGGTAGTCACCGTGTTGTCGCCGGTAGGACTGGAGGGCCGCGGACAGCACGGCGAGCTCGACCCGCGCGCGGGCGCTTTTGCCGTGCTCGACGACGCGCCGGCCGGCGCCGATCACGAGGCTCGTCAGGATCGCGAGCACGGCCAGGACCGCGAGCAGCTCGAGCAGCGTGAACGCCGAGCGATCGGAGCGAGGCAGCGCGGAGGCGGTCGGCGGAAAAAACATCGGGCCAGGCGCGGTCGCCTGGCCCGGAGCGGGAACCGCAGAGAGGAGTAAGGCTTACTCGTCGTCCGACTTCAAGGCCGCGATGACGGAGAAATCCTCCAGCGTCGTGGTGTCGCCCTTGATCTCGCCGGAGGTGGCCAGCTCCTTGAGGAGGCGGCGCATGATTTTCCCGGAGCGGGTCTTGGGCAGGCCCGCGGCGAAGCGGACCTGATCGGGCTTCGCGAGCGAGCCGATCTCCTTGCCGACGTGGCTGCGGAGGACCTCCTTCAGCTCGTCGGTCGGCTCGTGGCCGGCCTTGAGCGTGACGAAGACGACGAGCGACTGGCCCTTGAGCTCGTCGGGGCGGCCGACGGCGGCGGCCTCGGCGACGAACGGGTGCGAGACGAGCGCGCTCTCGACCTCGGCCGTGCCGATGCGGTGGCCGGAGACGTTGAGCACGTCGTCGATGCGGCCGACGATCCAGAAGTAGCCGTCCTTGTCCTGACGCGCGCCGTCGCCGGTGAAGTAGTAGTCCGGATGCTCGGGGAATTCCGAGAAATAGGCCTTCTTGAAGCGCTCGTCGTCACCCCAGAGGGTGCGCAGCATGGAGGGCCAGGGCTTGGTGATGGCGAGTTTGCCGCCGCTGTTGCGGGGGACTTCCTTGCCGGCATTGTCGACGACCTTCGGCGCGACGCCGAAGAACGGAAGCGTGGCCGAGCCGGGCTTGGTCGGGGTGACGCCGGGGATCGGCGTGATCATGATCGAGCCGGTCTCGGTCTGCCACCAGGTGTCGACGATCGGGCATTTCTTTTTGCCGATCATCTTGTGATACCACATCCACGCCTCGGGGTTGATCGGCTCGCCGACGGAGCCGAGCAGGCGCAGCGAGTCGAGACGGTGGCGGAGCACGTAGGCATCGCCCCAGCGCATGAAGGCGCGGATGGCGGTCGGCGCCGTGTAGAGGATCGTGATGCCGTGGCGGTCGATCATCTGCCAGAAACGGTCCGGCTCCGGCTGGTTCGGCGCGCCTTCGTAGAGGAAGACGGTGGAGCCGTTCGAGAGCAGGCCGTAGACGACGTAGCTGTGGCCGGTGATCCAGCCGATGTCGGCCGTGCAGAAGTAGCGGTCGCTGTCCTTGAGATCGAAGACGTATTGCGAGCTCAGCTTGGCGCCGAGGAGATAGCCGGCGGAGGTGTGGAGCACGCCCTTCGGTTTTCCGGTCGAGCCGGAGGTATAGAGGATGAAGAGCGGGTGCTCGGAATCGAAGGCCTTCGCGTCGTGGAAATTCGGCGCGCCCTGCCAGGCTTCGCGCCACCAGGTATCGCGGCCCTCGACCATGTTGATGTCCTGCGCGGTGCGCTTGACCACGAGCACGGACTGGACGGTCGGGGCGCCTTCGAGCGCCTTGTCGACGTTGGCCTTGAGCTCGACGATCTTGCCGCGGCGCCAGCCGCCGTCGGCGGTGATGACGACCTTGGCCTTGCAGTCGTTGATGCGGTCCTTGAGCGCCTCAGGCGAGAAACCGCCGAAGACGACCGTGTGCACCGCGCCGACGCGCGCGCAGGCCAGCATGGCGATCACGGCCTCGGGGATCATCGGCATGTAAATCGCGATGCGATCGCCGGGTTTCACACCCATGTTCTCGAGCACGTGGGCGAAGCGGCAGACGTGGAAGTAGAGCTGGCGATACGTGATGGTGCGCACGTCGCCCGGCTCGCCCTCGAAGATGATCGCGGCCTTGTTCTCGCGGGCCGTGCCGAGGTGGCGATCGAGGCAGTTTTCAGAAACGTTCAACTTGCCGCCCACAAACCACTTGGCGAAGGGCGGCTTCCACTGCAGCACCTGTTTGAACGGCTTGCGCCAGACGAGCTGGGCGTTGGCCTGTTTGGCCCAGAATTTATCTGGGGCGTTGACAGACTCAGCGTAGAGCTTACGGTAAGTTTCGAAGCTGCCAAGGTTTGCTTGGCCCTTGAACTCGGCTGAGGGTTTGAAAACACGACTCTCCCGGGACACTGAGGTAATCGTTTGGTCCGACACTTGTTTCTCCTCTATTTTGGGGTTGAAGCGACGAAGGGGGTAAATGCCTCCGCGGATTTAGCGTCAAGTCTCGGCAGCTCCATAACTCACGCTTTGTATGGAAAAAGACCAACAGCCCGGCGCGTCCGCGTCGCAGGCTCCTGAACAGAATCCGGCCGCGCAGCCCCCGCAACAGCCGGACAATTCAATTCGCGTCGAAGGCATTCTCGACCTCGACAACAGCCGCAACGGCCAGCTGCTCGACCTCGCCCGCTTCGGCAAACGCCGGCCCACGGACCCGTTCGTGCCGCGCGAACTCATCCGCCGCTTCAAGCTCAACCAGGGCTCGATGATCACCGCGCAGGCGACGCCCGACCCGCGCTTCCCCAACCCCAAGGTCCGCTTCATCGAGAAAGTCGACGGCATGGAGCTGGACGAGCGCCGCCGCGTCGTCGAGTTCCCCAATCTTCTCACCATCACCCCGAACGAGCACCTCAAGCTCGAGATGAAGGACGGCCGCATGACCACGCGCGTCGTCGACCTCTTCTGCCCCATCGGCAAGGGCACGCGCGGCCTCATCGTCGCCCCGCCCCGCACCGGCAAGACCACGATGCTCCGCGACATGGCGCTCGGCGTCCTCGAGAACAGCCCCGAATGCCACGTCATGATCCTCCTCGTCGACGAGCGCCCCGAGGAAGTCACCGACTTCAAGCGCAGCGTCCCCGCCGAGGTCTGGGCCTCGTCGAACGACGAGGCGGTCGAAAACCACATCCGCATCTCCGAACTCTGCATCGAGCGCGCGAAGCGCCTCGTCGAGGCCGGCAAGGACGTCGTGCTTTTCGTCGACTCCCTGACCCGCCTTTCCCGCGCCTACAACACCCAGCGCAATTCCGGCCGCACCGGCTCGGGCGGCCTGGACGTGCGCGCCCTGGAAAAACCCCGCCAGCTCTTCGCCTCCGCCCGCAACACCGAGGACGGCGGCTCGCTCACCATCATCGCCTCCATCCTGGTCGAGACCGGCTCGCGCATGGACGACGTCATTTTCCAGGAGTTCAAGGGCACCGGCAACATGGAGCTCGTCCTCGACCGCAAGGCCGCCGAGATGCGCATCTGGCCCGCCGTGAACGTCCAGTCCTCCGGCACCCGCAAGGAGGAACTCCTCCTCGACGAAAAGACCCTCGAAGGCATCCACTTCTTCCGCCGCGCCCTCGTGCAGCAGAAGATCGAGGAAGCCACCGACACGATGATCACCCGTCTCTCCAAGACGAAAAACAACGCCGAATTCCTCAAGCTCATCGCCCGCTGAGGCGCGCGACGTTCGCGTCACGCCGCAATTCCGCCCTTGCCGCTCCTTTCCCAACCCAACCAATCTGCCCGCTCCCTGAATGAATAGCTTCTCCGAGCAATGTCTCGACATGGCCCGCTCGATGCTCGGCCATAACCTCGACTCGATCAACGCCGACGGCACCGTCACCGCCATCGCCGGCGAGAGCCCTCGCTCCGACGAACCCGGCCACGTCGCCTACGCCCTGGGCGAGTATTACCGCGCCACCGGCGAGACGACCCTCAAGGGCCACGACCTCATCGACCTCGCCGCCCGCTGCATCACCGCCCAGGCCTTCACCGAACCCGGCGGCGAAAACGGCCTCGCCTACGCCGCGCTCGGCCTCCTCTGCTTCGGCCCGTCCAAGGAGCGCAATCCCGTCTGGGAACGCCTCGTCGACGAGACCCGCCAGCGCCTCGACAAGCAGCTGCTCCACCGCAGCGACTACGACAACTACTGGCAGGCCTTCAACGTCGCCAAGGCCGTCTGCCGCTTCTCCCTCGGCCTCTCCAAGAAGGACGAAACCTCGCGCCTCATCGAACGCATGGTCGAGCGCATCGAGCAGACCAGCTCCACCGGCTTCTTCGACGACGCCGAGCCCGGCATCGGCGGCCACTTCAATCTCTACGGCGTGATGACGCTGGTGTTCGTGCGCTCCGCGCTCCAACTCCACGCCAACTCCGCCCTCCGCGAGCGCAAGCTCCCCACCCTCCGCACCTACGCCGAGAAATACATCAAGCTCATGCCCGACCTCGTCCGCGCGGACGGCCTCGGCTGGGCCTACGGCAAGGCCTCCGGCGCCTACGGTCAGATGCACTGCATCAGCCTCCTCCTCCAAGGCCTGCGCGACGGCTGGATCCCTGACGACCAGAAACCCAAGTATTTCGACATCCTGCGCCGCCTCTTCTACTACTTCTTCCAGACCTACCTGGACCAGGAGCACGGCTTCCTCGACGTCCGCGACGAAGAGCGCACCGCCTACGCCACGCACACCACGCGCATGGCCAACTTCGACGCCGCCCGCTACCTCTGCCAGTGGTCGCGCCTCGCCAAGGTCGTCAACATGACGATGGAGTCGGGCAAGGCCGAGCCGGTGAAGACCACCGGCCGCTTCGTCATCTTCGACAAGTCCAACCGCAAGGAGCAGGGCCTCTTCCTCTACCGCGACGCCGAATCCGGCCTCCACTTCCAGCTTCCGCTCGTCAGCTCCGGCGGAGCCGCCACGGCCGACAGCCTCGCGTTCCCCCACTCGCCCGGCGTCTTCGACTGGCCGAACAACGTCTACCTGCCGATCATGCAGCCCGAGCTGACCTTCGGCGAGAACGTCACCCTGCCCTCCTTCTATGGCCAGAAGTGCGTCACGGGACTCGGCCTGAAGAACTCGTTCTTCTTCCGCTATGAGCAGCCCGAGCTGATCAACACCAAGGAAGAGCTCGTCCGCGGCATCGGCAGCGTGAAGGTCCAGTGGAACTTCTCCGGCAACAAGATCTCCGCCGAGTTCGCCTACACGGTGAAGAACCAGGTGCAGCTCGACAAATTCCGCCTCTGCCTCGTCATCGGCACGCCGCACTCCAAATACCGTCTCGACACCTCCCCGGTGCTCGGGCCCAACGGCCACCGCTGCCAGGTGCTCAAGGACGATTTTCACGCCAACTGGCAGGAAACCGAGGTCGTCACCGCCGATCCGAAGTTCAAGACCAACTACGGCAAGCTGCACTACGTGCAGAGCTTCGTCCGCGACCACCCGCTCATCATGCGCCCGGGCCAGGTCTACCGCCTCGCGGTCAGCTTCGAGCCCGACGTCACGCTGATCGGCGCCTGAAGCCAGGAGCGAGTTGATCTTCCAAGCCCGCGGCCTCCGCGGGCTTTTGTTTTGCCCGCGTCGCATGCCCCCTTGAATCTGGCGCTCCCGCATCGCCTCTGCTTCGCCATGCACTTCGTCCGTCTCGCGCTCTGCCTCGTTTTCCTCCCCGCGACCATCCGCGCCTCGGTTACGTCCGTGCCCCGACCTCAGAAGCCGGGGTGGCCGACGGAGAATTACGCCTCTCTGGTGGCGCGCTACAAAGACGCGGACCTTGCCGTGTTCGAATACCGGGGCGGCAAAAAAACCTTCATCGCAGAGCGCGCGTGGCTCGATGCGTTCAAGGTCGCGCTCGTGACGGACAGCGCCCAACCCGCCGCCTATTGTTTCTGCGTGAATGTGCCGCTCTTGAAGCTCTACGCGAAAGACAAGCTGCTCGGAACGTTCGAACTGCCGCACGACGACAAAGTGCGGTTCGGGGCGAACGACTTCACCGTGCCGGCCGAGACGCGCGAAACACTCGTGAAGCTGTTTCGCTTGGCCCTGAAGGACCAAGGCTACTCGCCGCCGAAACTGCCGCCGCACGCCGCGCCGGTGCAGGTCGACCTGAAACCTTAAGCTTGCTCGGTCGGCGCCGGCGCATCCGCCGGCGGCATCGCATCCGACGCGGATACCGCAGGCTCCGCCTTCTTCTTCGGCGCCCCGACGAGCACGTCGAGCTTGCCTTGGATCTGAACGAAAAACTCTGCGTTCAGATCGCCGACCGGAATCTCATACATCTGATGCGTGCGCGCGTGCTCGAAGATGTTGCGTGCGCCGTCCGGCGTCTGGCCGCGCGGTTTGAGGATCTTCTTCCGCTCCAGCATCAGGGCGAGGAACTGCAGCAGCGGCGTGTTGGCGTCGTTCGGCGGATTGAGCGGATCCGCCAGCGTCACGAAGAGGTTTTCCGCCGTCATCTTCAGCGTGCGGTCGGCGTTCTCCTCGCCCTTGCGCGGCTTGTAGCTGAGCACCCAGCGGCAGTAGACCTCCGCCGGCTTCTCCAGGTTGGCGTCCTCGCTCTCGAGCAGGTCGCGGCGCCCCGTCAGTCCGTCGGCCTCGCGCACGAGGTAGCAGACGACGCGGTCGCCCTCGGCGAACTCACGGCCGGACACGTAACACTTCGTGGCGAGAGGATGAAGATTCAGCTCCATGCGGGAACCTCCTGTTTACGTGCGCCCCGAGTGAACGCTAGCCCAAATCGGCCCGGCGCGGAGGCGATTCTTGGTTGGCCAACCCGCCGGACATCCGCTGAGCTCCCGGCATGGCCGACATCCAGTCCCTGCTCAGCGTGCGCGAGATCAAGGCGCTCGACAAAAACGGCTCCGACACCTTCGCCAGCGTCCTCCTCGTCCGCCGCGTCACGAGCAAGACCGCGAAAAACGGCAACCCGTTCCTGACCGTCGAACTCGGCGACAAGACCGGCAGCTTCGCCCAAAACGTCTTCGGCGACAGCCCGGCCTTCGACCTCTTCACCAGCCTCCGCGAAGGCGGCGTCGTCCGCATCGAGGCCAAGCTCGACTACTACCGCGACGCCCTCTCGCCCAAGCTCCTCAGCGCCGAGCCGATCACCACCGACCAGCTCGCCGGCTCCGCCGTGCTCGCCAACCTGGTCGAGACCGCGCCCGAGGACGCCGACGCGCTGTGGACGGAGTTCCAGCAGCACATCGCGGCCATCCGGCACCCGGATATCCGCGCCACCGTCCAGGCCGTCTTCGACGACATCGGCGAATCCTTCCGCATCGCCCCCGCCGCCGTCGCGATGCACCACGCCTACCGCCACGGCCTGCTCGAGCACACCACGCACATGGCGCGCGCCGCCCGCGCCCTGCTCCCGCTCTACCCCGAGGTCGATCCCGATCTCGCCCTGGCCGGAGTGCTCGTTCACGACACCGGCAAAGTCATCGAATACCAGGGCGACCTCGTCACCACCAAAAGCCGCCGCGGCCTCCTGCAAGGTCACGTCGTCCTCGGCTACCAACTCGTGCGCAAAGCCGGCATGAAGGTGAAGCTCGCCTCGGACCTACTCGAGCGCCTCGAACACATCGTGCTCTCCCACCAGGGCGAACTCGAGTGGGGCGCCGCCGTCATCGCCGCCACCCCGGAGGCCGTCTTCGTTGCCAAGGTCGACGATCTCGACGCCAAGATGGGCATGGTCCAGCGCCTCCTCCGCAACGCCGGCGAGAACCCGGCCGATGAGTTCTCCGAGAAACACTTCGGCCTCAACTCGCAGCTGCTGCTGACGAAGCCGAAGACACAGACCGCCACATCGACCTGACGCGCCCATGTCCGCCTCCCGCGCTCCGGAATTTTTCGTCGGCATCGGCACGCTCGCGCTGATCAACGCCGGCCTCGCCCAAGCCAAGAATCGCAGCGGCCTCGCCTGGTTCCTCGCCAGCCTGCTGCTTGGCCCGATCGCGACCCTGCTCATCGTCGTCCTGGACAAGGCCCCGGCACCGCGCGGTTAGGTCAGCAGCTGGACGATCCGGATGATCGGCAGGAAGAGCGCGATCACGATCGTGCCGACCACCAGGGCGAGAAACACGATCAGCAGCGGCTCGATCAGCGAACTCAGACCGGCCACGGCTGCGTCGACCTCGTCGTCGTAGATGTCCGCCACCTTGTGCAGCATCTCCGGCAACTGCCCGGTGTGCTCCCCGACTTCGATCATGCTCGAAACCATGCCGGGGAAGACCTGCGTGTCCTCCAGCGGCCCCGCCACCGGTTCGCCGCCCTTCACGCGCTCATGCACGAGATCGAGCGCGGTCGCGACACGCGCGTTGCCGGTGGTGTCGCGCGTGATGGTGATGGCCTGCAGGATCGGCACGCCGCTCGCCAGCAGGGTGCCGAGCGTGCGGGCAAAGCGGGCGACGAGCGACTTCAGCAGCAGGTCACCGAAGACCGGCGCGCGCACGACCCAGCCATCGACGAGCTGCGCGCCCCGGGACGTCCGCCGGAACATCCGGAACGCCAGCCCCGCCCCCGCCGCCAGGCCCAGCACCACGAGGTAGTGCGTCCGCACCGCCGCGCTGGCCGCGAGCACCGTCTGCGTCAACGGCGGCAGCGGCGCCCCCTTCAACAGGTCGGCGAAGATCTGCTCGAACTTCGGCACCACGAACACGAGCAAGCCGGCGAGGATCACCACCGCGACCGTCATCACGATCAGCGGATACACCAGCGCCGCCTTGACCTTGCCGCGGAGCTGCAGGCCTTTTTCCTGGAACCGCGCCAGCCGGTCGAGGACGGCGTCGAGCACTCCGCCGGCTTCGCCGGCTTTGATCATGTTCACGTAGAGCCGGTCGAAAATCCGCGCGTGCCGGGCCAGCGCCGCGGAAAGCGTGCCGCCCGCGCGGATGTCCTCCGCCAGCGCCTCCAGCACGCCCCGGAATGTGCGCTTCCTTTCCTGTCGCGCCAGCACTTCGAGGCTGCGCAGCAGCGGCATGCCGGCCCGCAGCAGCGTGCCAAGCTGCCGCGTGAACACCGCCAGCTCCTTCGGCGTCACCGGCCGGACGAAGGGCAAACGGATCTCCCGCTCAAACCCGCGGCCCGCTCGCCGCTGCGGCGATGATGCCGAGCGCCCGGGCGACGCCCCGCGTGGCGTGAGCCGCGCGGGCGCCGATTGCGGCAACGCCGGCCTCGTCCCTACGGCACCGAGCGCGATCGGGAACAGCCCTTTCGCCTTCAGTGCTGCCACGGCGTTTTCGGCCGTGACCGCGTCCAGCTGGCCGGATTGTTCGGCGCCGCGGGCATCGAAGGCGGTGTAGGCGAAGCGCGGCATCGCTCACATGTATTTCCGGACCTCCTCGAGCGAGGTCTCGCCCGCGAGGATGGCCTGCAGGCCGGCGTCCCGCAGCGGCACCAGGCCTTGCGCGACCGCGCGCTGGCGTAGCTGCACGAGCGACGCGCCAGCGGCCACGAGCTCGCGCAGCGCGTCGGTCATCCTGAGCAGTTCGAAGACGCCAATCCGCCCGCGATAGCCGCTATGATGGCAGGCCGGGCAGCCCTTGCTCCGGTAGAAAGGCCGTCCGGCGATCTGCGCGCGCGTGAAGCCGCCCGAGTGAAGCAGCGCGTCGCTCGGCTCGTAAGGCGTCCGGCAATCCGGACACAGGCGCCGCACCAGTCGCTGGGCCAGCACGGCCTCGAGCGTCGAGGCCAGCAGGAAGGGCGCGACGCCCATGTCGGCCAGGCGCGTGACCGCGCCGGGAGCGTCGTTGGTGTGCAAAGTCGAGAGCACGAGGTGTCCGGTGAGCGACGCCTGGATCGCGATCTGCGCCGTCTCGAGGTCGCGGATCTCGCCTACCATCACGATGTCGGGATCCTGGCGCAGGAACGCGCGCAACGCGCGGGCGAAGGTCAGCTCGGCGGCGTAATTCACCGGCACCTGCATGATGCCGTCGATCTCGTATTCGACCGGGTCCTCGATGGTGAGGATCTTCACGTCGGGCGAATTCAGCTCCTGCAGGCAGCCGTAGAGCGTGGTCGTCTTGCCGGAACCGGTCGGACCGGTGACGACGAAGATGCCGTTCGGCCGCCGGATGATCTCGCGCACCGCGGCCTCGATCGGCGGCGGCAGCGTCAGCTGCGCCAGATCGAGCCGGACGGCGGACTGGTCGAGCACGCGGAGCACGACGCTCTCGCCAAACTGCGTCGGCAGCGTCGAGACGCGCAGGTCCACCGCCCGCCCGGCGGCGTTGAACTTGATGCGGCCGTCCTGCGGCACGCGGCGCTCGGCAATGTTGAGATTGGCGAGCACCTTCACCCGCGAGACGACGGGCAGCGCGAGGGACTTCGGCGGCGGCACCAATTCGTAGAGCGAGCCATCGATCCGGTAACGGATCTTGAATTCGTGCTCGAACGGCTCGAAATGAATGTCCGAGGCTTGGTCGCGGACCGCCTGAGTCAGCACCAGATTCACGAAGCGGATGATCGACGTGCGCGCGACCATTTCCTCGAGCTCGGACTCGGAAACACCCGCGTCCTCCGTCGCGCCCTCGATCGCCGCCGTCCCTTCGTCCGTCGCGGACTCGCGCGCCGTCTCCTCCGTCCCGTAGTGCCGGCGAATCAACGCGGCGACGCGCTCGGGGTCGGCCACCACCAGGCGCACCTCGCGCTCCAAGGCGAACGCGAGGTCGCCCGCGAGTTGGGCGGCGAAGGGATCGACCGCCAGGAGCGACACCGACGCGGCGCCGGCCGCCAGCGGTGCCACGCCGTAGCGCCGGGCCAGCGCCCCATCGAGGAGCGCCACCGCATCGTCCGGCAGGTGACCCGGCAGTTCGTCCGCGAAGTCGACGCCCAGGTGATCCGCCACAATGCGGAGCAACGCGGAGCGGCCGATCAGCCGGCGCTCCAGCAGCACATCCGCGAGCGGCCGGCCGGAGGCGCGATGTTCCGCGAGGGCGAATTCGAGCGAGTCGCGCGCGACCGTTCCTCGCTCGGCAAGGAGCTCGAACAGGAGGCGGTCGTGGCCGGGAAACATGGGACTCGCTCGCGGGCCGGCCCCAGCCGCGAGTCAGCGGAAGATCAGACGCCGCGCAATTTGATGCCCATGCTCGTGAGCTTGTTGCGCATCGCCTCGGGGTCCTGCGACTTCTCGACAGCCTCGTCGGGCTCGATGAGCTCGCGGTTCACCAGGCTGAGCAGGTGCGTGTCGAGCGTGATCATGCCGAGCGCGGCACCGGTCTGGATGTCCGAGGTGATGCGGAAGGTCTTGTTGTCGCGGATGAGCGAGGCGATCGACGACGTGTTGACCATGATCTCGTAGGCGGCGATGCGTCCGCCGCCGTTCTTCTTGCACAACGACTGGGAGATGACGCCGATGATCGAGGTCGAGAGCTGGGTGCGGATCATCTCCTTCATGTTCGCCGGGAAGGCGTCGACGATGCGGTCGACGGTCTTCGCGGCGCTGTTCGTGTGCAGCGTGCCGAACACCAAGTGACCGGTTTCGGCCGCCGAGATCGCCGCTTCGATCGTCTCGAGGTCGCGCAACTCGCCGACGAGGATCACGTCCGGATCCTGGCGCAGGGCGCGGCGGATCGCCTCGGAGAAGCTCGGCACGTCCTGCCCGATCTCGCGCTGGGTGACGACGCAGCGCTTGTGCGGGTGGTAATACTCGATCGGATCCTCGATGGTGATGATGTGGCCGTCGCGGTTCTCGTTGATGTAATTCACCATCGAGGCGAGCGTGGTGGACTTGCCCGAGCCGGTCGGGCCGGTGACGAGGAAGAGGCCGCGCGGGCGGTAGAGCAGCTCCTTGATTTTATCGGGGAGGCCGATCTGGCGGAGGTCGAAGAGCTGGTTCGGGATCTGGCGCAGCACCATGCCGTAGTTGCCCTTGGCCTTGAGCACGGAGACGCGGAAGCGCGCCTTGTCGAGGTAGGCGAAGCCGAAGTCGGTGCCGCCGTTCAGCTTCACGTTCTGGACATGGTTGTCCGGCGTGATGGAGAGCATGAGGCCCTCGGTGTCGGCGGGCGTCAGCGCGGGGCCGTCGATCGGCGTCATGCTGCCGCGCATGCGCAGCGTGGGCGGGGTGCCGACTTGGAGGTGGAGGTCGGAGCACTTCTGCTCGACGACCAGCTCGAGGAGGTCGTTCATTTCATAGCTCATGGCGGAAAAGGCGTGGGGCGTTCAGTCGAGATCGCCGACCGTGACCGAGACAACTTCCTCGATTGTGGTCAGACCGGCGAGCACTTTTCGCACTCCGTCCTCACGCATCGTGCGCATGCCCTCGCGGCGGGCGCAGGCGCGCAGACGGGCGGCGCTGGCGCTTTCATAGATGAGCGCCCGGATATCGTCCGAGATCAAAAAAATCTCAAAAATGCCCATGCGCCCGCGATAACCGGTGCCATAGCATGCCGCGCAACCGGCGCCGCGCCGGAAGCGCGCCCCCGCCAGCCGCTCCGCGGGCACACCCAGCGCGAGGAGCTCGCGTGCGGTCGGCACGTAGTCCTGCGCGCAATGCGGGCACACCCGGCGCACGAGGCGCTGCGCGACCGTCGCGCGCAGCGCCGCGGCGATCAGAAACGGTTTCGTGCCGATGTCGACCAGGCGCGTGACCGCGCCCGGCGCGTCGTTCGTGTGCAGCGTGCTGAAGACCAGATGGCCGGTCAGCGCGGCGTTGATCGCGACGTCGGCCGTCTCCGCGTCGCGGATTTCTCCGACCATGACGACATTCGGAGCCTGGCGGAGCATCGCCCGCAGCGCCGCCGCGAAGGTCATGTCGATCTCCGCGCGCACCGGCACCTGGTTGATGCCGGTGAGCTGATACTCCACCGGATCCTCGACCGTGATGATCTTGCGGTCCGGCCGGTTCAAATGATGCAGGCTCGCGTAGAGCGTGGTGGTCTTGCCCGAGCCGGTCGGTCCGGTGACGAGCACCATGCCGTCCGGAGCGGAGATGAGTCGGGAGAACGCCGCCTCGTCCTCGCCGGAGAAACCCAGCTCGGCCAGGCCGGGCCGCAGGCCTTCCTGGTCGAGCAGGCGCATCACGATGCTCTCGCCGTGCGCAGTCGGCAGCGAGGAGACGCGCAGGTCGAACGGCCGGCCCGCGAGCACGACCTGGATGCGGCCGTCCTGCGGGACGCGTTTCTCCGCGATCGAGATGTTCGCCATGAGCTTCACGCGCGAGATGAGCGCCAGGTGCAGCTGCTTGGGCGGGGAGTCGACCTCGACCATCGCGCCGTCGATCCGGTAGCGCACCCGGAAACGCCGCTCGAGCGGCTCGAGGTGGATGTCCGATGCGCGCCGGCGGACGGCCTCCTCGATGATCGCATACACCCGGCGGATGATGGGCGCGTCACCCTCCAGCGGGTCGGACGGGCTCGCGGCCGGCGCAGGCAGCGCGCTCGCAGCCTCCCCCGCCCCGCCGGTCAAATCCTCCAGCTGATCCGCCTCGCGTGCATAGTGGCGGGCGATCACCTGCTGCAGGTCGTCGCTCAACGCCACCACCGGCACGACGCGGCGCTCGCAGACGTGGGCGAGGCTGTCGAGCACGTCGACGTCGAAGGGATCCGGCACGGCGACCTGGACGGCACCGTCCGCCTCCGCCACCGCGCAGACGCCGTGGCGCAGGACGAACGAGCGCGGCAGCGCGCCGAGCACGCCGGCGGCGATCCGGCGCTCGCCGATCGTCACGAACGGCATGCCGAGCTGCGTCGCCACGATCTCGGCCACCGTGCGGCGGTCGACCGCGTGCCGGGCCGCCTCCAGCGACTCCGCCGGCACCAGACCGCGTTCGAACGCGAATTGGAGGGCGATGTCGTCGGCGGTGGTCAAGCGGGGCAGGCCGGCCCGCGCGCACGCGGGTCAGCGGTTCAGGCTCATCAGGAACTCGGCGTTCGTCTTCGTCTTCTTCAGGCGCTGGATGAGCATCTCGATCGAGTCGGCCGCGGGCACGCCCTGCATGGCGCGGCGCAGCGAGTAGATGCGGGCGAGCTCGTCGGGATGGTAGATGAGCTCTTCCTTGCGCGTGCCGGACTTGTCGATGTTCAGCGCGGGGAAGATGCGCTTGTTGACGAGGTCGCGGTCGAGGTGGAGTTCCATGTTACCGGTGCCCTTGAACTCCTCGAAGATGATCTCGTCCATGCGCGAGCCGGTGTCGACGAGCGCGGTGCCGAGGATGGTGAGCGAGCCGCCGCCCTCGATGTTGCGCGCGGAACCGAAGAAGCGCTTCGGTTTTTGCAGCGCGGTGGCCTCGAGACCGCCGGACATGATCTTGCCGGAGTTCGATGCAAGGGCGTTGTAGGCGCGCGCGAGGCGCGTAATGGAGTCGAGCAGGATGACGACGTGCTCGCCGTGTTCGACGAGGCGGCGCGCCTTCTCGATCACCATCTCGGCACAATGAATGTGGCTCTCGGGCGTCTCGTCGAAGGTCGAGCTGACGACCTCGCCCTTGCAGTGGCGGCGGAAGTCGGTGACCTCCTCGGGACGCTCGTCGATGAGCAGGATGATCAGCCTCGCGTCGGGCGAATTCGCCGCGATCGAGTTGGCCATGTTCTGCAGGAGCACGGTCTTGCCGGTGCGCGGCGGCGCCACGATCAGGCCGCGCTGGCCGAAGCCGACGGGCGTGATGATGTCGACCATGCGCATCGAGACGTCCTTCGCGCCCGGCGACTCGAGCCAGATGCGCGTGAGCGGGTAATACGGCGTGAGCTCCTCGAAGGGCTTGAGCGCCGAGATGGCCTCGGGTTGGCCGCCCATGACGGTGCGGATGCGCACGACGCTCGGGCAACGATCGTTGCCCTGCGGCGCCTGCACCTGCACCTCGACGTGATGGCCGCGCTTGAGCCCGAGCTTCTTCACGAAACCCTCGGGCACATACGAATCCTCGGGATAGAGGCGGTAGTTCGTGAAGGGATGGACGATGAAGCCGAACCCGCGGTCCGTCAGGTCGAGCCAGCCCTGGTCGAGCAGCGGGATCTTCTGCTCGGCCGCCGCCGCGAAGATCGCGCTGAGGAGCTGCTTGCGGTTCGGCACGACGTCGAACTTCGCGCCGAGCTCGCGGGCCTTCGCGGAGAGCTCGGCGTGGCCGAGCGCGTAAAGCTCGTTGAGCCAGATCGGATCGGCCTTCTTCGCGGCGATCTCGTCGGCCACCTTGGCGAGCGCGTCGAGATCGGCGAAGCGCGCCGGATCCGGCAGGTCGCCGAAATAGACCTCACCCTTCGGCGGAGGCGGCTGCGGTGGGTGCTTGGGGCCGTTGTTGCCGCCCTGGCCACCGCCACCACCGCCGCGGTGTTTGTCCCATTTGCCCCGGAATTTCTTGTCGCGCCAGCGAGTGAACTTCCCGCCCCCGCCCTGCTGCGGCGGGCTGCCTTGCTGGTCGCCTCCGCCGCCGCCCTCGTAGCCGGCGCCGCCGGTGTTTTCCGGCGCGCGGTCGGCCGCGGCGGGTTCGCCGCCGCTTTTCTCCGGCGCCGCAGGCGCGGGAGCCGGAGCCGGCTCGCGTGGCTCCTCGACGCGCGCGCGCGGTTCCTCGCGCGGCACAGGCGCGGGCGCGGGCTCTTCGCGGCGGGGCTCGGGCGCGAATTCCGTCTGCACCGGGGCCGGCGCAGAGGATTCCGCGCCGCCGTCATCGGCTTTGGCGCCCTTCTTCGCGCGATAGAGGCGCGAGCGGGTGCGCGGGCGTTTCTTGGAAGCTTCGCCGCTTTCGGGAGCGGAGCTGGGAGTGTCCTCGTCGGACTTCGGGGGCAGGGCCATCGGGTGGCGGGTCAGTGGGAGTGGATAAGGGAGAGGCGACGGGCCAGTTCGCTGACTTGCTTGCGCAAAAACTCGAGAGTGCCGTCGTTGAGGAGAACGAAGTCAGCCAACTCGCATTTTCGGGCCAGGGGCAGCTGCTTGGCGAGGCGCTGGCGGGCGATCTCAGGGGAGACACCACGTTGCTCCAGCCGCCTAAGTTGCAGGTCGGAAGATGTGGTTACGCAGACCGTGAAATCAAACCTATTCTGGAGCTGCTTTTCGAAGAGCAAGGGCACTTCGACCACGAACTTCTCGCGATGTGCCGTGGCATAAATCCCGTCCCAGTGCGCCCGGAGCCGCGGGTGCAGCAAGTCCTCCAGCCAGGCCAGCGCCGCGGCGTCGCCGAAGACCACCGCCCCGAGCTTCGCCCGGTCGACCCCGCCCGCGGCGTCGAGCACGCCCGGGCCGAACTTGCCGCGGATCGCCTCCACCACCTCGGCGCTCGGCAGGAGCACGTCGTGCACCGTCCGGTCCGCGTCGAGCCGGCGGAAGCCAAGCTCAGCGAACAATGCCGCGGCCGTCGATTTGCCGCATCCCATTCCGCCGGTCAGGCCGACGATCAAATTGCCACCTCGGGCCATGCGTGAGCGGTGAAACAAATGCGCTTGCTGCATGGGGAGCAACCCCTATTTCGAAGGCACCCCGCATGGCTCTCCCGACTGCCATCGTCGCCAAGGATCCCGGCGCCACCGCGACCCATCTGAAAACGGTGTTCGCTTCGCTTGGCTGGAGCACGAGCCATCCGCTGATCGAGCGCGTGCTGGCCGACGTCACCGCCGCCTTCTGGGGCAACTGGCCGGGCTACCTCGCGAACGACATGCGCTATCACGACCTCGGCCACACGCTGCAGGCCACCGTGTGCGCCAGCGATCTCATCGCGGGGCAGGCGCACGCGGGCGCGCTGCCCGATTTCGGCCAGCGCGCCGCCGAGCTCACCGTCGTCGCCGCCCTGCTCCACGACAGCGGCTTCCTCAAGCACGTGGGCGACACCGCCGGCACCGGCGCGAAATACACCCTGGTGCACGAGCTCCGCAGCTGCGATTTCGCGCGCGCCTACCTGCCCCGCCTCGGCCTCGTCCCGGAGGAAATCGACGACGTCTGCTCGGCCATCGCCTGCACCGGTCCGCGCAATCGCATCAGCGCGCAGAATTTCCGCACGCCCCTCGCGCGCCGCATGGCCTGTCTGCTCGTCACCGCCGACTACGTCTCGCAGATGTGCGCTCCCGACTACGCCGACAAGCTCGACCACCTTTTCGCGGAGTTCGTCGAGGCCTTCGAGCACGAGGGCGTGCCCCCGGAACGCCGGCCTTACCACAGCGCGACCGAGCTGAAGCTCAAGACCCCGGACTTCTGGACGAAGTTCGTGCGCCCGATGCTCGAGGCCGAAGCCGACGCCGTGCATCGCTACCTCTCACCCACGGGCCAACCCAACGCCTACCTCCAGGCCATCGACGACAACATCGCTGAAGTCCGCCGCCGCGCCCAGGAAGGCTTGGTCACTGTCTAGCTCCGCCTCCCGTCCGCCGAATGCTCGCCACCATCTGCTCGGCCGCCCTGGTCGGCATCGATGCCGTGCCCGTATCCGTCGAGGTCAACACCGGCGAAACCGGTGAACCGAAGCTCATCCTCGTCGGCCTGCCCGACGCCGCGGTCAAGGAGTCGGACGACCGCGTCTTCTCCGCGCTCAGCAATTCCGGCTTCCGTATGCCGCGCACGCGCACGACCATCAACCTCGCGCCCGGCGGTCTGCGCAAGGAGGGCGCCCTCTACGATCTGCCCATCGCCCTCGGCATCCTCGTCGCCGACGGCAAGCTCCAGAACGAGCGCCTCGACGAGTTCCTCATCGCCGGCGAACTCAGCCTCTCCGGCGCCACGCGCGCCGTGCGCGGCGGACTCGCCCTCGCCGTCCTCGCCCGCGCCTCCGGCAAGCGCGCCCTGCTGCTCCCGCCCATCACCGCCGCAGAGGCCGCCCTGGTCGAGGGCGTCGCCGTTTACGCGGTCCGCTCGCTCGACGAAGCCGCGCGCTTCCTCGCCGGCCACGCCAAGCTGCAACCGCTCGCGCCGCGGCCGCCGCCGCGCACCGCCGCTCCCGACGCGCCCCTCGATTTCTCCGAGATCAAGGGGCAGCAGGCCGTCCGCCGCGCCGTCGAGGTCGCCGTCGCCGGCAACCACAACCTGCTCATGATCGGCCCGCCGGGCTCCGGCAAATCCATGATCGCGAAACGCGTCCCGACGATCATGCCGCAGCCCACGCTCGACGAATACCTCGAGATCCTGCGCATCCACAGCGCCGCCGGCGCCACGCTCAACGGCGAGGTGCGCTTCCTCGAACGCCCGGCGCGCGCGCCGCACCACACCATCTCCGACGTCGGCCTGCTCGGCGGCGGCGCCGTGCCCGGTCCGGGCGAGATTTCCCTCGCCCACCACGGGGTGCTCTTCCTCGACGAGTTGCCCGAGTTCAAGCGCTCCGCCCTCGAAGTCCTCCGCCAGCCGCTGGAGGACGGCGTCGTCTCGATCTCGCGCAGCGCCGGCAAGATCTCGTTGCCCTGCAGTTTCCTCCTCGTGGCCGCGATGAACCCCTGCCCCTGCGGCTACCTCGGCGACCCCAAGCGCGAATGCCGCTGCGCTCCCGGACAGATCCAACGCTACCGCAACCGCATCAGCGGCCCGCTGCTCGACCGCATCGACATCCACATCGAGGCGCCCGCCCTCTCGTTGACCGAGCTGCGCACCGACCGCTCCGGCGAGCCTTCCGCCGCCATGCGCGCACGGGTCGAAGCCGCCCGCGCTGTGCAACGCGCGCGCTTCCGCGAGGCGCACACCACCGCCAACGCCCGCATGACCCAGGCGCAGATCAAGCGACACTGCCATCTCGATTCCTCGCTCGGCGACCTGCTGCAGCAGGCGATGGAACAGCTCAGCCTCAGCGCCCGCGCCTACGACCGCATCCTCAAGGTCGCCCGCACCATCGCCGACCTCGCCGGCGCGGAAACCATTGCCGCCCCGCACCTCCTCGAAGCGATCCAATACCGCTCGCTCGACCGCAACGTGTTCTACTGAGGACGCGAGCCTGCGTCCCGACCGCGATGAAACCGTCCCGTCTCTGCCTCTTGTTGGGCGCGATCACGCTGCTCGGCTATCCCGTCGTGGTCAGCGGTGCGCTGCTCTGGGTCGCCAGCCTCGGCAACCTCGCCACGCCCTCGCCACGCACCCTCGTGGGCGTCGGGCTCGCGGGCATCACACAGCGACTGGCGCTGGTCTACCCGATGGCGCTGGGCTTCTGTTTTACCGGCGCACGCACGTGCGGAGCGCGAAGGCAGCGGGTGGAAAGCCCTGCGGCTGTGCCTCCGTCCCCTGGGATTTCTGGCGGTCATCGCGGGGTTCGGCCTCTTCTGGGCGTTCGTCGGCCGCTGAGCGCGCCGCGCCCGCTACTGGCCGGGCGGCAGCGCCTCGGACAGGAACTCCCGCGCGATCACGCGATACGCCGGGCGATAGTCCGCTTCGAACACCGGCGAATGATGCACCGCCGGCCACCCGGCCGCGCGCATTTTCTCGCCCCACGCCCGCGCCGCCTCCGGGGTGAACGGCAGACGCTTCTCCTCCGCGAGCGCGACGACCGCCCGCCACGCCGCCGCGAGTTCGTCGCGCGTCCCGCGTTTCCGCTGCGCTGTCCGCACGAACGCCTGCACCAGCGCCGCCGGATCGCCGTGTCTCGCCATGAACGGCCGCAGGTGCACGCGCACGAGTGCGCCGTCGGGCGAGATCGGATCGACCAGCGGCTCCGCCGGCCCGTCGCCCAGCGCGGCGATCTCGTTGTCCATCCACCGGCGCGCCACCGCTTCGTCCGTCACGGCATGCTCCGCCCCGAGCACGGCCTGAAACAGCAGCTTGTAGCAATCCTGCGCCTCCAGCTTCGGGTAACGCCGGGCGTGGTCGAGCAGCACCGATCGGAAATCCCCCGCCGCAGCGCCGCGCGTCGCCATCGCTCCCGCCAGCAATCCGACCCAAACCCACGCCGCAAATTTCATGCCCCGATTCAGCCGCCGCGCCCCGCGGCCGCAAGCTCGTCGCTCCGCGGCCCAGCGCCCAAAGCAAAGGCGCGCACCGTTGCCGGTGCGCGCCTTGGAAATTGGCGCCCTCACGGGGAATCGAACCCCGGTTTGGGCCTTGAGAGGGCCCCGTCCTAGCCGCTAGACGATGAGGGCGTGACTGCGAGGGGCCGAACTAAGCGGACCGTCCCCGCGGTCGTCAAGTGCGAGATTGTGCGATCAGCCGAGAATCTCGTCCGCCTTGAAGAAGCGGGCGATCTCGATCTTGCCGTTCTCCTCGGAATCGGAGGCGTGGACGACGTTCTTCATCATCTCGGTGCCGAAGTCGCCGCGGATCGTGCCCTTGGCGGCCTTGCGCGAGTCGGTCGGCCCGAGCAGGTCGCGGACGCGCGCGACGATGTTGTCGCCCTTCAGCGCCATGACGATCACCGGACGCGAGCTCATGAACTGCTCGATCTCCGGATAGAACGGCTTGCTCGCCACGTGCGCGTAGTGCTCGCGCAGCTGCGCCGGCGTCAGACGCGTGAGCTTGGCGCCGATGATGTCGAAACCGGCCGCCTCAAAGCGCTGGAGCACGGTGCCGACGAGGCGCTTTTCCATGCAATCCGGCTTAAAGATGATGAGTGTCTTCTGCATATAAAAGATCGACACCATACATCTCCGAGGGGGCTTGGGAAGCCCGGATTTTCACGAGCGCCCGACCGCTTCGCGCCCCGCTGACCGTCGGCGCCACGGCCCCACCGTCCATTCCGGCAAACTGCTGATGAGCAACCGGCAAAGCGTCGCAAAGAGCAGCCAGTTGAACGCCTGACCGACCGAAAACCAGAGCCACTCGTCGCGGCGCACGACCCACGACGCCCGGTCGAAGCCGAGCACCCACAGCGAACCCAGCGCCGCCAGCAGGCCCGCTCGCGCCAGCGTCCGCTCCGCTGCGCGCCCGCGCGCCCACCGCCACAGCTGCGGCACCACCAGCACGACGAACACGAGCCGGTAGATGAAGTTGTTCCCGAGCAGGAAAGTCCCGACGTAACACGCCGCCCCGACGCGGAACGCATCGAGCGCGCCGTCGTCCGCGGCGATCGTGGCGTCGGCCCCGCGGCGAATGCGCGCCCGGCAGGCACCCCACACGACGGCGGCCGCCGCCAGCCACGCCACCGCGAAGGCCGCCAGCCCGGCCAGTCCGGACACCCGCCCGAGCCGGAGCGGCAGGACGTTCAATCCATACGACAGCCACGTATCGCGCGGCGTGGCCGCGCTGATCAGCCGCAGATCGTCGAAATTCGCCGCCACGTAGAGCACCGCGAAGCCGGCCAGCACCCCGCCCGCGATCAGCGCCTCGCGCCGCGGGCGTCCGCAGAGAACCGCGCCGGCCGCGAGCGGGAAAAGCTTCAGCGCAAACGCGACCGCGACCCACGTCGCATTCCAGGCCGCACCCGGCACGGCCAGCGCGACCGCCAGGACGAAGAACACCGCCAGGTCCGTGTTGCCTCGCTCCACGCCGAGCAGCACCGCCGGCGAGAACACCGCCAGCCCGACCACCGCCGCCTCGCCCCACCCCAGCCGCGGCATCGCCAACCACACCCCGGCAAGGAGCAGGACCGCCAGCGTCCAGCCGAGCGCGGCCGCATGCTCCTGCCGCAGCCCGAGCACAAACAGCCCCTGCCACACGCGCGGATAATTCATCGGTCGATGGCCGATGTCGTGCGGGTTGAAACGCAGCGGATCGTGCCCCTCCCGCCACGAGGTCGCGCCGGCCGCGATCACCTGCGAATCGAGGAACGGCTGCACGGCCACCTGCACGTTCCACACCCGCCACGCCCGGTCCCAGCCGAGCGCGGCCATCAGCGTGGCGATCAGCACGACGCCGCACAGCAGCACGCAGGCAAGAGGCAGCCGGGATTTCGAGGGCATCACGCGCCGCCTTTCTGCGCGGGCGCCGCAGCCGGCGCAAGCACCGCCGTGCCGCGCGTCAGCCTTTACGGATCGTTTGCAGCGCCGCCAGCGCCGCGGCGCGCGCCTCCCCGTGGTCGACGATCGGCTGCGGATAATTCCGGCCCAGCACCACGCCGGCCGCGCTCAACTCCAGCGGCGGCGCCTCCCACGGCGCATGAATGAACTCCACCGGCACTTTCGCCAGCTCCGGCACCCAGCGGCGCACGTAGTCGCCGTTCGGGTCGAATTTCGCGCCCTGCAGGATCGGGTTGAAGATGCGGAAATACGGTGCCGCGTCCGCCCCGCATCCGGCCGTCCACTGCCAGCCGAGCGTGTTCGCCGCCAGGTCGGCATCAACCAGCGTGTCCCAGAACCACGCCGCGCCATCCTGCCAGGGGAGCCGCAGGTGTTTCACGAGGAACGACGCCACGATCATCCGCACGCGATTGTGCATCCAGCCGGTCGCCCACAGCTGCCGCATGCCGGCATCCACGATCGGGAAACCGGTCTGCCCGCGCTGCCAGGCGCGCTGCTGCGCCGCGTCGCTGCGCCACGGGAACCGCGCGAACTCCTCGCGCAGCGGCGCCTCGGGCGTGTGCGGGAAGTGATACAGCAGGTGGTAGGCAAACTCGCGCCAGCCGACCTCGCTGAGAAACACCTGCGCGCCGCGACTCGGCGGAAACACGCCCGTGCCGCGCCCGAGCGCGCGCACCGCGCTCCAGATCTGGCGCGGACTGATCTCGCCGAAGTGCAGGTGCGGCGACAGCGCCGACGTGCCGTCGCGATCGGGCAGGTTGCGCTCGTCCGCGTAGCGCTCAACGGCGCCGGCGAGGAACTGCTTCAGCCGCTTCATCGCTCCCGCCTCGCCCGGCTCCCACGCCGTCCGAAAACCCGCGTCCCACGGAATCGCCGGCCGCAGCCCGAGCTCCGCGAGCGTGAGCGCGCCCGGCGTCTCCGCCGGCCCGGCGATCGCGCCGGCCGGCAGCTTCACCGGCTCGGCCACCTCGAGCGTGAGGCAATGCCGCCAGAACGGCGTGAACACCTGGAACGGCCCGCCGGTCTTGTTCGCCACCGTGTGCGGTTCGAACAGCACCGAGCCCGCGAAACTCTTCGCCTCCACGCCCGCCGCGCCCAGCCCGGCCTTGATCGCCGCGTCGCGCGCGATCGCCGCCGGCTCGTAGCGGCGGTTCCAGTAGACCGCGTCGGCGCCGACCTGCCCGGCCAGCTCGCGCAACACCGCTCCGCTCTCGCCGCGCATCAACCTCAATCCGGAGCCGCGCGCGCGCAAGGCCGCGTCGAGCGCCGCGAGCGAGTGGTGCAGCCACCAGCGCGACGCCCCGCCCGGCGCCCAGCGGCCCTCGCCGGCGTCGTCGAGGATGTAGACGGGCAGCACCGCCCCGCGCGACACCGCCGCCAGCAGCGCGGGGTTGTCCTGCAGGCGCAAATCCTGACGGAACCAGACGATCGTGAGTGCCACGCCCGCACCGCTAGCACGCCACGCCGTCGAGTAAAGGCATCGCCACAAAAAATTCCCCGGTTGCATCCAAACCCGCCTCAGACACCGTAACACCCACTTCGCGGGCTCGGGCATGCCGATTCTACGCACGCCAGCACCGCTCCCCACCTATGAATTTCCGGGATAAACTCCTCTCCCACCTCGGCCACCGCAACTACGTGCCGACCTCGCTCGAGCGCCTCGCCCGCGAGCTGCGCCTCAGCACCAAGGATCGCCGCAAGCTCGCCCACGACGCGCGCGAGCTCATCCGCACCGGCCACATCGTCCTGGTGAAGGGCGACCGCCTCTGCCTGCCGCAGGAAGCCGACCTCATCACCGGCCGCATCAGCTTCCGCCAGTCCGGCTCCGCCATCGTCATCCCCGAGGGCAAGGTCAACTCGCCCGAGCGCGAGCCCGCCATCCAGATCGCCGCCGAGAACACCGGCGTCGCCCTCCATGGCGACACCGTCGTCGTCCGCCTCATCACCGGCCGCGAGCGCGACCAATACCGTTTCCTCAAGCCCGACGAGCGCGCCGGTCGCGTCATCGAGATCCTCTCCCGCGCCAACGACACCACTACCGGCACGCTCCACCGCGGCCGCACCTATTTCTACGTCCTGCCCGACGATCCGCGCATCCCCCTCGACATCATTGTCGACGACCCGATGCGCTCGAAGCTCCGCCCGCTGCCCGCCGTGGGCGACAAGGTCGTCGTCCGCATCGCCGAGTGGACCGAGCGCCACCGCAGCCCGGCCGGCGAGATCGTGGAAAAACTCGGCCGCGCCTTCGAGCCGCGCGCCGAGCTCGCCGCCATCTACCACAAATACAACCTCTCGCCCGCCTTCCCCCGAGGTCGTCCGCGAGGCCGCCGCCATCCCGCCCGAGGTCCGCCCGCAGGAGCTGCGCGGCCGTCAGGATTTCCGCGACGTGCCGACGTTCACGATCGACCCCGACGACGCCAAGGACTTCGACGACGCGCTCTCGCTCGAGTATTTACCCAACGGCGACCTCCGCGTCGGCGTGCACATCGCCGACGTCAGCACCTACGTCCGCTCCGGCTCCGCCCTCGACCGCGAGGCGCAGCAGCGGGGCAACTCCACCTACCTCGTCGGCGCCGTCGTGCCGATGCTGCCCGAAAAACTCTCCAACGGCCTCTGCTCGCTCGTCGAGGCGCAGGACCGCCTGACCAAGGCCGCCATCTTCACTTTCTCCTCCGGCGGACGCCTCAAGAAAACCGAGTTCGCCAACACCGTCATCCGCTCCGTCAAGCGCCTGACCTACAAGCAGGCCTACGCGCTCATGTTCGAGGACAGCCTCGACGCCATCCGCCGCCTGCCCGTCCCGCCGAAGCACCAGACCGGCTCCACCGGCCGCCTGCTCAGTTCGCTGACCGACGGCGAACTCGGCAACCTCCAGAAATGGACGCGCCAGCTCTGGGCCATCGCGCGCAAACTCCGCGCCGACCGCTTCCGCCACGGCTCGCTCGACCTCGACATGCCCGAAACGAAGATCTTCGTCGACGAGCACGGCTACGCCGACCGCATCGAGAAGATCGAGAACGACGAGAGCCACCAGCTCATCGAGGAGTTCATGCTCCTCGCCAACGAGGCCGTCGCCCGCCTCACCCGCACGCAGAACCTTCCGTCGCTCTACCGCGTGCACGACGATCCCGACGAGGAACGCCTCGCCGACCTCCGCCGCGAACTCGCCGCGCAAGGCATCAAGGTCGGCGACCTCACCCAGCGCGAGGAACTCGTGAAGCTCCTCGCGTTCCTGAAGGACCACCCGCAAGGCCACCTGCTCCGCGTCCAGGTGCTCCGCTCGATGCGCAAGGCCTGCTACCGCGCCAAGCCCGACGGCCACTTCGGCCTCGCGAAGCAGGACTACAC
The DNA here is from genome assembly GCF_047777955.1 of Oleiharenicola sp. Vm1. Taxonomy (GTDB): domain Bacteria; phylum Verrucomicrobiota; class Verrucomicrobiia; order Opitutales; family Opitutaceae; genus Didemnitutus. Next base: position 2,767,248 of record NZ_CP180537.1, read on the forward strand.
GCACTTCACCTCGCCGATCCGCCGCTACTCCGACCTCGTCGTCCACCGCGTCTTCGAGCACTACCTCGTGAAGTTCGAGGGCTACCCCGCCGGCCCGCACAGCGCCGGCTACAACATCGCCCGCGCCGAGGCGCTCGCCGAACACCTCTCGCTCACCGAGATCAACAGCACCGAAGCCGAGCGCGACTCCGTGAAGGTGAAGCTCGCCGAGTTCTTCGAGCGCGAAGTGGAGAAGAAAAAGAAGACGCGCTTCAAGGCCGTCATCACCGACGTCCGCAACCACGGCTTCTTCGTCGAACTCGCCGCCGCCGGCGCCTTTGGCCTCGTGCCGATCTCGTCGCTCCAGGACGATTTCTACCACCTCAACCCGAGCGGCACCGCCTTCATCGGTCGCAAGACGAAGCGCAAATTCGAACTCGGCCGCACCATCGACGTCGTCGTCCTCCGCGTCGACCGCCAGAAGCGGATGCTGGATTTCACGGTGCCGTGAAGTGAGTAGTTGCTTCGGCCAATCATGGACCAAGACAGTTCAGCACACTGGCCTAACTGGCCGTTCTACGTGGCCGGATACTTTGCGGCGGGCTGTATGGCAGTATCAACGGTCAGCGACTCCTTTCGATATGTGATGACAACAGCCTTCTCGTTTATGGCCTTGGCTGGGCTGATCTGGGCCGCAACCCAAGGGTTTATCGTCGAAAGGAAGCGGGGACCTCTGATCTCTGGCACGAAATACTATTTCGTAATCTGGCTAGGTCTGGTGGTTTGGTTTCTCGTGCGCACCTAAAGTGCTTGTCATCGCGAGCCCGACGTAGTCGGGCGTGGCGATCCAGCTAACTGGATTGCTTCGTCGCTCCGCTCCTCACAATGACAGGCTCAGAGGTGGTCGCCGACGTCCCGGCGGCGACGAGGCGCATGCCGCGGCCGCATGGCGCCGCCGAGGACGTCGACGCCCACCACGTTCGCTGCACGTGTTCCGACGCGTGACGAAGTGATTGAGAAACCCGTTCGTCTGTGATTCTCCCGAACCGCGCATGTCCACCGACGTTCTCCCCTCGCCCGCCGCGAGATCCTGCTCCTCGAAGACGACCCCGCGCTCCGCCGCCGGCTCGTCGCGACGCTGCGCGCGCTCGGCGGCGAAGTCTCCGAAGCCACCAATCTCGCCGAAGCGCGCCGACTGCTGCGCGACCTGAGCTTCGACTTCGCGCTCGTCGACCTGCACCTGCCCGACGGCGACGCGCTCATGCTGCTGCGCGAAGGCGCATTTTCGGAAAACACCGGCGTCGTCGTCATGACCGCGTTCGGTGGCATCCCGCAAGCCGTCGAAGCGATGCGCCTCGGCGCTGGCGACTACCTCACGAAACCCTTCGAGCCCGAGGCTCTCCCCGTCGCGTTCCTGCGCTGCCGCCAACAGCGCACCGCGGCGCGCCGCACCGAGCACCAGAACGCCACCGGCGCCGACGGCGCGGAACTCTTCTTCGGCCACAGCCTCGACGCCGTCCGTCGCCAGCTCGACACGATCCTCGCCGCCGAGCGCCGCCTCGAACGCCGCCTGCCGCCCGTGCTGATCGAAGGCGAGACCGGCACCGGCAAAACCGCCCTAGCCCGCTGGCTCCACCGCCACGGCCCGCGCGCCGCCGAGCCGTTCATCGCCGTCAACTGCGCCGCGCTGCCCGAGCAGCTCGCCGAGTCAGAACTCTTCGGCCACGAACGCGGCGCGTTCACCGACGCCCGCACCGCCCGCACCGGCCTCTTCGAAGCCGCCGACGGCGGCACGCTCTTCCTCGACGAGATCGCGTCCTCTCGCCGGCCATCCAGGCGAAGGTCCTCGTCGCGATCGAGGACGGCCGCATCCGTCGCCTCGGCTCGAACAAGGAAATCGCGATCGACGCGCGCCTCATCGCCGCCAGCAACCGCCCGCTGCGCGCGCTCGCTGAGACCGGCGCCTTCCGCGACGACCTCTACCAGCGGCTCAATCTTCTGCACGTCACGCTGCCGCCGCTGCGCGAGCGCGGCGCCGACATCGTCGCCCTCGCGCGTCAGCTCCTCGCCGCCACGGCGAAACGCCACCGCCTCCGCCCGCTCACGATCTCCGACGACGGCGCGCGCCGCCTCCAGGCCCAGCGCTGGCCCGGCAACGTCCGCGAACTCGCCCACGAAATCGAGCGCGCCGTGATCTTCGGCCAAACCGGCGCGCCGCTCGACTTCGCGCACCTCGCCGCGCCGCCGGCAGCGGGTTCTTCCGCGTCTTCCAGCGAAGCCCAGGCGCTCCACGACTGGCGCAACCCCGCGTGGCGCCTGCCCGAATCCGGCTTCTCCCTCGACGCCGTCACGACCGCGCTGATCGACGACGCCCTCCGTGAAACCGGCGGCAACGTCTCCGCCGCCGCGCGCCGCCTCGGCGTCACGCGCCAGTTCCTCCGCTACCGCCTCGAAGGCGGCAACGGGACTGCGCCGCGCGACAGCGACCCCGAGCCCGACGGGGCGCGCTGACCGCCGCGCGGCCGTTGCGGCCTGAGGCGGAGGCGCTCCGTGCTGGCTGCCTGCAGCCAGCGCACGTCCTCCGCCGCGTCCTCGCCTGGCTGCATTCAGCCAACGCCGCGCCGTCGCACCGCGCCGCACGCGGCCGCATCTCGCTTTATCCATCTGGCCTTCGCCAACTTGAGCACACCGCGCCGCGAGTTGGCACGCGCATGGCAAAGAGACAGGGGCAATGACAATCAAACCCGTCCTCCTTTCCCTCCTCGCCAGCGTCGCCGCGACCGCGGCCTCCGCTTCCGTCTACGTCGATGTCGGCGTCTCCAAGCTCGAGATTTCGGGCACCCCGGCCATCGGCGACCTCGGCCAGAGGATCGACGATGACCTGCCGTCCAGCGCCTTCACCTTCACCGTCGGCTATGAATTCACGCCCGTCATCGGCGCCGAGCTTCGCTACACCTCGTTCGGCGACGTGCGCGTCTCGAAGGTCGCCCCGAGCGGCGCCGTCTTCCCGATCTCGGGGCCGGTGATCCAGGCGCAGACGTTCTACCTCTACGAACAGTCCACGCAGCTCTACACGCTCGCCCTGCCGTTCCGCGTCGTCGAGCGCGGCGCGTTCTCCGCGTCGGTCACGCCGCTCGTGCACCTCGAGCGCTCCGACTTCACCTTCACCAACACCGGCGTGAACACCCTGCTCCTGCCCGGCCCGCTGCCCGTGATCTACCGCGACACGCGCACCCAGCTGCACTTCGGCGGCGAACTCAAGCTCGCCTACCGCTTCAACCCCAACGTCGGCGCCTCGCTCACCTACAGCTACACCGCCCTCGAGGCCTACGACGCGCAGCTGCTCGGCGCCGGCCTCGAGTTCCGCTTCTGAGTTTCAGCCCCGGGAATCTCGCCCGCCGCTTCGTCGGTGTGTCGCTTCGTGTGTGTCCGTCCGGTCAGGTCGGCGCGCATCACAGGCGGCGGGCGCCCGGGGCGACCTCTGCGCGCTCGACTTGCCCGTCATCCCGCTCTGAATTGTCGCCGTGTCCGACTCCCTTGCCCGCCTCGCCGTCCGTCTCGCGCTCGCCGCGCTGCTGGCGCCGCTCGCGCCGTCCGCCCGCGCCCAGGCGGAGGCGACCATCGCGGGCCAGGGCGCCGCGGGCGGCGGCGTGCCCCAATCGCGTCCCGCGCCGCGCGACCCGAATTTCCTCCGCGACGGCCAGCATTTCCCCGGACTTTCCAACCAGACGGCGCTGACCGAGCTGATGCCGGTCTACTTCCCGGCCACGGTGCCCGCGCTCGAGACCGAGCTGCCGGCCGCCCCCGCCGTGCGTGATCCGATCTGGAACGATCTCGCCGGCGAGGCCAACGAGCTCTTCTTCGCCCCGCTCAGCTCGCGCCTGGCCAAGGGCGGCCTCGACCGCCGCATGCGCGAGCGCGTCGATCTCTACCGCCGCAAGCGCACCGCCGCCCTCGGCGAGCTGCGCCAGTCGCTCGCCGCCGCCGAGACCGCCACGCCGCCGCCCGCGCCCGGCGACGACGCCCTCGCCGAACTCGCCACGACGGCCGATGCCTTGCGCCGCGACCTCTACCGCGGCGGCTTCCTCGTCGCCGACGCCGACTGGAACCAGCACCGCAACTGGCGGCTCGGCGACCCCGGCAGCAAGCGCACGGCGCAGGAACTCCTCGCCGACGAGCTCGCCGTCATGCGCGCCGCGATCTTCTACCAGGAAGGCCTCTCCCTCCCGCAGCGCCAGCTGCTGCGCGAGATCGTGATCGAGCTCGCCGCCGCGCTCGGCGACACCGACAGCGCCACCGCGTCCGACTTCGCCCCCGACGAGACGATCTTCTTCCTGCCCCACGGTTCCCGGCTCCGTCTGCCCGCCGACGTCCCGGCCGCGCTCGCCGCGCAGATCGACGCGTTCACCGCCCAGAAACGCGCCCTCAAGCGCGAGCTGCGCGACGCGCTCTTCAGCCTCGACCGCGAGAGCGACTCCAAGCGCGAGCGCGCCCTGCGCGAGCTCGCCGCCCGGCAGGAGCCGCGCTTCCGCGAACTCGAATCGGCCGCCGAGGCCATCCGCCGCGAGCTCGCCTCCCTCGCCTCCGCCCGCCCCGTCGCCCCGCGCTCCCCGCTCCCGCCGGAGCTCGAGCAGCGCCTCGAGACCTACCTGCGCAACAAGGCCAGCCTCCAGCGCGTCGCGCGGCAGCAGGCCCAGCCCGACGCCGACAAGGGCGGCGCCAGGAAGGAGCCATCCGCCGAGGCCGCCCGCGCCGCGCTCGCCGCCTTCGAGGCCGAGAACCGCAACCGCATCGCCGCGCTGGCCGCGGAGGCGCGCGCCCTGCGCGAGGAAGTCGCCCGCGTCGCCGCCCACTCCCCCGCCGGGGCGACGAAATCGGTCGACGCCCTGCTGGCGGACTTCGCCGCGGCGTTCAAGCAGCAGCAGTTGCGCGCACTCTACCAGGATTACCGCACCGCCGTGCTCCAGCCGGGCCTCACGCCCGCCCAGCGCGAGCTGCTGTTCAACGCCGCCGTCGCCGCGCTCGACCTCACCGGCCTCAAGGACTGGCAGGCCGTCCCCGAGTGATGTTCCGCCACGCCCTGCCCGCCCGCACCACCCTGCTCGCCGCCACCCTCGGCGCCGGCGCGCTGCTGCTGGCGATCTTCGGCACGCTGCTGATCTATTTCCGCGACGGCCTGCACCGCGAGATCCGCCGCACCGTCATCAACCGCGACTCCGCCGTCCTCTCGCCCGTCACGCGCCAGCAGATCACGGCCGCCAGCCGGCGCGTCGCACCGCGCCCGCTGCGCGCGCCCGAGATGCTCGACGCCGTGCTCCCCACCGCCCAGCAGGACGGCATGCTCGCCGTCGCCGTGTTCAACGAGCAGGGCGAGTTGCTCCGCGCCGTGCCCGACACGCTGCTCTTCGCCGAACTCGCCACCAGCGACTACGTCACGCTCCTCGGCAACGTCCCGGTCAGCCGCTACCACGCGGATTTCCCACTCGACCGCTATTTCCGCGGCGCGCAGCCGCGCACCACCGCGCCCGTGCTCGAGGTGCTGCTCCCGCTGGTCGAGCCCGGCCACACGCAGCCGAGCGGCTATGCCCAATACTACATCGACGCCCGCGGCCTCGCCGGGGAACTCGCCGCGATCGAGAGCCGTCTCGACGGCCACACCTGGTCGATCCTCGCCGCCGGCGCCGTCGCCGCCGCGCTCGTGCTGGGCGGCGCCTGCTTCGGGCTGCTGCGCGCGCAGCGGCTCGTGGCCGAGCGCAACGAACGCCTCGCCCGCGCCAACCTCGAGCTCACCCTCGCCGCCAAGGCCTCCGCCCTCGGCCAGATCACGTCGCACCTGATCCACGGCCTGCAGGGCTCCGTCGCCAGCCTCCGCTCCGCCGTTGCGCCCGCGGAGAAACCCGACCTGGAATCGGTCGCCTTCCACGCCGAGCGCATGCAGGCCCTCATCGCCGAGGTCGTCGCCCTGCTCGGCGACATGCGCACCGGCGCGACCTACGAGATCGCGCCCGACGAGATCGCCACCCTCATCCGCCAGCGCGGCGAGGCCCACGCCAATCCGCGCGGCGTGCAGCTCGACGTGATCAACCGCGCCCGTCGCCCGCTCGACAACCACCGCGGCAGCCTGCTCTGCCTCATCGCCGCCAACCTCGTCCAGAACGCCGTGCGCGCCTCCGCCGCCGGACAGTCGATCCTGGTCGAGCTGACCGAGGCGGGCGGCGAGGTGCAGCTCACCGTTTCCGACCAGGGCGGCGGCATCCCGCCGGACCTGCAGGCGCGCCTGTTCACGCCCGGCGCGAGCGGCAGCCAGGGCACCGGCCTCGGCCTGTCGATCAGCCGGCTGCTCGCCCGCCAGATGGAGGGCGACCTGGAACTCGTCGCGACCGGACCGGCCGGCACGGTGTTTCGCGCCCGCGTCGGCAGCGCACGTTTGCAAATCGCCTGATCGCGATTCCTCTTCGACGGCGATGAAGCACTACGATTTCGCCGACCAGTTCCGCGCCGTCTACGACCGGGCCGTGAAACTCTACGCCGCCGGCCAGCGCGGCGCGGAGACCTTCTTCTCCCCCGCGGAGAAGGCCTTTCTCGCCGCCAACGGCCTCAACAGCCAGCACCTCTACGACTACGCCGAGGACCACAACAACGGCGGCGAGCCCGGCTACGACCGCGCGCTCGCGATCGAACTGATCCGCCGCGACTACTTCCTGAACGCCCAGCGCGGCCAGGCCTCCACGCGGGTGCTCGACGAAAGCGCGCTGCCGCCCAAGGACGCCGCCGTGCAGGGCATCGCGTGGCTGCCGCGCATCATCCCGAAGGCGAAGGCCAAGCTCCGCGGCGAACTGCCGCCCTCGCTCATGTATTCCTGCGGCGGCGACCGGCGCTTCTTCAAGGAGCACGACATCCACCCGGCCGAGTTCCTCAGCCTGGTCTGGCGCCACGAGAACGACGACGCGGCCATCGTCGCCTGGGTCGTCGCGCGCTCGCGCGCCCGCTGATCTTTCGGACTGACCGTGCGGCGCGGGCTTGAGGCGGCGGCCGGACCGCCCGAGCCTGCCGCCATGCTGCGTTCGCCCCTGCCGCTCCTCGCTCTCGGCTGCGCCCTGGCCGCGTCGCTCGCCGCCGCGCCGCTGACGCTCACCGTCGCTCCTCCCGCGCCCGCGCGCGCCGAGGATTCCACCTCGGCTCGAACCGCGCGCCCGACGGCGCCACGCTCTCCCTCGATTCGCGCAGCCTGCTCCTCGACGGCCGGCGCTGGACGCCCGTGATGGGCGAGTTTCATTTCACGCGCTACCCGGCGGCCGAGTGGGAAACCGAGCTCCGCCGCCTGCGCGCCGGCGGCATCGACATCGTCGCCACCTACGTTTTCTGGATCCACCACGAGGAAATCGAGGGCGCGTGGAACTGGTCCGGCGACCGCGACCTCCGCCGCTTCGTCGAAGCCGCGGCGCGGGCCGGCCTCAAGGTCATCGTCCGCTGCGGCCCCTGGTGCCACGGCGAGGTGCGCAACGGTGGCGTGCCCGACTGGGCGCTCGTGCGCGGCTGGAAAGTCCGCACCGACGACCCCGCCTACCTCCAGCACGCGCGCGTCCTCTACGGCCAGATCGCCGCCCAGCTGCGCGGCCAGCTCTGGAAGGACGGCGGCCCCGTCATCGGCATCCAGCTGGAGAACGAATACGGCGGCGACGGCTCGCACCTGCTGGCCTTGAAGCGGATCGCGCGCGAGGCGGGCCTCGACGTCCTGCTCTACACCCGCACCGGCTGGCCGGCGCTGAAATCCCCGCTGCCCTTCGGCGAGATCGTCCCGCTCTACGGCGCCTACGCCGAGGGCTTCTGGGATCGCGAAACCACGGCGATGCCCGGACGCTACTGGACGGCGTTCCGCTTCTCCCGCCTCCGCACCGACGCCAACATCGCCAACGAGGCCCTCGGCCGCCGCGACGCCCGCGACCCCGACGATGTCGCGCTCTATCCCTACCTCACCTGCGAACTCGGCGGCGGCATGATGAGCAGCTACCACCGGCGCATCGCCGTCGACCCGCGCGACATCGAGACGGTGGCCCTGGTCAAGCTCGGCTCCGGCTCCGTCTCGCCCGGCTACTACATGTATCACGGCGGCACCAACCCCGTCGGCCGCACGCCGCTGATGGAGCAGCAGGACACGCCGATGACGAACTGGAACGACCTGCCGGTGAAAAACTACGACTTCGTCGCCCCGCTCGGCCAATACGGCCAGGTCCGCCCGCACTACGCGCTGCTCCGCCGGCTGCACTCGTTCCTCCACGACTTCGGCGACCGGCTCGCCGAGTGCGAAGTCGCGCTGCCCGACGTCCTGCCGCAAGGGCGGGAAGACGTCGCCACGCTCCGCTGGAGCGTGCGCAGCGACGGCGCACGCGGCTTTCTCTTCGTCAACAACCACGAGCGCGGCCGCACGCTGCCCGCCCACCCGGACGTGCGCTTCACGGTCGCGTTCCCCGGCGGACGCGCCCTCACGCTGCCCTCCGCTCCGGTGGCCGTTCCGTCCGGCGCCCGCTTTCTCTGGCCGCTGAACCTCGCCCTTGGTCCGCGCGCCACGCTGGCGTGGGCCACCGCGCAACCGCTCGCCGTCGAGCGCGTCGGCGGGCGCACGACCTGGTATTTCTTCCAAACCGACGGCATCCCGGTCGAGCTCGCGGTGCGCGGCGCCACCGTCACGCGTGCGCGCGGACGCACCGCGACCGACGCCGACGGCAACACGCTCCTGTGCGATCTCGCGCCCGATCGCGCGCCCGCCTGCACGCTCGACGACACGATCGACCTCGTGGTCCTGAGCGAGGCCGACTCGCTCGCCTTCCAGCCCGCGCCGGCGGGCGGCGGCGCGTCCTTCGCCGCCCCCGCGCCGCGCACGCTCACGCCGGTCGCCTTCGACCTGCTCCAGCCCGCCGGTCCGCCGCGCGACATCCCGCTCGGCCGCGCCCCGAAACCCGTGGCCGCCGCGCCCGTGGATGCCGATTTCGCCGCCGCCGCGCTCTGGCGCATCCGTCTCAGCCCCGCCGACCTCGCCCGCCCCGACGCGCTGCTGCGCTTGCATTACCGCGGCGACGTGCTCCGCGTCACCATCGGCGGCGAGCTGGTCATGGACGATTTCTATCACGGCGAGCCGCTCGAACTCGGCCTGGCGCGCCATCGCGCCGCGCTGGCCGCGGCGGGCGGCGAGCTCACCGTGGCGGTGCTGCCGCTCCGGCGCGACGCGGTCGAGGGCGAACGCCCGCCGATCTACCTGCCGCGCGAATTCCGTCCCGATTTCACCCGCCGCGACGCCGTGGCCGAGTTGCTCGCCGTCGAACTCGAGTCGCCCGCGCCGTCGCCCGTCCGCTGACTCCGCACCCGGCAGCTTGACGGCGCCCGGACCTTGGGCACGGTAGGAGTGCTTTCCCCATGCCCAAGTTTACCCTGACCGTGAATGGGCAGGCCCGCACTGTCGATGTGCCGGCGGATACTCCGCTGCTCTGGGTCCTGCGCGACACCCTCGAACTCGTCGGCACGAAATACGGCTGCGGCATCGGCCAGTGCGGCGCGTGCACCGTGCACCTCAACGGCACGCCCGTCCGCTCCTGCCAGTTCCCCGTCTCCACCGTCGTCGGCATGCAGATCACGACGATCGAGGGCCTCTCGCCCGACGGCTCGCATCCGCTGCAGAAGGCTTGGATCGACCACGACGTCCCGCAATGCGGCTACTGCCAGTCCGGGCAGATCATGACCGCCGCCGCGCTGCTGCGGAACAACCCGCACCCGAGCGACGAGGACATCGACGGCACCATGGCCGGCAACCTCTGCCGCTGCGGCACCTACCTGCGCATCCGCGCCGCGATCAAGGACGCCGCGGCCGGCAACGTGAAAGGCTTGCCCGCCGAAGCCATGGCGAAGGAGGGAGCGGCCAAATGAGCACGCCCGAAACTCCGTTCACGCGCCGCGACTTCATCCGCGTCACCGCGCTCGCCGGCGGCGGCTTCGCCCTCGGACTGTCGCTCGTCCCCGAGTCGTTCGCCCAGCCCGCGCAGGCGCTCGACAACACCGCCCGCGTCTTCACCCCGAATCCCTTCATCCGCATCACGCCGGACAACGTCGTCACCATCGTCGCGAAGAACCCCGAGATCGGCCAGGGCATCAAGACCTCGCTCCCCATGATCGTCGCCGAGGAGCTCGAGGTGGATTTCGACAAGGTCGTCATCGAGCAGGCGCCGCTCAACCCGCAGCTCGGCGCGCAATTCGCCGGCGGCTCGCTGTCGACGCCGCAGAACTACGACCTGCTGCGCAAGGCCGGCGCCACCGCGCGCACCATGCTCGTCGAGGCCGCGGCGCAGACCTGGAACGTGCCCGTCTCCGAGCTGGTCGCCGAGAAAGGCACGGTCGTGCACCGCCCCACCGGCCGCCGCCTCACCTACGGCGAACTCGCCAGCAAGGCCGCCACGCTGCCCCTCCCGGACGAGGGCACGATCAAGCTGAAGGAGCCCGACGAGTTCACGCTCCTCGGCTCGCGCGTCGGCGGCGTCGACAATCCCGCCATCGTCACCGGCCAGCCGCTCTTCGGCCTCGACCAGAAGGTCGCCGGCATGCGCTACGCCGTCTACGAGAAATGCCCGGTCTTCGGCGGCAAGGTCGCCTCGGCCAATCTCGACCAGATCAAGGCCATGCCCGGCGTGCGCGACGCCTTCGTGATCGAGGGCGGCGGCAACTACAACGGCCTGCTCTCTGGCATCGCCATCCTCGCCGACTCCACCTGGGCCGCCTTCAAGGCCCGCGCCGCGCTGCGCGTGACCTGGAACGAGGGCGCCGGCGCCAGCCAGAGCACCGCCGCGTTCGACGCGCGCGCGGCCGAGCTCGCCGCGCAACCGGGGCAGGTGCTCCGCAACGACGGCGACGTCGCCGCCGCGTTCGCCGGCGCCGCCAAGGTCGTCGAGGCGAGCTACGCCTACCCTTACCTGCACCACGCCACCCTCGAGCCGATGAACGCGATGGCCTGGCCGACCGCCGACGGCGGCATGGAGATCCTCGCGCCGACGCAGACGCCCGGCGGCGCCCAGGACCTCGTCGCGAACACGCTCAAGATCCCGAAGGAGAAAATCAAAGTCCGCTTCACGCGCATCGGCGGTGGCTTCGGCCGCCGCCTCGCCAACGACTACGTCATCGAGGCCGCCGCCATCGCCCAGAAGGCCGGCGGACCGGTCAAGCTGACCTGGACGCGCGAGCAGGACACCCAGCACGGCCTCTATCGGCCCTGCGGCTGGCACAACCTCAAGGGCGCGGTCGACTCGTCGGGCAAGCTCGTCGCCTGGCAGAACCACTTCGTCACCGTCGGCCTCCACAACGACAAGGACCCCGGCAACAGCGCCGGACTGAGCCCGGTGGAGTTTCCCGGCCGCTTCGTGCCGAACTTCCGCCTGGTGCAGTCGATCGTGAACACGAACATCCCGACGGGCCCGCTGCGCGCCCCCGGCAGCAATGCCATCGCGTTCGTGATGCAGAGCTTCATCGACGAACTCGCGCACGCGGCCGGCCGCGATCCGGTGGCGTTCCGCCTCGATCTGCTCGGCGACAAGGTCATGCCCGCGCCCGGCCCGCGCGGCCTGCCCTACGACGCCCCGCGCATGGCGAACGTGTTGCGCACCGTCGCCGAAAAAGCCGGCTGGGGCAAAAGCTCCCCGCGGCTCCGGCCAGGGCGTGGCGTTCCACTTCAGCCACCGCGGCTACTTCGCCGAAGTCGCCGAGGTCAGCGTCGCTCCCGACGGCAGCCTGAAGGTCCACCGCGTCACCGTCGTCGGCGACGTCGGCCCGATCATCAACCTGAGCGGCGCGGAAAACCAGGTGCAGGGCTCCGTCATCGACGCGCTCGGCGCCGCCTGGCTGCAGGAGGTCACGATCGACCGCGGCCGCGTGGCCCAGGCGAATTTCGACACCTACCCGCTGCTCCGCATCATGGACACGCCCCAGGTCGACGTGCACTTCGTCCAGAGCAAGAATCCCCCACCGGCCTCGGCGAGCCCGGCTATCCGCCGCTGCCGCCCGCCGTGTGCAACGCGATCTTCGCCGCCACCGGCAAGCGCATCCGCTCGCTCCCGCTGACCAAGCAGGACCTGCGCTGGAGCTGAGCGCCGCTCACCGCGCGCCCCAGATCACGCCCGCGCTCAGCAGCACGCCGAACGCGGCGAGGAATTTCGCCGTGTCGGCCAGCACCTCGATCTGCTCGCGCGGGTCCGCCGAGCGGCCGAGCCGGTGCGTCAGCCGCACGCCCCAGGGGAAAAGCACGAGCGGCAGCAGCACCGGCCAGCGCCAGCCCGCCAGCAGCAGCGCCGGCGCGCTCAGCAGCGCCGCGAGCGCCGACAGCGCGTATTGCCAGAAGGCGAAGCGGCGCCCGAAGCGCACCACCAGCGTGCGCTTGCCGGCCTTCGCGTCCGTCTCGACGTCGCGATAATTGTTCGCGACGAGGATGTTCGCCGCCAGCAGGCCGACCGCCGCGGCGGCGGTGAGCACCGGCCACGTCACGGCATGCACCTGCACGTAGAACGTCGCCCCCACCGCCACGAGGCCGAAGAAAATGAACACGAACAGGTCGCCGAGCCCGTTGTAGCCGAGCGGATACGGCCCGCCAGTGTAGGCGATCGCGCAGACGATGCTCACGACGCCGACCGGGAGCAGAATCCAGCCGCCCTCGGCCACGAGCAGCAGGCCGACGGCAAACGCCGCCGCGAGCACGAGGACGGTCGCAAACAGCATCGTGCGCGGCGTCACCAGTCCCGCTGCGACGGCGCGGCGCGGGCCGACGCGCTCCGCGGTGTCCGCGCCTTGGACAAAGTCGAAGTAGTCGTTCGCGAAGTTGGTGCCGATCTGCACCAGCAGCGAGAACGCGAGGCAAACCGCGGCCTTCACCAGGTCGGCCGCGTGCGCCGCCTGCGCGAAGGCCGTGCCGACCAGCACCGGAATCACCGCGGCCGGCAGGGTCTTCGGGCGCGCGGCCTCGATCCAGATTTTCGCGCCGCCGGCCATCGCTCACCACATCAGGTTGCGCCTCCGGGTGAAGATCACCATCGGACGCTTCACCATCATGCTCCAGATCACCGGCACGAGCAGGACGACGGTGTTGAAGAGCGCGATCCGGCTGTCGTCGCCGAGGAAGAAATTGAACGGCAGCAGCAGCAGCGCATACGCGCTCACGAACAGCCGCGGCGTCGGGATCACGGGATTGATCGCGCACACGAGCAGGAACGCCAGCGCCCCGGGGTAATAGCTGCCCAGGCCGCCGCTCACTCCGGCATAGAAGAAGATCGCCGCGAAAAACGTGATGCGTTCGCGCCAGCGGATCGACTGGATCAACACGGCCGCGAAGGTGATGGCGGCGCAGAGGCCGAACACCAGCAGTTCGCGCTCCGGACCGGCTTCGAAGCTGAATTCCCACAGCGCCATCGTGCCGGCCAGGCCGCGCAGGGCGTCGAGGTAGTTGCGCTTGTTCCGGAGTTCGCGCCGGAGCCGCACGGATTTGTCGTCCGGGTCGTTCGCGCCGTCCTGGGCGAAGCGCTCCATCGTCTCCCGCTGCTTGCGCGACTTGCGCCACAGCTTGCCGAGGCGCATCCACTGCCGGGGAAACCACAGCATGGCGAGGGCGAGGACGAGGTAGGGCCAGTGGACAATCATCAGGCGAATCCGGGCATGGAGCCGGCGGCCCGCGGCGTTGTCAAAGCGCTTCTGGCCGCTCGCCCAGCTCGCGCTCCAGCTCCGCGATGCGCGCAGCCACCAGCTCGCGTTGCGCCGCCGGATCGTCCGCCGGCAAGCGCGGCCACCACCCGCGCAGCCACGCGAGCGCCTCGCGCGGGCGGCCGGTCTGGCGCAGCAGCTCCGCATAGATGCGTCCAGCGTGCCACGGGGCGCCGGGCGTCTCGGCGGCGCGCCGGTAGAACTCCGCCGCGGACGCAGGATCGCGCCGCGCGTAGAGCGCGATGTTGCCCGCCTCGATGAGGCAGGCCGCGGTCGGCGCCCCTTCCACGGTCAGCAACGCGATGGCCTCGGCGGCCGACTCCCGCCGCCAGCGCGCCCGCAGCGCCGCGGGCGCGCCGGGTTCGCGCGCTTCGCGCCAGGCGGGAAAATCGTAGGCGTGCATCCGCGCCGCGTTGAGCCGGAAGTAGTCGACCGTCGGCGCCGCCGCGACCGCCAGGCGCGACCACGCGCGCGACCGCGCCTCGTCGCGGCCTTCCCAGGCGAGATCGGCCCGCACCCAACTCCAGTCGGCGACCACCAGGCGCCACCGGCCCTGCCCCGCCGGCGTCGCCGGCGCCACCTGCGCCAGCAACGCCCCCGCGCCGAGCAGCAGGGGCAACAGCCACCAGTTCCGGAAGCGCCTAAAGTTCACGCCGCGAAAAGCTCCAGCCGGCCAGGACGGTGTAAACCGCCGCGTAGGCGACGAAGTAAGCCCCGGCGCGGGCGGCCGGCGCCGCGTCCGCAACGCCGAAGTTCGGGATGAGCCAGGACAGCAGCGTCCAACCGGCCCGCGCCATGCCGGTCGCCTCCGCGGCCGCGTGCCCGATCACCGGCGCCAGGTGCCCGGCGACAGCCAGCGCCAGGGTCAGCACCGTGGCCAGCAGCGCGCTGCGCACCAGCGACGCGAGAAAAACGCCCGCCGGAGCCAGCACGAGCAACGGCCCGCTCGCGCGGGCGAGCGCGCGCCCGGCCTCGCCCGCCACCGCGCCGTGCCCGGTCGCCTGCAGCAGCGCGAGCGTGGCGAGGATGCCGAGCCCCGTCATCCAGCCCAGCACGACCCCGGTGGCGAGAATTTGCGCGCCCGCCACGGCGCTCCGGCGGGCTCCGTGCAGCAGCACCACCGCCGTCGTGTGCGAGCGCAGCCCTCGAAGAACAGCGCCGGACCGACCAGCGCCGCGAGCACCGCGCCGCCCGCGGCCACCACTCCGGCGGCGTAGTCGACGAGGAAGCCGGCTTCCGCGCTGCCGAAATGCAGCTCGCGCACCAGAGCGCCTCCCGCCACCAGCGCCACCGCCGCGGCGCCGACCGCCCAACCCGCGCGCAGGCGCAGCGCCACGGCGATCCAGAGCTGGGCCAGCGCCCAGAATTGCCGCAGCGGCTTCACGGCGGCACTTCCTTCCGGTAGATCCGCTCGAGTCCTCCGCGCGCCGTCACCGCCGCGCGCGAGCCCTCGAAGATCACGCGGCCGCCGTGCAGCAGCACGAATTGGTCGCAGAACTCCTCCAGCGGCGTCAGGAAGTGCGCGGTGAGCACGACCGTGCGGCCGAGGGCGCGCTGCCGGACGATGAGCGCCTGCAGCGCCGCTTGGGCGTGCGGATCGAGGCCCGACGCGGGTTCGTCTAGCAGCAGGATGTCCGGACCGCGCAGGAGCGCCTGCGCGAGCCCGACGCGCTGCCGTTGTCCCTTGGAAAACGTCGCGAGCGGCCGGTCGGCCAGGGCCGCCAGGCCTGTCTGCGCCAGCGCCGTCTCCACCGCCGCGCCGGCGGCGGCCCCGTCGATCCCGCCGATCGCCGCGAGGCGCCGCAGGAAGCCGCGCGCGCTATCGAAATCCGGCAGCAGCGTCTCCTCCGGCAGGTAGGCCACGCGACCGCATCGGGCCGCCTCGGCGGGCGTGAGGCCGGCCACGCGGCACCCGCCGGCCGTCGGCCGCACGAGCCCGGCGCAAAGCTTCAGCGCGGTGCTCTTGCCGGAGCCGTTCGCGCCGACCAGGGCGCAGACCGAGCCGCGGGCGACGGCGAGCGTGACGCCGTCGAGCGCGCGCACCCGTCCGCCGCGCCAGTCGGACGCGTAATCCTTCACGAGGCGCTCGAGCCACACGGCCGGCGCATCGAGGGGCGAGTTCATCTAATCGTGAAACCGGAGAATTGCGCGGGCCCGCGCGCGGAGGAGCGTTCGATCTTGCGAATGTAAGCTTCCAGGTGCTCGTGCACGGCGGCGACGAAGGCGGCGACCTCACCGGCCGTCCCCTCGGCTTCGAGCTGCACCCGGCCGTCCGGGAGATTGCGCACGAAACCGGCGACCTCAAATCCCTTGGCGACCTGCAGCGTCTGGTAGCGGAAACCCACCCCCTGCACGTGACCCGTGAAGTAAACGGTTTCATGGTGCACGTCGGCCATCGCGACATGACACAAACGTCGCGCCGCGCCGGCAAATCGAAACCGAGTCGGGCTGAGAATTTTAATTGCGCGAGCCCCCTCGCTTCGCACACTGCCGCGAGCGTCCCACCGGACGCCTCTTCCTTAAATGACCAACCAAGATTCCGACGGAATGTTCGAGAACGACTGGGATGAGCGCCGGGAGCTCTCGTGGACCGAAGCGGATTGGGAACAGTATCTGGCCGAGCACGAGACCGCGGTGCGGGACTACGTGAAGCATTACGAGCAGCTCCCGACGGCGCCGGATCGCATCGATGAAGTCGCCCGCCGCATGGGCTGGGATATGCAGCCCGATGAGGCGGCCGGCCCCGAGCAGGATTTCGACGCGGAGCAGGTCGAGGAAGCCGACAGCCCGGGCTTCGAGGAGGATTTCGACCTTTACACCGTCCACCGCAACCCGGTGCACATCGCCACCAAGGCCCTTTACCTGGGTCTGATCGCCAACTGGGAGCGCATTGCGTCGCATCCGGAGCGCATCCATCCCGCGGTCGGCCTCGCCGTCGCCGGTTCGCTCTACCGCGGCCGCGAGCACGCGCTCCAGGCCGTGCAATCGCTCGACATGGGCGACTACGCGCTGGCGATCTGCTTCTTCAAGCGCGCCCTGCGCGAGCTCAACGAGACCCTGGCCCGCCTCGGCACCTCGACCGAGTCCGACGGCGGCCTGCTGGCGCGCTACCGGGAGTTCGCCATGCCGCGCCTGTTCGACCTGCGCGAGATCTGGCTGCGCGTCATGGCCGAGTGCCGCACCGCGGATCCGGGCGCGTAAGCGGCCGGCCGTCCCTGCGTCGCGCTTGCCGCCACGCTCATGAGTGCCATCGCCCGCCCCGCTCGTGCCGCACTCGCGGCGCTTCTGCTCGTCGCCCTCGCCGGCTGTGCCAGCCGGACCTCCGCCCCCAGGCCACGGCGGAGAAAACCCCGGCGCAGGACGACACGGTCGAATACACCCCGCTCGGCAGCTGGGTGCCCAAGAAAGCGAAGAAGACGCAGCTCAAGACCTCGGAGCAGCAGCAGGAGCAGACCGCCGACGCGATGCGGAACATCACCACGACGGCGCCGGGCTACAAGGCCGGCACCGGCCGCTGAGCCTCAACGCCGCGCCGATTTCGGGCGGCGTTTTTCCTGGCGCCGCGCGCGCCGGAACCGGAGGGCGGCGTCGCCTTGCCGCCGGACTTGAGGGTCGCGATCTGGTCGCGGAGCAGCGCGGCGCGCTCGAACTCGAGCCTGTTCGCCGCCTCCTGCATCTCGTCCTCGAGCTCGGCAATCACCGCGGCGACGTCGTCGATGTCCTCGGCCACCGCGGCGGCGTTCCGGTCCGCGCCCGTGCCGTCGTAGACGTGCAGGCTCGCCTGGGCGGCGCGCTTGACGCTGCGCGGGGTGATGCCGTGGGCGAGGTTGTAGGCCATCTGCTTCTCGCGGCGGCGCCGCGTCTCCTCGATGGTGCGGCGGATCGAATCGGTCTGGACGTCGGCGTAGAAGATCACGCGCCCCTTCTCGTGGCGGGCGGCGCGGCCGGCGGTCTGCAGCAGGCTGGTCTCGCTGCGGAGGAAGCCCTCCTTGTCGGCATCGAGGATCGCGACCAGCGCGACCTCGGGCAGGTCGAGGCCCTCGCGGAGCAGGTTGATGCCGACGAGGACGTCGAAGTTGCCCTGGCGGAGATTGCGCAGGATCTCGACGCGCTCGAGCGCATCGATGTCGGAGTGCAGATACTCGACGCGGATCTTCGCGTCGCGCAGGTAGCTGGTGATGTCCTCGGAGAGGCGCTTCGTCAGCGTCGTGACCAGCACGCGCTCGCCCTGCTCCACCGCGCGGCGGATTTCGCCGATCAGGTCCTCCACCTGCCCCTTGGTCGGGCGCAGCGTGATCTCCGGATCGAGCAGGCCGGTGGGGCGGATCACCTGTTCGGCCACGACGGCCGAGCGCTCGAGCTCGAACTTCGCCGGCGTGGCGGAGACGTAGAGCGTCTGCCCCGTGATCTGCTGGAACTCCGCGAAGCTCTGCGGGCGGTTGTCGAGCGCCGACGGCAGACGGAAGCCGAAGTTCACCAGCGTCTGCTTGCGCGCGATGTCGCCGTTATACATCCCGCCGATCTGGGAGACGCTCACGTGGCTCTCGTCGATGAAGGTGAGGAAATCCTTCGGGAAAAAGTCGATCAGGCAGAACGGCCGCTCGCCCGGCTTCCGGCCGGTGAGATGCAGCGAGTAGTTCTCGATGCCGTTGCAGAAGCCCATTTCCTGGAGCATCTCGAGGTCGTAGGTCGTGCGCATCTTGATCCGCTGCGCCTCGAGGAACTTCTGCTCGCGCTCGAAGAGCGCCACGCGCTCGGCCAGCTCGCGCTTGATGCCGGCGATCGCGCCCTCGAGCTTGCCGCGCGAGGTGACGTATTGGTTGGCGGGATAAAGGTCGAACTGGTCGATCTTGCGCAGCACCGCGCCGCTCACCGGCTCGAACTCCGTCAGCGCCTCGATCTCGTCGCCGAAGAACTCCACCCGCAGGCCGTGCTCGAGGTAGGCCGGCATGACGTCCACCACGTCGCCGCGCACGCGGAAGCAGCCGCGCTTCAGCTCGTAGTCGTTCCGCTCGTAAAGATTGTCCACCAGCCGCTCGAGAAACTTCTGCCGCCCGAGCTCCTCGCCCCGGCGGATCTGGATGCGCATCTGCGAAAACTCCTCGGGCGAGCCGAGGCCGTAGATGCACGAGACGCTCGCAACCACGATCACGTCGCGCCGGCTCACCAGCGAGCTGGTGGTCGAGATGCGCAGGCGCTCGATCTCCTCGTTGATCGACGAGTCCTTCTCGATGTAGGTGTCGCTCGACGGCACGTAGGCCTCGGGCTGGTAGTAGTCGTAGTAGCTGACGAAGTATTCGACCGCGTTCTCGGGGAAGAAATTCTTGAACTCCGAGTAGAGCTGCGCCGCCAGGGTCTTGTTGTGCGAGATGATCAGCGTCGGCCGGTCGAGCTGCGCGATGACGTTGGCCATCGTGAACGTCTTGCCCGAGCCCGTGACGCCGAGCAGCGTCTGGTCGCGGTGGCCGGCGCGGATCGAGGCGACGAGCTTCTCGATCGCCTGCGGCTGGTCGCCCGTGGGCTGGTAATCGGCATGCAGCTTGAACATCGGCATCGGTAGACGGCTAGCCAAACTCGGGCCCGCGGCAAACGCTCAAAGGCCGAAAATCCGCAACAGCCCGTCGCGCAGGCTGGCCATCGCCTTCCGCTGCTCCGCCGCCTCGCCCTTGGCCGAGGTCTGCTGACAGAGGAAAACGCCCGTGCCCTCGAACAGGTCGTCGAACAGCGGGTTCTGCCCGCGGAAATACGCCCAGAAGGTCTCCGCCCGCACCGGCCGGTAGGCCAGGCCCGGCGTGAAGCCGATCGTCGCGTCCTGGTTCGCGCGCCGCCCCGGCACCGGCAGCCCCGGCTGCGCCGCCAGCACCTCCGCGCGCACGCCGCGACTGCCCGCGAGCAGCAGGGTGCACGGGCCGACGAACTCGAAATACCGGAACTGGCCCGTGGCCCACGACTGCAGCGTGAACAGCCGCCAGTGTCGCCGGATTGCGGTCTTCCTCCGTCCGAGCGGACCGATCAGGCCGGCCAGGTAGCTCGGCCGCAGCACCAGGCTCGCCCCGGCGGGCACGGTGACGACCGCCAGCTCCACGTGGGCGTCGTCCTGGCTGGAGAAGGTCGCCCGCAGCTTCGCCTCGGGCGCCGCGTTGCGCATCTCGATCAGCTCCTTCAACCCGGCCGCGAGGCAGGTGAACGGCATGCCCCAGTCCAGCAGCCAGCGGGTGCGCTTGAGCAGCCCTTCGTCCGAAGCCTGGAGAAATTTCTCCTTCACCCACAGCACGTCGCCCGGCTCGAGCACGACGTCGATCGACGCGTCGCTGCCGCGCACGGTCACGTCCGCGGCGGCGACCGTCCCGAGCCGCACCGGCGCCCGGCTGGAAATGAACGGCGCCACGAGGAAATACGCCGCCACGCGACCGAGCGGCGGTCCGAGGAACCAGAGCGCGACGACGAGGAGCACGTGCCGGCCGAAGCGATCCCACGCCGCGTGCGCATAATGCAGGACCTTCGACTTCTGCCGCTCGGCGGCCTGCAGCTGCACCTCGAGCTTGCCGAGGGCGATCTCGAGGCCGTCCCGCTCCCACTGCGCGCGCTTCCGGGCCTCGCGCAGCGCGGCGACCTGCGCGCGCGCCTCCTGCTCGGTCTGGCGCAGGCGCGCGAGGCGCTCGTCGTTCAACTTCACCTGCTCGCCGGGCGTGGTGAGCCGGTTCAGGCCGCTGTTGAGCGCGTCGAGCTCCGCCGCCAGCCGGGCCGCTTCGGTCGCCCGCTGCTCCTGGCGCGCCTGGTCCGCCGTCATCCCGTCGAGGCGCACCTGCACGTCCTTCAGGGCCTCGCGGAGCTTGCCGGTCTCCCCGGTCAGCGCCCGGATCAGGTCCTGCCGGCGCAGGTCGAAATCGACGTTGTCCCGCAGGTAAAGCCACAGCCCGAAGCCGGCCAGGCCGAGCCCCAGCAGCAGCAAGCCGAAGGTCAGCTTCTGCAGGCACCACGACAAAAATCTCGCCAGCGCGCCCATAAATCACGCCCGTTACTCTCGTAATTAGGCGCTTTCATTGAAGGCGGCGGCCGGCGGGAAGCCAATTGCTAAAGGGCCCCCTCCCGACCAATCTCGCCGCATTCCAACCCCCGGCGCCCCCGCGCCTAATCCGTTATCTATGCCTCTCACGAATAGCATCTACAACTCGCCGGTCTTCCAGCAGGCCTGCAACCAATTCGACGCCGCCGCGGACATCCTCGGCATGGAAGCCGGCGTGCGCGAGCGCACCAAGCAGCCTCGCCGCACGCTGACCGTCACCCTGCCCGTCCGCATGGACGACGGCCGCGTCCTCACCTACGAGGGCTACCGCGTCCAGCACAACATCTCCACCGGCCCCGCCAAGGGCGGCATCCGTTTCCACCACGACGTCACGCTCGGCGAGGTCGCCGCGCTGGCCATGTGGATGAGCTGGAAATGCTCGCTCGTCGGCCTGCCCTTCGGCGGCGCCAAGGGCGGCGTCGTCGTCAACGCCCGCGACATGTCCACCGGCGAACTCGAACGCCTCTCCCGCCGCTACATGCAGGAGATCGCGACGTTCATCGGGCCGCAGCTCGACATCCCGGCGCCCGACGTCGGCACCAACGAGCAGGTCATGGCCTGGATGATGGACACCTATTCCAACCACGTCGGCCACTACGACCCGGGCGTCATCACCGGCAAGCCCATCGCGCTCGGCGGCTCCCTCGGCCGCCGCGAAGCCACCGGCGAAGGCGTCGCGTGGTTCACCAAGGCCTACCTGACCGACCTGGGCATCAAGGCCTCCGAGACGAGCGTGATCATCCAGGGCTTCGGCAACGTCGGCAGCGAGACCGCCCTCGCCCTCTCCGCCTGGGGTGCGAAGATCATCGGCATCTCCGACTTCACCGGCGGCGTCTACAACAAGGCCGGCATCAACGTGAAGGACGCCCTCGCCTACATCGCCGCGAACAAGTCCCTCCAGGGCTACAAGGGCGGCGATTCGCTCACCAACGACGAGCTGCTCGTCCAGCCCTGCACCGTCCTCATCCCGGCCGCCCTCGAGCGCGTCATCACCGACAAGAACGCCGGCAAGCTCCAGTGCCGTCTCATCGCCGAGGGCGCCAACGGCCCGACCACCAACGAAGCCGACAAGATCATCGCCGAGCGCGGCGACATCGAGCTGATCCCCGACGTCCTCTGCAACTCCGGCGGCGTCATCGTCTCCTACTTCGAGTGGCTGCAAAACCAGTCCGCCTACTACTGGTCGAAGGAGGAGGTCTTCGAGAAGCTCCACCGCATGCTCGCCAAGGCCAAGGCGTCCGTCGACGAGACCAAGGCGAAATACAAGTGCTCCCGTCGCACCGCCGCCCTGGTGCTGGGCATCGCCCGTGTCGCCGAGGCGAAGGCCAAGCGCGGCCTGTTCCCGTGATTCTGCCTCGGTCGGGGCCGTTGCCCGCAACGGCCCTCGATCAGGGCGCTTGAGGGCAAGCGCCCCTACCGCCGACCCGCGACTCCTGTCGCGGGTTTTTATTTGGCCGCCGCCGCGAACAGCGCCTTGCGGAAAGCCGCATCGCGCTTCCGGTCCGTGCGCACCTCGAGCACGCGCACGCCGCGCGCGGGCAAGCGGCCCAGCAGCCGCTCGAAATGCCGCCAGTCGCGCACGACGGTGTGCGCCACGCCATAGGTCGCATAGAGTCTGGCGAAGTCGACCGACTGCGGCGTGCCGAAGAAACGCTCGAACGGCGGCTCGAACTGCGCCACCGGCAGGTGCTCGAAGATGCCGCCGCCGTCGTTGTTCATCAGCACGACGGTCAGGCTGCCGCGCAGCTCGCGCGCGAGCAGAAAGCCGTTCGTGTCGTGCAGCAGCGCGAGATCGCCCGTGACCAGCACGGCGGGCGCACCGCGATGCGCGAGGCCGAGCGCCGTCGACAGCGTGCCGTCGATGCCGTTCGCGCCGCGGTTGCAGTGGATGACGTGCGCCCGGTCGTTCGCCGGCCAGAGATATTCCGCGTCGCGCACGGGCATCGAGTTGGCGAACATCACCGTCGTGCCCTTCGGCAACACGCGCGGGAGCAGTGCGCTCGCCTGCCCCTCGAAGAGGCCCGGCGCGCCGGCGAGCCCGCGGCGCAACCGCGCCTCGATCCGCCGCTCCGCTTCCGTCCAGCGGCGCACCCAGGCGCGCGGCGCCGGCCGCGCCCGCACCGTCGCGGCGAAGGCGGACACGTCGGCGCGCACCACACGCGTCGCGCTGTGCAACGCATCGGGATTGTCCGCGCGGGTAGTCACGAAAGTCACCGGCACATCGCCCTCGCCGAGCCATTGCCGCAGCGGCTTGCTCGTCGGCCAGTCGTGCAGGCAGAGCACGTGCGACGGCTGCAATTCCTTTGTCCACTCCGCCGAGCGCGCGATCACGTCGTAGCGCGTGACGAGTCCCGGCACGAGCTTCGCGAAATTCCGCAGCGGCGACAGCGCGTCCGCCAGCACCGGCCAGCCCAGCCGCCTCGCCAAGCGTCCGACGGCGCGCGCATAACCGGCGGCGTCCGCGACGCGCACCTGTCCGGCGACGATGAGGCCGCGCCCGCCCAGCGCGATCGCCCGCGGCGCGGCGCCCGCGGGTTCGCCGACCTGCAGGTGCGCAAAGAACTTCCCCGCGATCTCGCCCCGCAGCGCTTCGGCCGCGTCGTCCGGCACCGGCGGCAGCGGGTCGCGGAACGGCGCGTTCAGGTGCACCGGTCCGGCGACCGGCCCGAGCGTGCGCTCGACCGCGTGCGCGACCGTCTGCCGCAGGTAGCGCAGCCGCGCCACGCTCGCCTCCGGCACGCAGAGCTCGTGGTAGAAAGTCACGTAGCCGCCGAACAGCTTCTGCTGGTCGATCGCCTGGCCGGAGCGACACTCGCGCATCTCCGGCGGCCGGTCGGCCGTGATCACCAGCAGCGGCACGCCGCTCTCGCGCGCCTCGATCACCGCCGGGAAGTAGTTCGCCCTCGCCGTGCCGCTCGTGCACAGCAGCACGACCGGCCGGTGCGATTGCCGGGCCAGGCCGAGCGCGAAGAACGCCGCCGAGCGCTCGTCGAGCACGGGAATCGCCTCGAACGCCGGGTGCGCCGCGAACTGCACCGTCAGCGGCGTCGAGCGCGAGCCGGGGAGATCACCGCCTGTCGCACGCCCAGCCGCGCCAGCGTCTCCACGAGCACGCTGCCCCAGAGCGAGTTCACGTTGCGGAAATCGAGGGCGAGGTCGCGGCTCATGCGTCGGTCAGGGCTTCGATCAGAGCTTTGAACTTCAGCTCCGTCTCGGCGAATTCTTTCTCCGGGTCCGAGCCGGCCACGATGCCGGCGCCGGCATACGCCGTCGCCGTGCACCCGTCGACCAGCGCCGAGCGCAGCCCGACGAAGAACTCGCCGCCGCCGCGATGGTCCACCCAGCCGCTGGTGCCCGCGTAAAGCCCGCGCGCGAACGGCTCCAGCTGCGCGATCGCTGGCACCGCGCGCTCGCGCGGCGTGCCGCCGACCGCCGGCGTCGGATGCAGCCGGGCGACGAGATCGAGGATGTGCACGCCCGCCGGCAGCGTGGCGCTGATAGGCGTGTGCAGGTGCTGGACGTTCGCCAGTCCGAGCAGGCGCGGCGTCGCGGCGTGCTCCAGCTGGATGCCGAGGTCGGCGAGGCGGCGTCCGATCGCGGCGATGACGAAGCGGTGCTCGCGCAGCTCCTTGTCGTCCTGCGCCAGCGCGCGGGCGAGCGCGGCGTCCTCGCTGGCAGACTTGCCGCGCGGCGCCGAGCCGGCGAGCGCCTCGGTGTGCATGCGGCCCTCGGCCACGCGCACCAGCCGCTCCGGCGACGCGCCGATGAAGCTCTGGCCCCGGCCGTTCGCGACGGAGAAGGCGTAGCAGCCCGGATAGCGCTGCCGCAGGTGATTCAGCACGCCGAGCGGATGAAACGGCTCGGCCGTCGTCAGCCGCTGGGCGCGCGCGAGCACGATCTTCTGGTAATCGCCGCGGGCGATGCCCGCGAGCCCGGCCGCGACCGCGCGCTGGTAGGCGCCGGCACCGCCGATTTCCTCGATGCGCTTCGGCGCGGACGGGCGCTCGCGGTTGCGCGCGGAGGAGTAGTCAAACGAGCGGAACTTCGCGTGCGCCTTCGCCACCTTGGCGGTGACGAGATCGAGCGGCAGCTCGGGCGTGACGACGAGATTGGCGACCGCCACCGAGCCGTCGCCGCGGCGCGACACCTGCCAGCGCGGCACGAAGACGCGCAGCGCGGGAAACGCCGCGTCCGGCGCCGCCTCGTCGGCGAAACCCGCCGCGACGAAGAAGTGCGGTCCGGCAAAGGTCTCGTCGAGCGGCCCGACGGCGATGGTCTGCGCGAGCGTCTGCGCGACGAACTCCTTCGCCGCCGCGAAACGCGACGGGCCGTGCACCTCGAACGACAGCACCGCCTCCGCGCCGGCCACGGCGAAACCGGAGCTCGGTCGCTCGATGTAGAAATGCGGCTCGTGCTCCTCGAAGATCGACTCGAGCACGGCGAGCGGATCGAGGCTCTCGACCGCCACGCTGATGCTCACCAGCTGCGGCCGGCCGGCGCCGCGCGCGCGCTCGGCGCAGTCGCCCAAAACGCCCGCAGCGCCTCCGGGGTGGAGTTCGCGGCGGGATTGACGGGGAGGTGGAGCATCGCCGGGGCGAAGCGGACGCGTCAGCCCTTCTTCTCCGTCGCGGGCTTCGGGAACAGGATGTCGACCGCACCGAGCTTGGCGCCGGCGAGGCGGCCGCCCCATTCGAGTTCGCCTTCCCACTGCGCGAGCGGCGGCAAGGCGAGGCCGGTGCGGATCTTGTCGACCGCCGCGGGCATCACCGGCCAGAGCAGCGCGGAGCCGAGACGCAGCGCCTCGGCGATCGTGGCAAGCGTGGTGCGGAGCTGGGCCTGCGCGGCGGGCGACGGGTCCTTGGCGAGCTTCCACGGCGCGCGCTTCTCGATGTAGGCGTTCGTCGCGGTGATGAACTGCATCGCGCGCTCGAGTGCGATATGGAACTGGAAGCCGTCGCAGAGCGCGAAAAACTCGTCGCGCGTCTTCGGCCACAGCGCCTGCAGCTCGCGCTCGGGATCCTCGGTCACTTCGGCCGTCGGCACGACGCCCGCAGCGAAGCGCGTCGTCATGTTCAGCGTGCGATTGACGAGATTGCCGAGGCTGTTCGCGAGCTCGCTGTTGTAGCGGACAAGGAACTGCTCCTGCGAGAAGTCCGCGTCCATGCCGACCGTCATCTCGCGCACGAGGAAGTAGCGCAGCGAGTCGACGTTCCAGGTTTTCGTGAACTCGACCGGATCGACGAAGTTGCCGGTGCTCTTGGACATCTTGGCGCCGTTGACCGACCACCAGCCGTGCACGAGCAGGGCCTTCGGCGGCGGCAGGCCGAGCGCGTGCAGCATGATCGGCCAGTAGATGCCGTGCGCGGGGATGAGGATGTCCTTGCCGATGACGTTGAAGTCGGCGGGCCAGCGGCCGTTGTCCTTCACCGCGGTGTAGTAGTTCAGCAGCGCGTCGAACCACACGTAGGTGACGTAGTTCTCGTCGAACGGCAGCGGGATGCCCCACTCGAGGCGGTCCTTCGGACGCGAGATGCAGAGGTCGTTGAGCGGCTCGCTGAGGAACTCGAGCAGCGACTTCCGGCGGTGGGCCGGGAACACGAAGTCCTCGTGCGCGGTGATGTAGTCGATCAGCCACTGCTGGTAGGCGCGCAGCTTGAAGAAGTAGTTGCTCTCGGTGATCTCGATGACCTCGCCGAAGATCTCCGGCCACTTGCCGTCGGGCAGGCGGTCCTTCTCCTGCAAAAACTGCTCCTGGCGCGGCGAGTAGAAGCCCTTGTATTCCGCCTTGTAGATCTCGCCCTTGTCGAAGAGCTGCTGCAGGCAGTCGCGCACGACCTGCTTGTGGCGCGGCTCGGTGGTGCGGATGAAATCGTTGTTGGAGAGGTTGAGGAGCTTGGCCAGCTGGACGAACTCCGCGGCGGTCTCGTCGACGAACTGCTGCGTCGGCACGCCCTTGGCGCGCGCGCTCTGCTGGATCTTCTGGCCGTGTTCGTCGGTGCCGGTGAGGAAGAAGACGTCCTGACCCTGCATTCGCTTCGTGCGCGCGATGACGTCGGACAGCACCTTTTCGTAGGCGTGGCCGAGATGCGGCGAGCCATTGACGTAGTCAATGGCGGTGGTCAGGTAGAACGACTTCATGAAAAGAACGGTCAAAGTAGTGGTCGGGGGCCGTTTGTCGAAGATTTTGACGGGACTCGCCGCGCGGCCTAGGACACGGTGGAAAACGTCGCCATGACTCCCCTCGCCCGCGCCCTGCTGCTCTCGATCACCCTCGTCGGGGTGTTCCTGGTCGCGGCGTTTTCGCTCCAGGCCTGGTGGCTGCGGCAGGAGGCGGCGGCCCGCGGCGAGGCCAGCGAGCGCCTTGGGCACACCCTCGACGCCGCCCTCCGGCTCGCCCCGCGGCCGCCCGAGAAATGGGACGAGCGCTACCGCCGCGACCTCAGCCAGCTCGCGCAGGCCGACGTGCAGCTGGAACGCGCGCCGGGCAGCCCGCCGGCCGGTCCCGACAACGTCTTCGCCACGGTCACTCTCGCCGGCCACCCGGGCTGGATCGTCACCGCGGCGGGCCATTCGCCGACCCTGGAACGCCTGCGCCGGTCGCACCAGCGGCTGTTCATCACCACGATCTTCCTCGCCCTGCTGCTCGGCGCGGTGCCGCTGGTGTTCAGCCTGGCGGGCTCGCGGCCGGCGGTGGAACGCGACACGCGCGCGCCCTGGCGCCGCGACGCGGCGGGCCTCGAGCAGTTCGCCCGCCTCACCGTCGAGCGCGGCGCGGCGCTCGAGCGCGAGCACGACGCCCGGCGCCGCGCCGAGGAGGACCTCCAGGTCAGCCGCACGCTGCTCGACCGTTCGCTCGAGGAGCGCATCCGGCTCGGCCGCGAACTGCACGACAACATGAGCCAGACGCTCTACGCCGTGAGTCTCGCGCTGGAGAGCGTGCGCAAGAAGATGACCGCCGCGCCCGCGATCGAGGAGCGGCTCGACCAGTGCGTGATCGAGCTCCGCCGCCTCAACCAGGAGGTCCGCGCCTACATCCGCGAGCTCGAGCCGGAGAATCTCCGGCGCGAATCCTTCCCCACCGCCCTCGCCTCCACGCTCAAGGGCCTCGTGCCCGACCACGTGGCCCTCGACCAGCGCTTCGACCCGGCGGCGCTCGAGCTGATTCCGGCCGAGCACGCGTCGGAGCTGGTCAACATCGTCCGCGAGGCCGTGAGCAACAGCATCCGCCATGGTCGCGCCCAGCGCATCACCCTGCGCGCCGCACACGACGCCGGCGCGCTGGCGCTCGCGATCGCCGACGACGGCGCGGGCTTCGCCCCCGATCAGACCGGCGCCGGCGGCCACGGCCTGGCCAACATGCGCGCGCGCGCCGCGGCGCTCGGCGGCACCCTGCAGGTCGAGTCCGCTCCCGGAAAAGGCACTCGCGTCCTGCTCACCTTGCCCGTTGCCTCCGCCTCATGAATGCCCCCGCCCGCCGCATTCGCGTCCTGCTCGTCGACGACAGCCCGTTGATCCGCCTCGGCCTGCGCGCGGCGCTCGAGGATCGCGCCGACATCGAGATCGTCGGCGAGGAAGGCACCGCCGCCGCGGGCGTGGCCGCCGCCGAGCGCCTGAAGCCCGACCTCGTGCTCCTTGACCTGCGCCTGCCCGACAAGCCCGGCTTCGCGGCCTGCCGCGAGATTTCCGACCGGCTGCCCACGGTGCGCGTGCTCATCCTCACCTCCGCCACCGACGAGCGCAACGTGCAGCAGGCCATCGCCGCCGGCGCCTACGGCTATCTGCTCAAGGACAACGACAGCGCCACCCTCGCCGCCGCCATTCTCCAGGTCGCCTCGGGCCGCTCCGTGCTCGACCCGACCCTCGCCGGCCAGGTCGTCAGCCTCGTGCGCCGCGGCCCGGAGCTGAGCGCCGTCGACAAGATCAAGTCGCTCTCCTTCCAGGAGCAGCGGGTCGTCGCCCTGCTGACCGAGGGGCTCACCAACAAGGAAATCGGCGAGCAGCTCAATCTCACCGAGAAGACCGTGAAAAACTACCTCGCCACGATCTTCGACAAGCTCGGCATCCAGCGCCGCGCCCAGGCCGCCGCCCTCTACACCGAGGCGCAGCGCGAATCGCTCTAGGCGGACGCCGCCCCGTTTACACGCGGGGAGGCGATCGCCTCTAGTTTTCGGGGAGGCTTTTGCGATGAGCCGTCGGCCATGTCGGCCTTAGCGGCCCGCGGGCATAATGGACGCATGCTCAACGCGCCCCCGTCCGCCCCGACCTCCCCCGCGCGCCCCCGCGGCATCCGCGCCCTGACGCTCGTGGAAACCATGTTCGCCATGACCCTCATGGCCACGACGCTGCTCGGCTTCCTCGGCGCCTTCATCCAGTCGCGCCGCGTCACCGAGTCGAGCGTGCTGCACGCCGCCGCCACCAGCTTGGTCTACGGCATCGTCGAACAGATCAAGACGTTCGACTACACCACGCTCGTCCCGAGCACCAGCACCGACCCCGACCAGGCCACCTACGACGCCTTCCCCGGCTCCGGCAAGAGCGCGCCCTACATCCGCGTCCGCCTCAACCAGGACCAGGTCACCTGGCTGCAATGCAAGACCACCGGCGGCGCGCCGACCAGCCGGCCCTCCGAGTCCGCCACCGCCTCGAGCCTCGACGTGCCCGACAACATCATCGGACCGCTCACGCTCTCCAGCGTCAGCGGCACCTCTTCCCAGCCGCTCACCCTCCACGTCTGGGTGTGGATCGACGAGATCCCCGACGTCGCGCACGACGTGAGCGACGTGAAGAAGATCACCCTCGTCTACTCCTACAGCTACGCCGACGGCGCGCGCCGCCGCACCGCCGTCGATCGCGAGGTCTTCCTCCGCACGCGCTACGACCAATGAAAACCGCCCCCGCCTTCCCTCTCCGCTCCGCGGACCCGCGCCGCCGCGCACGCGGCTTCACCCTCGTCGAGGCCCTCATCTCCATGACCATCGTCGGCATGGCGATGGGCGGCGCGCTCGGCATCTTCGTCATGGGCCTGAAAATCATGTATCGCGACGGCGAGCGTCTCTCCACCAACGCCTCGCTCCGCTACTTCATCGCGCAGATGTCGAAGGAGACCCTCGACGCCACCGAGTTCTACGTCTTCCCCAACTACACCAAGCTCGACGGCAGCGTGAACCTCTCGACCGACGTCGCCACGCTCCAGTCGGACTCCTACGGCACCCAGCTCGCCTACGGCGATTGCGTCGTGCTCGTGTCCCGGGTCGATACCGACGACGCCACCTCGAACATCCGGCAGTTCCGCATCTATTACCGCGTCACGGCCGACACGAGCGCGCGCGCGCCGATCCGCTACTACGCCAGCACCGACTACGGCAGTGCCGGCACCTCCAGCTCCATCACCACGCTGCTGAATTCCGTCAACCTGAACTCCAACCCGACGCCCACCGGCTCCCGCCAGATCGTCGCCAGCGCGCGCGGCCGGCTCCAGACCGGCTCCAATCCGGCCTACTACTACCCGATCTTCGCCACGGAGACCGACACCGACACGCCCACCAATTACAGCGTCTCGGTCAACGTCGAGGTCATCAACGGCACGACGACCAACAACCTGCTCTCGAGCTCCAGCTTCAACTACACGATCTCCCCGCGGAAATGATCCCCATGCACCCGACCCTCCCTCGCCTCCTCCGCGCGCAACGCGGCTCCGCTCTCATCGTCGTCATCTTCTTCATCTTCATGGCGGCGCTGCTCACCGGCAGCATCCTCAAATACTCCGTCACCGAGCGCCGCTCCAACGAGCGCCAGCGCCTGATGATGCGTGCGCGCAACATGGCCGAGAACGTCGCGCTCTACGGCTCCGAGCAGATCACCACCAAGCTCTACAAGGTCCGCAACCTCACCCCGCGCCGCTTCACCGACATCTACATGCCGCCCGACAGCGTGCTCACGACCGATTTCTCCGCGCCCTCCGACTCCGAGATCTACGCCGGCCTCACCAGCTCGCAGGGCCTAGCCCAGGTCACCAACACCAGCGACACCAACTACGGCCTTCAGGTCGCCACCGGCCAGGTCGACATCATCGCCAAGTCCACCATGACCCACCCGGCCGTCGGCGCGGTCACCGCCTACGCGCGCCAGCAGCTCACCGTCACCGAGATCCCGCTCTTCCAGTTCGCCATCTTCTACAACGAGGACCTCGAGTTCTCGCCCGGCGCCAACATGACGATCAGCGGCCCGGTCCACTCCAACGGCAACCTCATCGCCCGCAGCCAGAGCGGCTTCGCCAACACCATCCGCTTCACCGACCGCGTCACCGCCAAGGGCGGCTTCTTCGCCAACACCGGCTACAAGGGCACGATCTACAACGAGACCGACACCGCCGACGCCGGGCCCGGCGGCTCCGGCGCGCTCTATTTCCAGAATCCGGCCGGCACCGGCACCAACATCTACAGCGGCTCCATCTGGCGCGACCACTTCTACTCGTCCAACAGCGGCTCGAGCGGCTCCACCCCCACCGCCACCCAGCTCGCCAACTTCAAGTCCTTCGCCACCTCCAGCTACGGCGGCAACCTCCGCACCAGCGTCCACGGCGTCACCGAGCTGACGCTCCCCGGCATCGACAACACCGCCACCGACAACGGCGGCCGCTACCTCATCGAGCCCGCCTCCTCCGGCGACACCGCCGGCATGGTGCAGAACAAGTTCTCCCGCCGCGCCGGCCTCTACATCATCGTCAACCCCGACGACGAGACCCGCACCGGCACCCTGCCCAACGCCAGCACCGTCAGCATGCGCGCCCGCTCCTACCGCTGCTGGCTCAACGTCGTGAACACCGACGGCTCGCACACCCTCACCGAGGTCGTCCTTCCCGGACAGCCGAGCTACGGCGCCAACAGCGCCTACGTCAACTTGCTGCCCAACGCCTACCGCACCGACACCGCCGTCGGCAGCAACCAGGTCCTGCGCATCCCCAAGGGCGGCGGCGGCGACCTGGCCGACACCGGCTACGCCGACAGCGCCGCCCCGAGCTACGCCAGCAACGCCTACACCTTCCAGGACGCCTTCTTCTACGACCTCCGCCGCGCCACCAACAGCAACGGCCACCCCTTCAACCGCAGCGGATATCCCTTCGCCCCGCGCCCGATCTCGAAAATCGATTTCGACTTCACCCGCTTCAAGATGGCGGTCGACCGCACGCTCAACGCCGCCACCACCAGCACGGTCTACAACCCCGCCCGCCCCAACGCCACCAACTGGAGCAACTCGATCTTCAACAGCTCCGCCACCCGCACCGCCCTCGGCCTCGGCACCGGGACGACTTTCGACACCTTCGGCGCGACCGATGCCATCGACGTCGTGCAGCGCACGCAGGCCTCCGCCTACGCCCCCGACACCCTCACCCTCGGCAGCACCAAGCAGACGGGCGCCAGCGGCACGCCCGCCGCCTACGTCGGCCGCTTCAAGGTCGAGGAAACCTCCTCCGCCGATCCCTACGCCGGCGGCGCCACCTGGACCACCGTCTACACCTCCACCTCCGACGAGTCCGCGCACACGCACACGCCCACCGCCGGCATCACCGGCATCCGCGTCAGCCAATACTTCGCCGGCGGCACCACCACCCTCCTCGACCAGCAGATCATCCCCGTCACCGTCGACAACGCCGCCTCGCCCGCCACCGTCTTCGCCCTCACCAACGACCGCTTCATCGTCCCCTCGACCAGCAACACCGGCGGCTTCCTCCTCACCAACGCCTACACCGACCTCCACGTCTACGTCGGCGGCGTCGACGATACCGCGAACTGGACCTTCACCATGCCCGCCGTGACCGGCAGCTCCACCGGCGGCTTCGGCGCCTCGAGCGGCAGCGTGCTCAGCACCGGCGTCTACGGCAACGGCGCCGGCTACAATCGCTTCTGGCTCACCGGCATCTCCGCCACCGCAGGCACCACCACCGGCACCGTCACCCTCCGCGCCACCAAGGGTGCCACCACCATCGACCGCACCTTCACCTGGGTGAAGCAGAGCAGCATCGCCGGCCTCTCGCCGAGCGGCGACCAGTCCGGCTACTGGCTCTCCGCCAGCAACAGCGTCGCCGCCGACCCGTTCAAGATCTACTACGTCACCGCCAACCCCGCCACCGACACGCCCACGCCCGTTCCCGCCACCGCCCTCTTCAGCGCCGGCAGCAACACCCCGTGGTTCGACGGCATCACCGTCTACCTCCAGTCGGTCGACGCCGAGAGCACCGCCGGCAAGGTGCTCACCTCCGGCATCCCCGCGCGCCTCGACTCCGGCGTCCGCCTCCTCAACGCCCGCGGCCCCGTCGCCTCGATCACCACCGACACCTACACCGGCCTGAGCTTCGCCACCAACGACGCCCTCTACTTCGTCGGCCACTTCAACGCCGACGGCACGATCAACTCCAGCACCAGCTCCACCGGCACCGGCGGCTACAGCGGCCGCTACCCCGAGTCCACCGGCGAATACCTCACCGCCGTCATGGCCGACGCCATCACCATCCTCTCCCAGCCGGTCTACACCCGCAGCGGCAGCGGCACCGCCGCCTCGCCCTACGTCTACACCCAGTCCTCGGGCTGGTGCGACGCCCTCAGCGCCAACACCCGCTCCGACCAGGGCGGCGGCAGCGCCTACTCCACCTCGTGGCAGACCTCGAACCCGAGCTCGAGCAACACCATGGACGGCACCAACCAATCCGTCGCCCTCACGCCGCTGCCCTACCAGGGCACGAGCACGAGCGGCGCCACCGCCTCGACCCGCGACTACAAGTTCGCCCCCACCGAGACGGAGATTTCCGCCTGCCTGCTCACCGGCATCGTCGAGACCAACTCGCACCAGCACAGCGGCGGCGTGCACAACTACCCGCGCCTGCTCGAGAACTGGGCCGGCACCGGCCTCTACATCCGCGGCTCGATGGTCGCGATGTTCACCAGCGAGGTCGCCACCGAGCCCTGGAGCATCCGCATCTACTCCGGCGCCGGCCGCTACTGGGGCCTGCACGAAAACCTGCGCACCACCAACCACGACGTCCCGCTCGAGCCGATGCTCATCAGCGCCAATCGCAAGGCCTACAAGGAAATCAAGGCGCAGAAGCAGAACACGAGCGACGAGCCGCAGTATTCCGAGCTGAAGACGACCATCACCGGTCTCTGAGGCGGCCCGCGCGGGCGCGCCCTACCGCACGCCGCCCTCCGCCAGCCACCGCGCCAGCTGCGCCCATGCGCGTCCGCGGTGGCTGATCGCGTTCTTCTCGCTCTCGCTCAGCTCGGCATAGGTGCACGCAAAACCCTCCGGCACGAACAGCGGATCGTAGCCGAAACCCTTCCCGCCGCGCGGCTCGCGGGCGAGCACGCCCTCGCAGCGCCCCTCGAACACCTGCTCCGCGCCGCCCGGCCCGCGCAGCAGCAGCACACACACGAACCGCGCCGCGCGCCGCCCTCCGGCACGTCGCGCATCACCTCGGCGAGCTTGCGCAAATTCGCCGCGGCGTCGCCCTGCGGTCCGGCGTAGTAAGCCGACTCCACGCCGGGCGCGCCGTCGAGCGCGTCGACGCACACGCCGCTGTCGTCCGCCAGCACCCACGCGTCCGGGGGCAGCGTCGCCTGCAGCGCCATCGCCTTCTTGCGCGCGTTGCCGGTGAAGGTCCCGGTATCCTCCTCGACCGCCGGCATCCTCGCCGCGGGCACGACGCGCACGCCGCGCCCGCGGCTGGCCGGCGTCTCATCCGCCAGCCGCTGCATTTCCTCCGCCTTGTGCCTGTTCCCCGACGCGAGATGGATGATCATGACAAGTCGTTCGCGCCACCGGTCCGCGGCGCCTTCATTCCAGCAGGCTCCGTTTGCTGAACGTCGCCTCGTCGACGAACATCTTCTCCGGATACTTCACGAAGCCGCGCGTCAGCACGTCCTCGCCGAGCGTCTCGTGCCGCACACGCTCGAGGCGCACGGCGTTCGCGAGGTGCTCCGTGCGCAGGCCGCGGAAGATCGTCTTGCCCTTGTCGTCGCCGAAGAGCACCGGCGCCTGGTAGCTGAAGAGGTAGTCGAGCTCGCGCGCCTGCAGCAGCTCGCTCACCAGCTGCGCCCCCCCCTCGAAGAACACGCCGGTGATGCCCTCCTCCGCGCACTTCTTCCGGAAATCGGCGAAGGACACCTTCGGCGACGCATTCGACAGCACCCAGGTGCGCACGCCCATGCCGTTCAGCTTGCGCATGTAGCCGAGCCCGCCGTGCGCGGTCGTCACCACGATGGTGCGCTCGCGGAACTCGTCGGTGTAGAGGTTCGGCATCGCCTTATCGAGCACGCTGCGCAGCAACCCGTCGAAGACGAAGCGCACCGGGCACCACTCGGCCCCCTCGAGGCGCGCCGTCAGCCGCGGGTTGTCCGCGCGCAGCGTGCCGGCGCCGACGGCGATCGCGGGAAAGTAGCGCCGCCAGCGGTGCCCGTTGGCGCGCGCGGCCTCGCCGGTGATCCACTTCGACTCGCCCAGCCGCGTCGCCACCTTGCCGTCGAGCGTCACCCCGGCCTTCGCGGCGAAGAGCGGCCGCTGCGCCGTGATCCAGTGGTTGAAGATCAGGTTCAGGTCCTCGCACTCGGCCGCGAGCACGCCGCGGATCACCTCGACGCCCGCCTGCTGCAGGAGCTCGAAGCCGTGGCCGGCATGGGCCGGGTTCGGATCGGTCGCGCCGACCACGACGCGGGCGATCTTGTGCTCGATGATCGCGTCGGTGCACGGCGGGGTGCGGCCATGGGTGCAGCACGGCTCGAGCGTCACGTAGAGCGTCGCCCCGGGTGCGGCCGGCGGCCGAGCGCGCGCAGCGCCGCGATCTCCGCGTGGGCCTCGCCGGCCTTGGCATGGTAGCCCTCGGCGACGACTTCGCCCTTCTCGACGATCAGCGCGCCGACCAGCGGATTGGGATGCGTGTCGCCCCACCCGCGCTTCGCCACCTCGATGGCGCGCCGCATGAACCACTGGTGATCGAGCTCCTTCATCGCGCCGGCGCCGCCACGAACGGATTGCCCTCCTTCTCGTCGCCCACCGTCGTGCGCGGGCCGTGGCCGGGCAGCACGACCGTCTCGTCGGGCAGCGTGTAGATCTGCTCGCGGATCGAGCGCTCGAGGGTCGGAAAATCGCCGCCGGGCAGGTCCCAGCGCCCCACGCCGCCGTTGAAGAGCGCATCGCCGACCAGCGCGACCTGTGCGGCGGCCTGGTAGAACAGCACGTTGCCCGGACAATGTCCCGGCACGTGCCGCACCTCGAACTCCCGCCCGAGCGCCGCGAGCCGGTCGCCCGGCTGGAGGAACGCGTCGATCTTCACCGCCTCGAGCTCGAGGCCCGGCATGAGGAAGTCGCGCATCACTTCCGGCGTCTCGATCAGGTGCTGATCCGCCCGGTGGGCGCGCACGACGACGCCCGCGGCGCGCTTGATCTTCGCCGCATCCTGCGTGTGGTCCCAATGCCCGTGCGTCAGCCACAGCTCCTTCAGCGTGCAGCCATCCTTCGCCAGCACCGGCTGGACCTTTTCCCAGACTTCCGCCGGGGCATCGACCAGCACCGCCTCGCCCGTCGCGGGCTCGGTCAGCAGGTAGCCGATGGTCTGGATCGGACCGGAGGGCAGCGGATAAATCTTCACGCCGGCCAGAATCCGCTCCGCCCGCGGATCCGCAAACGCAAATTGCCCCGCACCTTCGGCCTCATCCCCGGCAGGTCCCACCTCGGCCGTCGCCCACGCGCTCCCGCCCCGCGCACGCGCGCGCCTCCGGACCCGGTGTGGCCGGCCCGTCATAGTCCCCAACTTTTCACTCGCCGCCCCCCGTCCCGTCCTCTGTCCTCAGTCCTCTGTCCTCCGTCATGACCTCCGCCGAAATCCGCCAGTCCTTCCTCGATTTCTTTGCTCAGCAGGGCCACACGATCGTCCCGTCGTCGTCGCTCCTGCCGGACTCGCCCGGACTTCTCTTCACCAACGCCGGCATGAACCAGTTCGTGCCCATCTTCCTCGGCGACCGCGCGCCCGACGTCTCCAAGTGGGCCGGCGTCCGCCCGTCCAAGGACACCCGCGCCGCCGACACCCAGAAGTGCATCCGCGCCGGCGGCAAACACAACGACCTCGAGGACGTCGGTTTCGACACCTACCACCACACGATGTTCGAGATGCTGGGCAACTGGTCCTTCGGCGACTACTTCAAGAAGGAGTCGCTCACCTGGGGCTGGGAACTCATCACCCAGGTCTGGGGCATCCCGCCGAAGCGCCTCTTCGCGACGATCTACAATCCCGACAAATCCAAGGGCGACCCCGCCGAGCGCGACGAGGAAGCCTACGCGATCTGGGCCGAGCTGTTCCGCAAGGCCGGCCTCGATCCCGCCGTCCACATCGTCAACGGCAACAAGAAGGACAATTTCTGGATGATGGGCGACACCGGCCCCTGCGGCCCGTGCTCCGAGATCCATTTCAACCTGCTCCCGTCCGACGACGAGGCCGAGGGCCGCAAGCTCGTCAACAGCTCCAGCCCGCGCTGCATCGAGATCTGGAACCACGTCTTCATCCAGTTCAACGCGAACGCCGACGGCACCTTCGCTCCGCTCGCCGCCAAGCACGTCGACACCGGCATGGGCTTCGAGCGCGTCGCCGGCATCTACGCCACGACGAAAGGCTTCAAGGACTTCTCCGCCGAGCCCTCGAACTACAACGCCGATGTCTTCGCGCCGCTCTTCACCAAGGTCGCCGCGCTCTCGGGCAAGACTTACAAAGGCACCGTCCCGACCAAGCGCGAAGGCCTGATCGAGCAGGAGAACATCGACATCGCGTTCCGCGTCCTCGCCGATCACGCACGCTGCGTCTCGTGTGCCATCGCCGACGGCATCATGCCCGGCAACGACGGCCGCAACTACGTCATCCGCCGCATCCTCCGCCGCGGCATCCTCTACGGCAAGAAACTCGGCTTCAAGGTCGGCGACTTCTCCCAGCTCGTCGCGCCCGTCGTCGAGTCCCTCGGCCACGTCTTCCCCGAGCTGAAGCAGCAGCAGGAAGTGATCGTGCGAGTGATCCGGAGTGAGGAAGAGAGCTTCGGGCGGACGCTGGATCGGGGACTCGAGGTGTTCCGCAAACACCTCGAAAACACCGAGCACAATCAGCGCATCGTGAATGAAGCCGAGAGCAAGATCGCTGGACGGATCACGATGCTCGTATTCCCCGGCACCGCCGCCTTCGAACTCTACGACACCTACGGCTTCCCCCTCGACATGACGCAGCTGCTCGCCACCGAGCGCGGCCTCACGGTCGACACCGCCAAGTTCGAGGAGCTGATGGAGCAGCAGCGCGAGCGCGCCCGCGCCGCGCAGAAGAAGGAAATCGTCGTCGCCGCCACCGAGGGCGAGAGCGTCACCGTCGAACCGACCAGGTTCCTCGGCTACACCGAGACGACCGCGCACGCCAAGGTCCTTGAGGTCGTGAAGACCGACAAGGACACCTTCCTCATCTTCGACCAGACCCCGTTCTACGGCGAGATGGGCGGCCAGGCCGGCGACACCGGCCACGCCTTCGCCAACGGCGAGAAGATCGAGATCGTCGACACGGTGAAGGACAAGTTCGGCCGCCACCTGCACAAGATCGCCGCCGGCACACCCGTCCCGGTCGTCGGCTCGCCCGCCACGCTGCACATCGACCTCGCCCGCCGCCGCGCCATCAACCGCCACCACAGCGCGGCGCACCTGATCCACTGGGCGCTCCGCAAGGTCCTCGGCACGCACGTCCGCCAGGCCGGCACGTCCAAGACCGCCGACCGCATGCGCTTCGACTTCTCGCACTTCGAGGCCATGACCGCCGCGCAGATCAAGGAGGTCGAGCAGCTGGTCAACGAGAAGGTCATCGATAACGCCAGGGTCGAGTGCTACGAGACCGAGTTCGACCGGAAGCCCGAGGGCACCCTCGCCTTCTTCGGCGACAAATACGGCAAGATCGTCCGCGTGGTCGACATCGGCGGCTACTCCCGCGAACTCTGCGGCGGCACGCACGTCGCCACCACCGGCGAGATCGGCCTGATCAAGATCGTCGCCGAGATGGCCGTCGCCGCCGGCACCCGCCGCGTCGAGGCCGTCGCCGGCCAGCCCGCCTACGATTTCGTCGCCGCCGAGGAGACCGCGCTCAAGACCGTCAACGCCCGCCTCAACGCCGGCGTGCAGGACGTCGCGCAGAAACTCGAGGCCGTGCTCACCCGCCAGAAGGAACTCGAGCAAAAGCTCAAGGCCTACGAGGCCAAAGCCTCCGCCGGCCTCGCCGAGGAACTCGCCGCGAAAGCCACCGCCAAGGACGGCCTGAAGTTCGTCACCGCGGTCGTCACCGCCGACGCGCCCGAGTCGCTCCGCTCGCTCGGCAGCCAGGTCTTGAACAAGATCGGCGAAGGCGTCGTCACTCTCGGCGCCGCTTTCGGCGACAAGGCCAGCGTCGTCGCGTTCTGCTCCCCGCCGCGGTCAAGGCCGGCCACCAGGCCGGCAAAATCGTCAGCGAGCTCTCCGTGAAGCTCGGCGGCAAGGGCGGCGGCAAGCCCGATTTCGCCATGGGCGGCGGCAAAGAGCCGGCGAAACTCGCCGAAGTGCTGAAGTAAGGCCGGGGCCGTTGTTCCCAACGGCCCTTTTGTCTCATCGACGCCTGCGTCCCCGGGCGGTTGGAACAACCGCCGCTACCCGCACACGCGGCCTTCGCAACGCCACGCCCCATCCGCCACTCGGTAGGGGCCGTTGTCCCAACGGCCCTTCGCCCACGCCGCGTCCGCACGCCGCCTCCGCTTGTAGGGCGGGGTCGCCGAACCCCGCCCCGCCCGTCACTCAACTCACGAAAAGCGGGCCCAGGTCCCACTCGCGTCGCCACCGAAACGGCGACGCCCCCTTTCGCCAACGCCGCAACCTGTAGGGCGGGGTCTCCCGACCCCGCCGCGCCGCGTGGGTGGCGCGCGTAACGTAGAAAGGCGGGGTCGGGAGACCCCGCCCTACAGTATTCAGGCGTTCGGCTGCGCTTACTCGTCCCTCAACGCCACGAGCGGGTCGATCTTGGCCGCACGGCGCGCCGGCAGGTAGCTCGCCAGCAACGCCACGACGATGAGCACGAGCGCGACCGCGGCGTAGACCAGCGGCTCGGTGGGCGTCACGCCGAACAGCAGGCTCGTCATCGAGCGGCTGAGCAGCACGGCGCCGACCAGGCCGAGCCCGATGCCGAAGCCGGTTTTCCACAGGCCCTGCTTCAGGATCAGCGCGATGATCTCGCCGTGCGAAGCGCCGATGGCGCCGCGCACGCCGATCTCGCGCGTGCGCTGCGAGACATCGTAGGCCAGCACGCCGTAGATGCCGAGCGCCGAGAGAAAAGCGCCAGACCGGCGAAGGCCACGAGCAGCAGCATGACCGCACGGCGGTTGTCGTAGGACGAATCGACGACCTGCCCCATCGCGCCGGTGTCGAAGAGCGCGATCGCCGGATCGATCTCCTTCACCTTCGCGCGCAGCGCGGCGACGACGTCCGCCGCCGGACGCTCCGTGCGCAGGAACAGCGTCAGTCCGCCCGGCCGGCCGCCCTGCATGA
This sequence comes from Oleiharenicola sp. Vm1, assembly GCF_047777955.1. Classification (GTDB taxonomy): domain Bacteria; phylum Verrucomicrobiota; class Verrucomicrobiia; order Opitutales; family Opitutaceae; genus Didemnitutus. Next base: position 2,807,587 of record NZ_CP180537.1, read on the forward strand.
CCTGGTAGATGAACGGATTCCCGCTCTTCTCCTCCACGCCGTTGTGCGGCACGTCCTTCACCACGCCGACGATGCTCGGCCAGTCCTCGGGCTTGTCCGGCCGGTTGCCGAAGGTGAACCGCCCGCCGACCGCGGAGCCGTTCGGGAAAAACTTCCTGGCGAAGCTCTCGTCCACCACGTAGACGCGGCGGTTCGGCGCGAGGTCGCCCTCCTCGAAGAAGCGGCCCTCGACGAGCTTCAGGCCCAGCGTCTCGAGATAGCCCGGCGTCACGATGACGCGGAACGCACCCGGCTGCGGCGCGCCCGGCGGCAGCGTGTCGTTCTCGAGCGTGAAGGCGTTGATCGGCAGCCCGCCCTGGAACGGCGTGGCGAAGCCGAGCGCGACCGACTGCACGCCGGGGATCTCCCGCAGCGCCGCCAGCATCCGCTCGCGGATCTTGTTCGCCGCCTCGTCGCTGGCGCGGTGCGCCTGCGGCAGTGCGACGCGGCCGGTGACGACGTGCGCGGGATCGAAGCCCGGGTTCACGTCCAGCGCCTTGGCGAAGCTGCGGATCAGCAGGCCGGCGCCGGTCAGCAGCACCAGCGCCACCGCGACCTGGGCGACGACGAGCACGCTGCTCAGCGCCCGCACGCCGCGGCCGGACGAGGCCCCGCGCGTGCCGCGCTGGATCACCTCGGCGAGGTTCGTGCGCAGGATGTGGAAGACCGGGATCAGCCCGATCAGCACGCCCACGAGGAGCGCCAGCGCGACGGCGAAGCCCAGCACGCGCAGGTCGATCGTCGCGGCCAGCGCCTGCGGCAGCATCTTGGCCAGGTAGAAGTTCGTCACCTTGAGCGCGCCCCACGCCAGCAGCACGCCGAGCACGGCGCCGAGGCCGGTGAGCAGCAGGCTCTCGAGCAGGAGCTGCCGCGCGATGATGCGCCGGCTCGCGCCCAGCGCCGAGCGGATCGCCAGCTCCGACTGCCGCGCGTTCGAGCGCGCGAGGAGCAGGTTGGCGACGTTGACGCAGCCGATGAGCAGCACGAAGGCCACGCCGCCCTGGAGGAGGAGCAGGGTCGGCCGCACGGGCTCGACGCGCTGCTGCTGCACGCCGCCGACGTTCATCGTCATGCCTGAGCGCTCGACGAACGCCTTCAGCGGCGGCGGTCCCGCGTCGACGTAGAGTTTCTCCAAGGTCTTCGCTTCGGCGTCGGCCGCGCCGACCGTCGCGCCCGGCTTCAACCGGCCGTAGAGGCTCAGTCCGACGCCGTAGCGGCCCTGCGGATTTTCCGCGCCCGCCGGCCAGCTGAGCGGCGTGATGAATTTCACCCGCGCGTCGAACGCCTCGAACACCCGCGGCGCCACGCCGATGATCTTGTAGGCGTCGCCGTCGATGCGGATTTCACGGCCGATGACCTCCGGGCTCTCGTTGAACTGCGTCCGCCAGTAGGTCTGCGTCAGCACCACGACGCGGTCCGCACCCGGCTTGTTCTGCTCCTTGGTGAAGAACGTGCCCAGCAGCGGCTGCACCCGCAGGATGGAAAAAATCTCCGCCGTCGCCCGCGCCGCCGGCGTGCGCACGACCGCGCCCTCCTCGCCCACCATGGTGTAGGTGAAGTTCCAGAGGCCCAGGGTCTCGTAGGACGTCGCGTTCTTCGAGTAGTCGAGGTAGAATGGCACGTTCGCGGGCATGTGGTTCAGGCCCGCCTTCGCCGCCGAGGTGTAGAGCTCGACGATGCGGTCCGGCTCGTGGAACGGCAGCGGCTTCAGCATCAGCGAATACACTGTGGAGAAGATCGCGGTCGTCGCGCCGATGCAGAGCGCGAGCGTCAGCAGGGTCGTGGCGGCGAAACCCCGGCTCTTCCAGAGCAGCCGGAGCGCATGGCGGACGTCGCCGGGGACGCCGCTGAACAAGCCGGCGGCACCCGAGGCAGGGACACGAGGGGTAGACATGGAGAGAAGAACCCGGGAACGGGCGAAAGGTTACAGCCCCGCTGCCGCCGCACAACGCGTAAAGCCGGCCGCCGTCCGGGTCGCACCACCGGCGCCGCCCGGCGCATTCCGCCAGCAAAATTTCCGCCGGCCAACACGCGGCTTTGCTTCCGGCCGGGAGCGACTATCCTGCGGGCATGGACACGAAGAGCATCGCCAACGAAATCTGCGATCAGGCCGATGACTTCCTCGCCGGCGTGCGTAAGCGCGATGAGGCCAAGGCGGGCATCGCGGAATACCTCACTCTCCACCACCGCTCGCTCGCGCCGGCCGACAAGAAGGCCGTGATCGAGCAGACCATGCGCATCCTCGAAAACGAGGGCTTCTTCGACGCCGACGCCGGCGGCGAGGAGGACGCGGGCGATTTCAGCGACGCGGAGGAGGAATGAGGCATCCCGCCCCGCTCGGCGAGGCGGCTGAACGCCGACCGCCGGCGGGCCGGCACCGGCGCGGGCCGCAGGCGCAGAACCGTCGCGCGCTCACGCCGTCCGGCGACGCGCGAATTTCTCGATCGCGGCCGCGAGTTCGTGCTTTCGCACCGGCTTGGAGAGGAATCCGACCATGCCGAGGGACAGGCAGCGCCCGCGGTCCTCGGTGCTGCTGTTGGCCGTGAGCGCCACGATCGGCGCCATGCGCGTGCCGTCGCGCCGGCGGATGGCCGCCGTGGCCTCGTAGCCGTCGCGCACCGGCATGCGGCAGTCCATGAAGACGAGGTCGTAGGCGGTCTCCGCCGTGCGGTGGATCGCCTCGTCGCCGTTCTGCGCCAAGTCGACCTCGCAGCCGAGCTGCTCGATCATGCACTGCGCGATGCGGCGGTTCACCTCGTCGTCCTCGACCAGGAGCACGCGCCGCCGTTCCAGCTTGAGCGGGAGCGGCGCCTGCGTCTCCTCCACCGCGCCGGTCGAGCGGCGCAGGTGGCCGAGCTCCTCCACCAGGTGCTCGGCGTGCAGCATCGGCTTGCGCACGACGCCCGCGGCGCCGAGCCCGGGCGCGTCCTCCACCCCGTATCCCCACGGCGCCGCCAGCAGCACCGGCATCCCCGCCGCCTCCGCGCGCAACCACGCCGCCAGCGCCGCCTGTTCGAGCACGGCCACCGACAAATCCACCAGCAGCGCGTCGAAGCGGCCCGTGCGCCGCAGCTCGCGCGCCGCCGCCACGCTGGCGGTCACCTCGACCTCCACGCCGGTGCGTGCCCCGAGCAAGCGGGCGGCCTCGCCGGCCACCGGCAGGTCGTCGATCGCCAGCAGACGCCAGCCGCGCGACGGGGGCGTCAGCGCCGCCAGCTCCACCGGGAACTCGACCACGAAGCTGAACGTCGACCCGCGCCCGGGCTCGCTGTCGACGGAGATCACGCCGCCCATCATCGCCACCAGGTGCTTGCAGATCGCCAGCCCCAGCCCCGTGCCGCCGTAGCGCCGGGTCGTCGAGGTGTCCTGCTGCGTGAACTTGTCAAAGAGCCGGGTGCGGGCCTCGGACGAGATGCCGATGCCGGTGTCGGTCACCGCGAAACGCACGCGGGCGCAGCCGGGCGCGGCGTCGGGCGCGCGCGTCAGCCGCACCGCCACATGCCCGCGGTCGGTGAACTTGACCGCGTTGGCCACGAGATTGAGCAGCACCTGCCGCAGGCGCGCCGAGTCCCCCGTCACCGCCACGGGCAGCTCCGGGTCGATCGCGAGCACCAGCTCCAGCTCCTTCTCCAGCGCTTTGGCGTGGAGGATCTCCAGGGCCTCGATCGCCGGCTGGCGCAGCTCGAACGGCGCGCGCTCCAGCGCCACGTGCCCCGCCTCGATCTTGGAAAAATCCAGCACGTCGTTCAGCAGCGTCATCAATCCGCCCGCGCTCACGCGCAGGCTCTCGAGGAACTCGCGCTGCGTCTCGTCCAGCTCGGTGTCGGCCAGCAGGTCGGCCGAGCCGACGATGCCGTTGAGGGGGGTGCGGATCTCGTGGCTCACGGTGGCGAGGAAGTCGCCCTTGGCCTTGTTCGCGGCGGCGGCGGCCTCCTTCTCCCGCCGCTCGTGCTCGGCGCGGGCCTGCGCCTCCGCCACCAGCCGCTCCTGCTCGAGCCGCTCGCGCTGGCGGCGCAGCCGCGCGTTCTGCGCCGTCCACACGCCGCCGCCCACCAGCGCCACGAGCAGCGCCACGCCGCCCCCGCGGAACCACGCCTGCTCCCAGAGGTGCGGGGCGAGCTCCAGCTCGGCGATCTCCGCCATCGGACCGCGCCGGCCGTCGCGCGCGATGGCCCGGACGGCGAAGTGGTAGCGCCCCGGGGTGAGGTCGAAAAATTCGACGCGGCGGTTCGGACCGGCGTCGCGCCATTCCCGGCGCCCGCCGTCGAGCGAATACTCGAAGCGCAGCGTCTCGGCGTCGGTGAGGTTCACCGCGGTGAAGGTGAGGGCAAACCGCCGGGTGCCCGCGGGCACCCGCACCGGGGCACGGGGGACGAGCGACTGGATGCGGCCGTCGATATCGAGACTGAGCAGCGAGGTCGCCGGCGTGGGCACGGTCTCGAATTTCTGCCGCGGATCGAGGAAGGTCACGCCGCGCATCGTCGCGATGACGAAGCGCCCGTCGCTCGCCCGCCGGTAGAGCGGCGACACGCCGTCGCGCAGCGCGAACGGCAGCCCGTCCGTCTGGTCGATCAGCACGAAGTCGAGGGCCGGGCCGCCGTCGGCCAGCCAGCGCTCGATCGACTCGCGGGAGATCCGCAGCAGGCCGCGATCGGTGCCGAGCCAGAGGTTGCCCTCGTCGTCGTGGAAGATCAGCTGCGCCGTGACGGCCGGCAGCCCCGAGCGCGCGTCGATGCGGCGCCACACGCCGCCCGCGCGCACCGCCAGCCCGCCCTCCGCCCACGCCACCCACAGGCGGCCCGCGGCGTCGCAGTGCACGGCCTCGACGCCGGCATCCCGGTCCGCCACCCGCTCCACGCTCACCCGGTCGCCGCGAAACGCCCGGAGGCCGTCGCGCCGGCTCGCGGCCCAGATCGTCCCGTCCGCATCCTCGGCCAAGGCATGAAAACGCGTGGCCGGCACGCCGTCCTGCGGACCGAACGCGCGGAACTCGCCGTGTCGCCGCCGGGCCACGCCGGTGTTGGTGGCGAACCACAGCGTGCCGTCGCGGGCCGAGAGCAGGCCGTAGACCACGGGATCGCCCGTCTCGGCGCGCGGATGCATCCGCCAGAACTGGTCGGAAATCTCCAGCGCGCCCTCGCCGAACGTGCCCACCCAGAGGTGCCCGTCCGCATCGCGCTCGAAGGCCATCGGCCACGAGCCCGCGGGGAGCAGCTTCTCCGCCAGGGGCGACGGCACCGGCTGGAAGCGGCCGTCGCGCAGCAGCATCACGCCGCCGCCGTGGGTCGCGACCAGGAACTCGCCGGGGGCGTTCTCGATCAGGCCGTTGACCACGGGCTGCCGCAGGCCGGCCCGCCGGCCGAGCGTCAGCACGCGGTTGGGGCGCAGGCGGGCGAGGCCGCCGCCGTTCGTGGCCAGCCACATGTTGTGCGCGCCGTCCTCGAAGACCGCCTGCACGGCGTCGTTCTCCAGCCCCTCCTCCATCGTCGCCCGGAGCCACTGCCCGTTCGCGAGCCGGGCGTAGGCGCCGCGGGTCGAGCTGGCGATCCACAGGCGCCCGCGCGAATCCTCGAGCAGGCGGATGTAGTCCGGCGGCAGAAAGGCGGGCCGCGGCAGCTCCTCGACCGCGCGCCCGTCTTGCCAGCGCACGATGCGCGCCTGGATCGCCACCCACACTCCGCCGCGCGCCGAGGGCGTGATGCCGCCGAGCTGGTCGCGGGGATCGGAGGAGGCGAAGATGGTCTCCCAGCGGCCGTCCCGCCAGCGGGAGATGCACTGCGGCTGCACCAGCCAGAGTTCGCCGTCGTTGCCTGCCACGAGGCTCGAGCCCTGGATCGTGCGCGGGCCCATGTCCGGCAGGGGCAGTTCCTGGAAATGCTCCGCGTCGCTGCACGCGAACGCCCGGCCGCCAAAAGTCACGAGGACCTTGCCGTTCCACTCCGTCAGCGAGTGCGACGGTTCCGGCGGTAGGCCCTGCTCGCGGCCGAACCACCGCCACTTGCCCTCGTGATACCGCCCGACGCCGCGGTTCGTCGCCAGCCAGAGGGCGCCGTCCCGCGTGACGAGCATCTGCAGCACCATGCAGTCGCGCAGGGCCGGGACTTCCGGCGGAGCGATGATTTCGAAATGCACGCCGTCGAAGCGGGTGAGGTTCGAGTAGGAGCCGATCCACAGGTAGCCGTCGGGCGTCTGCGCGAACGACGTCGGCGCCACGTGCGGATAGCCTGCCTCGACGGTCCAGACCCGCACCTGATATTCGTCCGTCGCCGGTAGGAAGCGCTCGGCTGCCAGCACAGCCGCGGCGGAAAAAAGCCACGCCACGAAGATTAACTTGCGCGTGCAGCGGGGAGTGCGTGCTTTGGCTTTCACATGAATTCGAATAGGGCCCGTTGGCCCTACACTTGAGACCCGCTCGCCGGCGTCCAGCCTCCTTTGCCCGTTATGAACTACTCGACTCCCGATCTCGCCCAGCATCCGCCGCGCAGCCCGCGCACCCGCCTCGGCGGCTACGCGCATCTGCCGCGCCTGCTCGACAAGGCCCGCGCCCACCTCGCCGGCAAGCTGGGCGACTACAACTGGAACTGCCCGCTCGACCAGCGCTTCTTCGCCTTCGCCGGGGTCACCGCCGACGCGCTGCTCGCCGCCGTGAAGGAAGGGCGCGGCGACGCGGAGATGCTCGAGTGGCTCGCTGCCACGCAGCAGCCGAAGCGGGCGGCCTGGGAGATCCTCGCCTGGTCGCAGTGGCTCGAGAACCTCGCGCCCGGCGACGTGACGCGCCACGAGACCTTCGCCGAGCACATCCGGAAGATGGCCCCGAAACGCGACGACATCCGCACGATGTTCGACCGTCTCGAGCTCGACGACTACTCCAGCTTCGGCGGCCGGGCCTGACCCCTCACGGCATCAGCCGCTCGATCGTCCATTTTCCGTCCGCCTGCCGCCGATACATGAACCGGTCGTGCAAGCGGCTGGGGCGGCCCTGCCAGAACTCGAAGGTCTCCGGCGTCACCCGGTAGCCGCCCCAGTTGGTCGGCAGCGGGATCTCGCCCTGGGCGAACTTGGCCTTCATCTCGGCGAACTTCTGCTCAAGCAGCGCGCGCGTCGTGATGACCGTGCTCTGCCGCGAGGCCCAGGCGCCGATCTGGCTGTCGCGCGGGCGGGAGAGGAAATACTTCAGCGACTCCGCCGCGCCGATCTTCGCCGCGGTGCCGGTGACGACCACCTGCCGCTCCAGCGGCAGCCACGGGAACAGCAGCGCCACCCGCGGGTTGACGGCGAGATCGCGCGCCTTGGCGCTCTCGTAGTTGGTGTAGAAGACGAAGCCGCGCTCGTCGAAGCCCTTCAGGAGCACGGTGCGGAGGTTCGGCCGGCCCGCGGCGTCGGCCGTCGCCAGCGACAGGGCGTTCGGCTCGAGCACCTGGGTCTCGATCGCCTCGCGCATCCAGAGGTCGAACTGCGCGAACGGGCTGGCGTTCAGGTCGGGCAGGTCCAGCGAGCGCGACGCATAGTTGCGGCGGAGTTCCGTCAAATCCATGGGACGCAGCTTCGCGGCCGCGCGCACCGGAGGCAAGCTGCGCGCGCGTCCCGGCCGGCACAGCACGCGACATTCGCGACCGCGGCGCCGCCGGCCCGGGTGTTGACCCGCCGGGGGTTGTGCTTCCGTTGTCCCTCGTGTCCGTCGCCGCCTCCCGCCTCCCGCTCCTCCTTGCGTTCAACCCGAGCAACCAGCTCGCGGTCGCCGTCGACGGCGCGCGGGTGAAACTGCCGTTCGCCGGCGCCGACGCCGCCGCACAGCTGGCGCAGCGCTTTCCGCGGCACACGTCGCCGGCGGAGTATTTCGTCTTCGCCCACGAGGGCGCGGAATGGGCGGTGGCGTTCGCGCAGGTGCCCGAGGACGGCGCGCCGGACGGCCTCGTCTTCCGCTCGCTCGAGCAGCTCGAGGTCCAGCCCGCGCGGCTCGACCCGCTCCTCGCCGCGGTGCTCGCCCTCCTCGAGCCGCACCTGATCGAGATCCCCTACCTCCACCTTGGCGAGAACGACTACATCTACCGCTTCCGCGTCGAGAAGGACCGCAACCGCTCGATCTACGCCCAGGACGACGCCGCGCGCGCCCTTTACCAGAGCAAGCTGTGCGAGGCGATCAAGGCCCTCGCGCGCACCAACGAGCGCTCCGCCTCCACGCCCGCCGTGCTCGACTTCGGCGCCGTGCGCTACGTCATCCCCAGCCACTTCGGCTTCTGCCTCGGCGTGAAGAACGCCATCGAGCGCGCCTACGAATCGCTGGCGGAGAACCCCGGCCGCCGGGTGTTCATGCTCAGCGAGCTGATCCACAATCCGTTCGTGAACGAGGACCTCCTCCGCCGCGGCCTGCGCTACCTGCAGACCGACAAGGGCACGCCGTTCACCGTCAGCGGCCGCCCCGCGGACGCGCAGCACCCGGAGCCCTGGCTCTGGGACTCGCTCACCAGCGAGGACGTCGTGATCATCCCGGCCTTCGGCGCGACCGACGAGGACAAGAAGCGCCTGATCCGAAAAGGCATCCGCGTCGCCCAATACGACGCCACCTGCATGCTGGTGGAGAAGGTCTGGAAGGCCGCGCGCGCGTTCGGCCGCGAGGGCTTCACCGTCGTCATCCACGGCAAGAGCGAGCACGAGGAGACCAAGGCAACCTTCTCCAACACCCGCCGCTACGCGCCCGCGATCATCATCCGCAACCGCGACGAGGCGTGCCTCCTCGGCGACTACATCGCCGCGCCCACGCCCGAGCGCCGCGCCGCCATCCTGGAAAAGTTCGCCGGCAAGACCACGCCGGGCTTCGACCCGGCCGTGCATCTCGACCGCCTCGCCGTCGTCAACCAGACCACGCTGCTGATGAACGAGACCGCGAGCATCATCGACTATTTCAAGGCCGTCTTCGCCGCGAAATACGGCGAGGTCGAGGGCCTCCGGCACGTCGGCGGCGCGGGCAAGAAGGACACGCTCTGCTACGCCACGCAGGTCAACCAGGACGCGCTCGCCCGCGCGCTCGCGGAGCCGCTCGACGCGGCGTTCGTGGTCGGCGGCAAGAACTCGTCCAACACCTACCAGCTCTACCGCGTCTGCGAGCAGAAGCTCGGCGACCGCGCGTTCTTCATCCAGTCGGAGTCCAGCATCCGCTCACGCTGCGAGATCGAGCACTACGTCTTCCCCGCCGCCGGCCACGGCAAGGGCGGTCACACGGAGGTCCATCCGCTCTGGCGCGCCGACGACCACTCGCCCAAGCGCGTGCTCATCACCGGCGGTGCCTCGTGCCCCGACGGCCTGGTCCAGCAGGTGATCACCCGCATCAACTCCCTGTTCCCGCCCGAACGCCTGCGCTCGATCGACGCCGTGCTCGCGGATCTCGGCCAGTCGTAAGCCGGGGCGCCTCCGCCCTCCTCCGTCCGCGCCTCGCATCGGCGGCGGCGCGCCGGCCTGGTGCTCCTACCTTGGCATCCCGATCTGCCGCAGCGCCTCGTAGGCGGCGATGCCGGCGGCGGTGGACAGGTTCAGCGATCGCAGCGTGCCGTTGGCGTGCGGAATCTTGAGCCGGCGGTCGTCGCCGAACTCCGTGTGCAGCCAGTCGGGCACGCCCGCCCCCTCGTTGCCCATGACGAGGCCGTCGCCGGCGGCAAATCTTACGTCCCAGAAAGTCCGCGTTGCGTGGGTGGTGAACAGCCACAGGCGCGCCGGCGCGGCGGGGCTGGCCTTGAAGGTCTCCCAGCTCTCGTGCTGGTGCACGTCGAGCGAATACCAGTAGTCCATGCCCGCCCGCCGGAGGTTGGCGTCGGTGATCTTGAAGCCCAGCGGGTGAATGAGATGCAGCCGTGATTTCGTGACGGCACACAGCCGGCCGATGTTGCCGGTATTGGGCGCGATTTGCGGCTGGTAGAGGACGAGGTGCAGCATGGTCGGGCGATCCGATTTAGGCTGGCCAGTGCCGGGGCGATATTCCATCCCTTTGTGACCGGTCCAGGGCCTGACCGGCGAGCGAACACCCCATGCAGTCCACGCCCTCGTCCTCCGCGCAAACCACCGCCGTGTCCGACAGCGGCTCGCCGTTCGCCTTGGGCGTGATGCTGCTCGACGACGAGTCGGCCTACCTCGACCTGCTGGGCCAGTTGCTCGGCGAGCATCTGGCCTGCCCCGTGCACAGTTTCTCCCGTCCCGCCGCCGCGCTCGCGGCCCTGCCGACCCTCAACCTCGGCCTGATCGTTACCGACTACCACATGCCCGGCATGGACGGCCTGGAGTTCCTCGCCGAGGTGCAGAAACTGAAGCCCGGACTTCCCGCCGTCATGATCACGGCGCACGAGATCGTGCTCGGATCCGAGCGCGCGCAGCGCGTGCCGGCGCTGAAGGCGGTCGTCCGCAAGCCCTTCAAGTGGATGGCGCTCGCGGAGGAGATCAACCGCTTCTGGACCGGCTCGCGCCCGCCGTTTCCGTTCGTGCGCTGATCGCCCGCGCGGTCGCGCGATCGCGCCGCGCTCCTCGCCCGGGGCCAAGCAAAAGGGCGCCGGCCAGCGGCGCCCTCGGCGATGGTCACGGATGACGGGCTCAGTTCGCCGCGCCGCCCGTGTAGTAGAGCGCGAAGGCGAACTTGTCCGCAGTCTCCTCGATGATCTTCGAGATCGGCTTGCCCGCGCCGTGGCCGGCATTGGTCTCGATGCGGATGAGCAGCGGGAGCGGGTTGGCCGGATTCGCGGCCTGGAGCGCGGCGGCGTATTTGAACGAGTGGCCGGGATGCACGCGGTCGTCGTGGTCGCCGGTGGTGACCATGATCGCCGGGTAGCGGACGCCGGGCTTCACGTTGTGCACGGGCGAATAGCCCTTCAGGTAGGCGGCCATCTCGGCGCTGTCGTCGACCGAGCCGTAGTCGCTTGCCCAGGCCCAGCCGATGGTGAATTTCTGGAAGCGCGTCATGTCCATCACGCCGACCGCGGGGAACGCGACCTTCGCCAGATCGGGACGCTGGTTGACCACCGCGCCGATGAGCAGGCCGCCGTTGGAGCCGCCGCTGATGACGAGCTTGTCGTGCGAGGTGTAGTGCTGGGCGACGAGGTAGTCGCCGGCGGCGATGAAGTCGTCGAAGACGTTTTGCTTGTGCAGCTTCGTGCCGGCGAGGTGCCACTCGCGGCCGTATTCGCCGCCGCCGCGCAGGTTGGCCACGGCGTAGACGCCGCCGAGCTCGAGCCAGGCGAGGTTCGAGGTCGAGAAGGCCGGCAGCATCGGGATGTTGAAGCCGCCGTAGGCGTAGAGGAGCGTCGGGTGCGAACCGTCGAGCTTCAGGCCCTTGCGGTGGGTGATGAACATCGGGACCTTCGTGCCGTCCTTCGAGGTGTAGAAGACCTGCTGCGTCTCGTAGACGCTCGGGTCGAACGCGACCTTCGGCGCCTGGAAGACCTCGACCTGGCCGGTGGCGAGATCGACGCGGTAGTTGGTCGTCGGGAAGGTGAACGAGGTGAAGCTGAAGAACATCTCGCTCTCGTCCTCGCGGCCACTGAGCGCGCCGACGGTGCCGATGCCGGGCAGCGCGATCTGGCCGAGCGACGCGCCGTCCGGGGAGAAGAGCGCCAGTGCGCTTTTCGCGTCCTGCATGTAGCGGACGACGATCTTGCCGCCGATGTAGGCGGAGGACTGGATCACGTCCTTCGACTCGGGGACGATCGTCTTCCAGTTGGCGCGGTCGGGCTTGGCCAGGTCGATGGCGATGATCTTACTGCGCGGCGCGTCGAGGTCGGTCTGGACGAAGAGCGTCGAGCCGTGGTTGCCGATCACGCTGTAATTGGCCTCGAGCACGTCGATCAGGCGCACGACCTCGCCCTTGACGGCGGGCTTCATCGCGTCGCCGAGGTCCTGGTAGTAAAGGCGGTTCCGCGGATCGGTGCCCTCGGAGACGTAGATGAGCAGGTAGCGGCCGTCCTCGGTCACGCCGCCGCCGAGGCCCCACTTCGGCTGGTCGGGGCGCTCGTAGACGAGCGTGTCGTCGGCCTGCGTGGTGCCGAGGCGGTGGTAATAGATCTTCTGGTTCGCGAGGTCGCTGAAGACCTGGTTGCCCTCGCGGCGCGGCTCGGGATAGCGGGAGTAGAAGAAGCCCGCGCTGTCCTTGGTCCAGCTGAAGCCGGAGAACTTCACCCAATTGATCACGTCGGCGGTGTCCTCGCCGGTGGCGAGGCTGCGCACGCGGAATTCGTTCCAGTCGGACCCGGCGCGGGCGATGCCGTAGCCGAGCCACTTGCCGTCCTCGGACGGCGCCGTGACGGCGAGCGCGACCGTGCCGTCCTTCGCCATCGTGTTCGGGTCGATCACCACGCGGCCCTCGGACGTGAGCGTGTCCTTCACGTAGAGCGGCGACTGGTTCTGCAGGCCGGAGTTGTAGGTGTAGAAATAGCGGCCGCCGCTCTTGGCCGGCAGGCTGAAACGCGGGTAGTTCTGCAGCTCCATCAGGCGCTGCTTGATCGCGTCGCGCTTGGGGAGTTTCTGGAGGAAGTCGAACGTGACGTGGTTCTGCGCCTGGACCCACGCCTTCGTCTCGGGGGAGTCGACGTCCTCGAGCCAGCGGAACGGGTCCGGGATCTTCACGCCATGCACGTCGTCGACCTGCTCGACGGTCTTGCTGGCGGGATATTGAATCGATGCAGCCATCGCCACGACCGGCGCGGCCACGAGGGTAAGCAAGGCCTTCAGCTTCATAGGGCGACCACGCCAGCTATGACACGGCCACACCGCAAGCCGAACGTGGCGATTAAGCCGAAGGAACCAGCGAAACGGTCGTTTGGCAGGACGAACGGTCGGTGCGGAGCGTCAGTTGCTCCCCCAGCCCGCGAAATGCGCGCCGAAGCCCATGCGCAGCGCCCAGTCCGCGATCGTCTTCGAGACCGGCGAGGTGCCGCTCGAGCCGCCGTGGCCGGCGTTCGATTCGATGTGGATGAGGATCGGGCCGCTGCCCGGCGCCGCGCCGGCCTGGACCGCGGCGGTGTATTTGTAGGAATGCGCGGGATAGACGCGGTCGTCGTGGTCGCCGGTCGTCACGAGCACGGCCGGGTAGCGGGCGCCGACCTTCACCGTGTGCAGCGGCGAATACGCGCGCAGGTAGGCGAAGCCCTCGGGCGTGTCCGAGTTGCCGTAGTCGCTCGCCCACGCCGCGCCGACGGTGAACTTGTGGTAGCGCAGCATGTCCATGACGCCCACCGCGGGCACGGCCGCGGCGCAGAGGTCGGGGCGCTGGTTGACGACGGCGCCGAGGAGCAGGCCGCCGTTGGAGCGGCCGTCGAGCACGAGCTTGGAGTGCGAGGTGTAGCCGTTGGCGCAGAGCCAGTCGGCCGCGGCGATGTAGTCGTCGAACACGTTTTGCTTCCGCTCCTTCGTGCCGGCCTTGTGCCACTCCTCGCCGTATTCGCCGCCGCCGCGCAGGCAGACATCGGCGTAGACGCCGCCGCGCTCAATCCAGACGAGCGGCGGCACGGCGAAGGCCGGCTTGTGCGAGATGTCGAAGCCGCCGTAGCCGTAGAGCCAGCCGGGCGCGGAGCCGTCCAGCTTCAGGCCCTTCTTGTGCACGAGGAACAGCGGGATCTTCGTGCCGTCCTTCGAGGGGAAGAACACCTGCTTCACCTCGTAGCCCGAGGCGTCGAAGGCGGTCTTCGTCTCCGCGTGCGTCACGGTCCGGCCGGTGGCGAGGTCGTGGCGCAGCACCGTGCCGGGCGCGAGGAACGAGTTGAAGCCGATGAACAGCTCGGGGTCGTTGAACTTGCCGGCGACGGCCGTGACCGAGCCGAGGCCGGGCAGCGGGATCTCGCCCGCGGCGCGGCCGTCGAGGTCGAAGAGCGCGATGCGGTTCGTCGCGTCGTGCATGTAGGTGGCCACAATCTTGCCGGCGGAAATGCGGACGCCCTCGAGCGTGTCGGCCGACTCCGGCACGATCGTCTTCGCGGCGGCGAGGCCGGCGTCGAGGTCGACCGCGATGACCCGGCCGCGCGGCGCGCCGGCGTTGGTCGAGAAATAGAAGGTGCGCCCGACGTTGCCGATGAAGCCGTAGCGGGCGGTGAAGGCATCGACCAACTTCACCACCGGCCCGCCGAGCCGCGGGGCGGCGCCGTCGCCGAGATCGAGGTAGTAGACCGAGTTGCCGAGCTTGCCCGGCTGCGAGACGCCGATGACGAGGTAGCGGCCGTCCGACGACACCTGGCCGCCGAAGCTCCACTCCGGATGCTCCGGGATCGCGAACACCAGCGCGTCCTCGTCCTGCGGCGTGCCGACGCGGTGGTAGTGGATCTGGCGGTTCTCGATCTTGGAAAAAACCTTCGCGTCGCCGCCCGGAGGCTCCGGCAGGCGCGAGTAGAAGAAGCCCTTCGCGTCGTGCGTCCAGCTCATGCCGGAGAATTTCACCCACTTGATCTGGTCGGGCGCGTCCTGGCCCGTGGCGATGTCGCGCAGGTGGAATTCGTTCCAATCCGAGCCGGCGCGCGCCAGGCCGTAGCCGAGCCACTTCCCGTCGGGCGAGGGCGAGGTGACGGTCAGGGCCACGGTGCCGTCCGCCGACAGCGTGTTCGGATCGATCAGCACGCGCGGCGTGCCGCCGAGCCCCTCCTGGACGTAGAGCGGCGACTGGTTCTGCAGGCCGTCGTTGCGGGTGAAGAAATACCACGGCCCCTCCTTGAACGGCACGCTCGTGCGCGGGAAGTTCCACAGTTTGGTCAGGCGCCGGCGCACCTGCTCCACCTCCGGCATCTGCGCCAGCTGCGCGTCGGTGAAGGCGTTCTGCGCCTTCACCCAGGCCTTCGTGTCGGGCGAGTCGATGTCCTCGAGCCAGCGGTAGGGATCGGCGACCTTCGTGCCGTGGTAGTCGTCGACATGCTCGACGGTCTTGCTGACGGGATAGGCGGCGGCCAGGGCGAGCGCGGGCACCAGCGCGGCCAGCGGGGTAAGGGCGGCGATTCGCATAGGCGCGGAACAGAACCGCGAAACGCGCCGCGCGCAAGCCCGCGGCGACGAACGCGCGACCCCGCGCGGCGTTTCGCGGCTTTCCGCCGCCCGTGAATCGTGCTCTGCTGCACGCGTGAGTTCCCTTTCGCCCGCCGAGCGCCTCGCGCGCCAGATGCAGTTCATCATCGAAGCCGACAAGCTGAAGGAAGTCTTCCGCCAGACCTTGTGCACGCAGAGCCGCCGCGCCGAGAACAGCGCGGAGCACTCGTGGCACTTCGCGCTCATGGTCATCACCCTGGCCGAGCACTCCAATCACCAGCCGCTCGACGTCCTGCGCGTGCTGCGAATGGTCCTGATCCACGACCTGGTGGAAATCGACGCCGGCGACACCTTCGCCTACGACGTCGTCAACATGGCCACGCAGCACGAGCGCGAGGCCAGGGCCGCCGACCGCATCTTCGGCCTGCTGCCGCCGGACCAAGCGGCCGAGTTCCGCGCGCTGTGGGACGAGTTCGAGGCGCGCGCGACGCCCGAGGCCCGCTTCGCCGCCGCCTGCGACCGCTTCCACCCGATGCTGCTCAACTGCCTCACCGGCGGCGTGGGCTGGAAGAAGCACGGCGTCACCGCCGACAAGGTCATCGCCCGCAACCAGCACGCCCGCGACGGCTCCACCGCGATCTGGGCCTACGCGCTGCGCATGATCGACGAAGCCGTGGCCACTGGCGCGCTGCCGCCGGCCCGCCCGGCGTCGTGAAGCGATGAACAAGCACGCCCCTGGCTGCACCGGGAAATCGACCGGTGGACGGAGGAGAAACTCGTCTCGCCCGAGCAGGCCGAGCAGCTGCGCCGCCGCTACCCGCTCGCCACCGGCGGCTTTTCCTGGGGCCTGATCGTCTTCGCCACCGCCGGCGCGCTCGTCGTCGGGCTCGGCGTCATCCTGCTGCTCGCCTACAACTGGGACGGCATCCCGAAGGCCGGCAAGCTGGCGCTCATCTTCGGCGCCATGATCGGCACGCACGCCGCCGGACTCGCGTGGCTGCGCCGCGACGACTGGCGCGCCCGGCTCGGCGAGGCGCTGCTCGTGCTCGGCACCATGTTCTTCGGCGCCGCCATCTGGCTGGTGGCCCAGATCTACAACATCGACGAGCACTATCCCAACGGCTTCCTCACCTGGGCCGCCGGCGCGCTGGCGCTGGCGTGGGCGGTGCGCTCGACTGCGCTCGGCATCGTGGCGGTGCTGCTCGTCGGCCTCTGGGGCGGCTGCGAGGCGCTGGATTTCAACCGCCCGGGCCACGGGGCGCTGCTGCTCGTCGTGCTCGGCATCGTGCCGCTCGCCTGGCGCAACCGCTCGGCCGTGCTGCTGGCGCTGAGCGTCGCCGCCGTGCAGGCCCTGCTCCTGCTCAACCTCGGCGTCTGGGGCGCGGGCGCGCACCTCTTCACCGCCTCGCTCGCCCTCGCCGTGCTGCTGGCGGGCGTCGCGCGCCTCAGCGGCGCGGCCTTCCCCGCCGGCGCCCGCGTGCTGGAGGGCTTCGGCTACGGCGCCTTCCTCCTCTGCGCCTACCTGCTGACCTTCCGGCATGCCGCGCGCGGGCTGCTCGACTGGGACCACGCGCACAGCTGGCAGCCGGAAACGGCCGCCGCGGTCGGCTGGACACTCTTCGCCGCCGCGGTCGCGACATGGGGCTGGATCGCGCGCCGTGCGTGGCTGGCGCGCGAACTCGCGGTCGAGCGCACCGACTGGCTGCTGCCGATCGCCCTGCTCTACGCCTTCGGCCTCGCGGCGCTCGGCGCGCGCGAGTGGGACCAGTTCGCCGCGTGGTCCTTCACCGTTCTCCTCCTCGGCCTCGCCGCGTGGTGGATGTGGCGCGGCTGCCAGCAAAGCCGGCTCGGGATCACGGTGCTCGGCTCCGTCGTCCTCACCGCACTCGTCGCCGCGCGCTACTTCGACCTCTTCCCGAGCCTGGCGTCGCGCGGCCTCGCCTTCATCCTGCTCGGCGGGCTCTTCCTCGCCGAGGCGCTCTACTATCGAAAAATCCGCCGTGACACGGGAGGTGCGTCGTGAAGCTCCGCCTCGCCCTCCTCGTCGTCGTCGCCCAGGTCGCCGGCGTCGCCTTCATGGCCGCGCAGCGCGAGTGGATCGCCCGCACGGGCACGACGATCACGCTGCGCACCGCGCCCATCGACCCGCACGACCCGATGCGCGGCGAGTTCGTGCGCTTCCGCTACGGCATCAACACCGTGCCGGCGCGGCTTTTCCGCGGCGGGCTCGCCGCCTGGCCGAGGCTCACGGACTACCGCGCCCAGCGCCGCCTGCGCGACACCGTCGTCTACGCGTCTCTGCGGGCCGACGAGCATGGCTTCGCCCAAGTCATCGCGCTCAGCGACGAGCAACCGTCCGAGGGGATCTTCCTGCGCGGCCGCGTGGGCTACGTCGCGGAGTCCGGCGGCATCCAGTCGGTCCAGGTTCGCTACGGCGTCGAGTCGCTCTACCTCCAGCAAGGCGCGGCGCGGGCGATCGAGGACCTCGCGCGCGGCGAGCGCCGCGGCGTGCCGATCGACACGACCGTCGCCGTCGGCGGCTCGGGCCTCGGCGTGCTGCGCGCCTTCGCGTGGGAGCCGCTCGGCCTCACCGTCACGCCCGATCGCCCGCCGGCCCCGCCGCAGGGCCAGACCCGCGCCGCGCGCGCGCCATCCCCGCTCGCCGGAATCACGGGCGTGACCGTCGAGTTGAAGAACTTTGGCAACCGCGACGTCGCCATCGTCGATCTGCCCGACGGCCAATCCTTCCGCCTGCGGGCCGATGCCGAGGAGGATCCCGAAGGCTACCGCTGGGTCGGCGCGGACCGGCGGCCGTCCGCCGCGACCGTCGGCGACGCGCGCCTCATCGTGCTGAAACCCGGCGAAGCGCACCGCGTGCACCTGAACCTCGCGGATCCGGCTTGGTGGGTCGAGGGCGGCCCCGGCCACGAGCCGGCGACGCCGCTGGCCGAGGTGCGCGAACGCTGGCGCGCGCGCTTCCGGATCGAATACGCCCCGCCGTCGCCCGAGCAACTGCGCGGCCGGCCGCACGCCGAACTCGTCCGCCACGTGCCGCTGACCTCCCGGCTGTTCACGGGCGGCATCGACTGACGCGCCGGGGCGCGCTCACCACGTCCCGCTGACGCCGACCGAGCACAGCACGCGCGTGAAGGCGCGGCCCGGAGTGTTCGGCAGCAGGCCCTCACCCGCCTCGCGGGCGATCGAAGCGTCGAGCAGCACCGCCTTGCTCCAGCGGTATTCGAGGGCACAGGTCGTCGTCAGGATCTGGTCGTGCCACGGCTTCGTGCCCGGATAGGCATCGCGGTGGTTGTCGCCATCGGCGAATCTCTCCGCCACCCGAGCCGACCACTGCGCGCCCAGCCGGCGTTTCCAGCCGAGCTCCCACGTCGAGTCCTCGTAGACGCCGCGGCCGCTCGAGGCCGGCCAGAGACGATGCAGCCCGGTGAGCGCGACGGCGTCGGCGGCGTCCGGCGTCCAACCGACGCTCGCCTCGACATACGGCGCCGTGCGGTGACGGCCGAGCGCGGCCGGCTGGGCGTCCGTGAAGCTCCGGAAATCCGGCCCGGCGCGCAGGTCGACCTTCCACTGCGGCGAGAGCTTGCCCTCCACGCCGGCGACGACGCGCACGAGATCGCTCGTGCTGTTGAGGCCCGCGGTCGGCGGCCGGTCGGCCTGGATCTGCCGGCCGGCGCGCACGCCGGCCACCCAGGCCAGGCCCGGCCGGAGGTCGCGCGCGAACTCGGCGCCGGCGGTGTATTCGGCGCGATCGACGTAGGCCGCGCAGCCGCTGGCGAAACCGGTGTGGAAATCCTGGTCCAGGCCCGCCGCGAGCACGCGCCACCAACCGCCGTCCTGCGCCCATGTTGCCCGCGCGCTCCCCTTGATCACGGTCTGCGCGCGCCGCGCGCGCACCGGCTCGCCCCCGATGGCGGGTCCGCCGCCGACGATATTGTAGAGCGGTGCAAGATGCGCGCCGTTGGTCCAGAGCGCGTTCAGCGCGACATCCCAGCTTGCCGTGCCGCCGGCGCCGGCCAGCGCGGCGCGGACGCGGTGGTCGTCGTGATTCTCGCCCGCCAGTCCGGAAAAGCGGAACACCTCGGCGCGGTAGCCGAGCTCGAATCGGCCGAGCGGGGCCGTGCCGGTCCACGAGGCACCGGCGGCGGCGCTCGCCACCCAGGCGCCCGCGCGCACCGGGGCCGTGGCGGCGGCGCCCGACACGAGCGCGCCGCCGTCCTGCAGGAAAACGTTGGCATCGTAGGTCACCCGTGCCGCCGCCTCCACGTGCACGGACGCGGGCGGCGCACCGGCCGCGGCGAGCGCGGGCGGCGCGAGCAGCGCGGCGAGGACGAGACCGACGGGAGCGAGCAGACGCGTATCCATGCGCGCAGCGTAGCCGCCGCCGGACGCGCGCGCGGCGCAGCGATTGGCGAGCGCCGCGCACATCTTTGCGATGACACAAATCCGCGCGCGCACGATTGGGTTTCCGCAAGAACTGCACAGGAGCGCGCGCCCCGAGCGGGTAGCCTCGGAAATGTGGATACCCTGACCTCACTTCTCACCCAGGAATCGGTAGCGCGGACGGTGGTCCTGCTCGCGGCGGCGGGCGCGTTCGGCACGGCGCTGGGGAAACTGAAAGTGCGCGGCGTCGGCCTCGGCGTGGCCGGCGTGCTTTTTGCGGGGCTGGTGCTCGGGCACCTCAAGCTCGCGCCCAACCACGAGGTGCTGGACTTCGTGCGCGAGTTCGGGCTCATCCTCTTCGTCTACACCCTAGGCCTGCAAATCGGCCCCGGCTTCTTCTCCTCGCTGCGCGAGCGCGGGCTGGCGCTCAACCTCTTCGCCGCCTCCATCGTGCTCGGCGGCTCGCTCCTGGCCGCGGCGCTGATCGTCACCCAGCGCGTGCCGCTGCCCGCCGGGATCGGCCTGCTCTCGGGCGCGACCACCAACACGCCGTCGCTCGCCGCGGCGGGCGAGGCGTTCAAGCAGATGGGCGCGGCGCCGGACGCCACCGCCATCCAGGGCCTGGCCTACGCGGTGGCCTATCCGTTCGGCATCCTCGGCATCATCATCGCAATGGTCGTGGTGCGGAAACTTTTCCGCGTCGATGTCGCCCGCGAGGTCCGCGAGGCCGAGTCCGCCCTGCGGCCGAACACGCCGCCGCCCACCGGCCGCAGCCTCGAGGTGCGCAACGCCAACCTCGTGGGCCGGCGCATCGACGCCATCCCGAGCCTCCGCGGCTCGCGCGTGGTGGTGTCGCGCTTTTCCCGCGGCGGCGTGGTGGACGTGGCGCGGCCGGAGACCGAGCTGGCGCTCGGTGACGTGCTGCACGTCGTGGGCCCCGAGGAGGAGGTCGACGCCCTGCGCGTCGTCGTCGGCGCCGAGGCCGGCGTCGACCTGAAGGCGCTCCCCGGCCGCGTGACGAACCGCCGGCTGCTGGTCACCAAGGTCGCGGTGCTGGGCAAGCCGCTCGGCGATCTCGACGTGCTGGCGCAGCACAGCGTCGTCATCACCCGCGTGACGCGCAACGCCCTCGAGTTCTCCCCCAGTCCGGGCTTCAAGGTGCAGTTCGGCGACATCCTCATGGCCGTCGGCGAGGAGCCGGGCATCGACGCGGTGGCGGCGGCGGTCGGCAACTCGACCAAGGCGCTGGACCACCCGCACCCGATCCCGTTCTTCCTCGGCATCGTGCTCGGCGTGGTGGTCGGCTCGATCCCGCTCGCGATTCCCGGGCTGCCTGCCGCGGTGAAGCTCGGTCTCGCCGGCGGTCCGCTGCTGGTGGCGATCTTCCTCTCGCGCCTGGCCAACACCGGCTCGCTCGTCTGGCACCTGCCGCCGAGCGCCAACTTCATGCTCCGGGAGATGGGCATCACGCTCTTCCTCGCCGCGGTCGGCATGAAGTCCGGCGAGCGCTTCGTCGGCGTGCTGCTCGGCGGCGACGGCCTTGCCTGGCTCGGCTGGGGCGCGGCGGTGACGATCATCCCGCTCCTCGTCGTCGGCCTCGTGGCGCGCGCCTGGAAGAAGCTCAACTACCCGGAACTCTGCGGCCTGCTCGCCGGCTCGATGACCGATCCGCCGGCGCTGGCGTTCTCGCAGCAATCGACCGGCAGCGACGCCCCGGCGGTCGCCTACGCCGCCGTCTATCCGCTCGTGATGCTGCTGCGCGTCTTCACCGCGCAACTGCTCGTCTTCCTCCTCTGGCGCGTGGCCAGCGGCGGCTAGGCGCCGCGCCGGCGCGTCAGCTCAGATCGCGGAACGAGCCGAACTCCGGGTCGAAGAGCCGGCGATACGTGCGCACGATCATGCCGTCGGTCAGGCCGGCGAGGTAGTCGCAGAGGCGGCGCGCCTTGCCGTCGAGGGTCTTCTCCGCGTCGATCAGGCGGCTGACGTTGCCGGGCAGGATGCGGATGACCCGCTCGCCGCGCTCGGCGTAGTTGTCCCAGATCGCCTGGAAGAGCGCGTTGAGGATGACGCGGGCCTTGTGCTCCAGCTGCTCGAGCTGCGGGCTCTCGAAGATGATGTCGTTGGCCATCTTCTTGAAGAAGGCCGACTCGTCCATCGCCGCCGGGTCGACCACGAGCTCGTAGGCGTAGCGGTTGGTCTTTCCCGCCATGAAATTATCGCGCTCCTTCAGCCGGCAGGCCTGGATGAACGCGCCGATCTTCTGCGAGAAGACGTTCTCGAGCCGGTCGGCGCGGATGGCGTCGAAGAGCGAGTCCATGTGCCGCTGCTTCGCGGCGTCGATCTCCTCCGTCGCAGCCCAGCGCTCGACGCGCTCGATGGTGAGGAAGCCCGCGCGCACGCCGTCGACGATGTCGTTGAGCGAGTAGGCGGCGTCGTCGGCCCAGTCCATGATCTGGCACTCGACGCTCTTGAAGTCGTTCAGGACGTTGCCGCGCATGAGTGGGCCCGGGATGCGCGCGTCGCCGAACACCCAGTCGCGGATCGGCGCCTGCGAGTCGTAGATGAAGTGGTTGATCGGCGGCGTGGCGAACTCGGTGTAGAGCTTCTTGTATTTCAGGATGCCGTCGAGGAGCGCGCGGGTGGGCTGCATGCCCTTCACGCCGGTCTCGTTCTGGTAGATGGTCTCGCAGAGCAGGTGCAGCGTCTGGGCGTTGCCCTCGAAGCCGCCGCGGCGCTTCATCAGCTCCTGCAGCGTCCGCTCGCCGCTGTGGCCGAAGGGCGGATGCCCCATGTCGTGCGCGAGGCAGCTGGCCTCGACGAGGTCGGAGTCGATGTAGAAATCGTCCTGCAGCGGCGCGCCGCGGCTGAGCAGGAAATGGCAGATCGAGCGGCCGATCTGCGCCACCTCCATCGAGTGCGTGAGGCGCGTGCGGTAGAAATCGTATTCGCCGCTGAGGAAGACCTGGGTCTTCGACTGGAGCTTGCGGAAGGCGTGGGCGTGGATGATGCGGTCGCGGTCGATCTGGAACGGGCTGCGGTAATCGGGCTTCCGGCCCCCGGCCCACTCCTGCACGTCGAAGGCGTTGTAGAATCGGTTCTGCGGCATCGGCGCCTTTCGTCCCGGAAACCCCGCGCGCCCGCAACGTCAAAACACGTTCGTCCCGCCCGCCGCCGCGTTCGTCGCCGCCGGGACGGCGGCGGGCCAGATTCGCTTCGACTCCGCGCCCCGCCTGCGCAGAGTGCCCCGCCATGCCACGCCTGACCCTACCCCGTCTCCTGGCCGCCGGCTGCGCGCTCGCGCTTGTCGCGTCCCTGCCCGTCCTCCGCGCCGCCGACGCCCCGGCCGCGACGCTCATCCAAGCCACCGACCTCCTGAAGCTGAAGCAGCTGGAGTCGCCCGCCCTCTCGCCCGACGGCAAGTGGGTCGTCTACGTCGTCCGCTCCATCGAGCCGAAACCCGAGGCGAAGGACGACTGGACCTACCACACCAACCTCTGGCTCGCGCCCACCGACGGCAGCGCCGCCCCACGCCAGCTCACGCGCGGCACGAGCGCCGGCGCCCCGGCCTGGAGCCCGTCGGGCGACCGCATCGCGTTCGTCCGCACCGTCGACGGCAAGCCGCAGATCCACGTCCTGCCCTTCGGCGGCGGCGAGGCGGTCGCGGTCACGAAGCTCGAGACCGGCGCTTCCGGCCCGCGCTGGTCGCCGGACGGCACCAAGCTCCTCTTCAGTTCCTCGCTCAACTACGCGCAGGCGCGCGCCGCGCTGGAAAAGACCGGCGGCGACACCGCGCCCGCCTGGAAGCCCGAGCGCCCCGGCCGCGCCGCGAACGACGTCGCCAACTGGGGCCTGAAGAAACCCGCCGGCAAGGACGCCGCCCCGGCCGCCGGCGCCGACGCGGCCAAGGAGAAGCTGCCCCAGGCCGACCCCGACGGCTCGCTGGCGGAGCGCCGCGAGTGGCTGGCGAAGAACGAGGCCGACGGCAACCCGCGCCCCCTCGCCCGCCTGAACTTCCTCTCCGAGACCGACGCGGGGGCCGAGCCGAGCTTCGCCCACGTCTTCGTGCAGGAGGCGCACGAAGGCGCCGAGGCGAAGGACCTGACGCCGGGCTTCACCAGCTTCAGCGGTCCCGAGTGGATGGCCGACGGCCGGACCATCGTCTGCGCCGCGGCCTCCGACCTCGCCCAGCATCCGGACCGCGTCCTGACGACGAGCCTCTACCGGATCGACGCCACCGCCGGCGGCGCCCGCGAGTTCCTGCAGCTCCCCGGGCACTCCGTCATCGCCCCGCAGCCCTCGCCCGACGGCAAGTGGGTCGCCTTCGTCGTCACGCGCGGCCAGTTGTTCAGCTACGAGCAGACCGCGGTCGGCCTCGTGCCCGCCACCGGCGGCGAGCCGAGGATCCTCACCCGCGCCCAGGACCGCTCCGCCGGCAACCTGCAGTGGAACGACGACAGCACGGCGATCTACTACCTCGTCGCCGACCACGGCCGTTTCCCGCTCTGCCGCGTTGCGATCGCGACCGGCCGCTACGAGACGCTCACGCCCGAGGCCGGCTGGGGCATCCGCGACTTCGCCCTGCACGGCGCGACCCTGGCGCAGATCGTCACCCACCCCGGCAATCCCTCCGAGCTCCATGTCGCCGACGCCAACGCCCGGGGCAGCCACGCCCTCACCGCGCACAACGCCGCGTGGATCGCGCAGCGCCGGCTCAGTGCCATCGAGGAGCACAGCCTGACCAACGAGAAGGGCCAGGCCGTGCAGTATTGGACGATGGCGCCGACCGCGCGCGAGGCCGGGAAAAAATACCCGCTCCTGCTCGAGATCCACGGCGGCCCGTCCGCGATGTGGGGCCCGGGCGAGGA
Organism: Oleiharenicola sp. Vm1; assembly: GCF_047777955.1. Lineage (GTDB taxonomy): Bacteria > Verrucomicrobiota > Verrucomicrobiia > Opitutales > Opitutaceae > Didemnitutus. Next base: position 2,831,868 of record NZ_CP180537.1, read on the forward strand.
TTCGATGTGGTTCGAGTTCCAGTTCTTCGCCGCCCGTGGCTACGCCCTCGTCTTCGCCAACCCGCGCGGCTCCGGCGGCTACGGCACGGAATTCCAGCGCGCCAACCATCGTGACTGGGGCAAGGGTCCGATGGACGACGTCCTCGCCGCCGCCACGGCCGCCGCGCAGCAGCCCTTCGTCGACCCGGCGCGCCAGGTCGTCACCGGCGGTTCCTACGGCGGCTACCTCACCGCCTGGATCGTCGGTCACGACCACCGCTTCAAGGCCGCCGTCGCACAGCGCGGCGTCTACGACCTCCTCACGTTCTTCGGCGAAGGCAACGCCTGGCGCCTCGTCCCGCTCGCCTGGGGCGGCTACCCGTGGGAGCCGGGCCTGCGCGAGATCCTGACCGAGCAGTCGCCCCTGACCTACGTCGCGCAGATCAAGACGCCGCTGCTGATCCAGCACGGCGACAGCGATCGCCGCACCGGCTTCGTCGGCAGCGAGATGCTCTTCAAGAGCCTCAAGGTGCTCGGCCGCGACGTCGAGGAGGTGCGCTACCCGCGCGCGACGCACGAGATGAGCCGCAGCGGCGAACCGAAGCAGCGCCTCGACAGCCTCGTGCGCTACGAGGAGTTCTTCCGCCGCTACATCGGCGAGAACTGACCGCGCCCGCTCACTCCGCCGCGCCGCCGCCCGCGCTTCCGCGCGTCGCGGCGGCCACCTGCGCGACGAACTCCGGTTCGCTCACGCGGCCGTCGTGATCGAGATCGAGCGAGGCGTAGAGCTGATCCCACGACCGCCGCTGGCCGGCGAGGCGCTGCAGTTCGCCCTCCAGCTCCGGATCGATCGCGATGAGCCAGGCCAGTTCCTCGGGGGAAATGTTGCCGTCGCCGTTCTCGTCCCCAGCCTCGAACGCGAGTTGGAGCAGCGTGTAGAAGTCCCCGCGCGCCCGCTTCGCCGCCGCGACCGGATCGCCCGCCGCCAGCACGGCCGCCGGCGGCCCGGCCGGCGGCGCGATCACGCGGCCGCGTCGGGCGCCGACCGCGAGCCCCACCGCCACCAGCGCCGCCGCCACGGCCAAGCGCCGCGGCCATTTCCGCAGGCGACGCGACCAGTGATAAGCGCGCGAGGGCGCGCCGGCGTCCGGAGGCTGGGCGCCGGGCTGGAACTGATGGATGAGCTTCGGGTCGGCCACGCGCGCAAACGCCGCTTCGAATTCCCGGAAGGTCACGCCGTCGAGCAGGAAGTGCAGCCGCTCGTAGCAATACGCGGCGTCGCAGGCGAAGCGCGGGAACGCGAGGAAGGTGTGCGGGATGTCGTGCTGCACCAGCGTCTCGACGAGGTGATGGAACCGCTCGGCCAGCACCGCCCGCTGGTGGTCCGCGTCGGCGGTGCCGACGAGTCCGCCCGGGGCGTTCGCGCCGATGCGGACGCGGCTCGCCGCCGCCGCCTCGAGCTCGCGGACCGGCACCAGCGCGTGCTCCACGACGACGCGCCCCGCGGCGAGGATCGCCGGCAGACGCTCGCACAGGTCGGGATCCTTCACGATGCGCGGCGCATCGGGCGCGGCCAGGTCCTTCTCCAGGCCTGCCGCGCAATGGGCGTGGACATGCTCGCGCCAGTTCTCCCGCGTGAAGCCCGTGTCGAGCCCGAGCTCGGTCAGCAGCCGCACCAGAAAGGTGGTGCCGGCGCGTCCCGTGCCCGTGATGATGATCTTGCGCGGCGCGTCGCTCATCTGCGATGAGACGCGAGGCCGGCATCGCAGTTACAGGCGACCGCATCGGAATCCCCCCGCTTCGTCCCTCCGCCTGCGGCGTCCGACCCGCGGGAATTCCCTTGGCCTCCCATGGCTCATGGCGCAGCCTGCCTGCACGGGCCCCAATGAAATCCGCTCATGAATCGCCTCCTGCTTACCTTCCTGGCCGCGGTCCTGGCCGGCCCGCTCTCCGCCCAGACCTCCGTGTGGAAAGTCACCCGCGGTGACTCCACCCTCTACCTCGGCGGCACCTCCCACCTGCTGCGTCCGGCCGACTTTCCGCTGCCGCCGGAATTCGACCAGGCCTACGCCGCCGCCACGCGCCTCGTCTGCGAGACGGACCTCGCCCGCCTGCAATCGCCCGAGATGCAGCAGATCATCGCCGCGCGCGGCCTGTTCACGGACGGCACCACGCTGCAACAGGCCCTCTCCGCCGACGCCTGGGCCGCGCTCGGCCGGTATTGCGCGCAGCGGCAGCTGCCGATCGAGTCGCTGCGCCCGATGCGGCCGTGGCTGCTCACGGTGATGCTGGCCGCGCTCGAACTCCAGAAACTCGGCGTCTCGCAGGAGGGCGTCGACCTGGTCTACTTCAAGCGCGCGCAGGCGGACGGGAAGTCCCTCGGCCAGCTCGAGGCCTTCGAACGCCAGGTCGATTACCTCACCGGCATGGCGGACGAACAGCCGAGCGAGCTCGTGCTCAACACGCTCGCCGAACTCGACCAGGTCGGCCGGGATTTTCCCCAGCTGCTCGCCGCCTGGCGCCGGGGCGACCTGGCGGCGCTGGACCGCTTGATGAACCGGGAACTGCGCGAGAAATACCCGTCGCTGCACCGCCGGCTCGTGGTCGAGCGCAACGCCGCCTGGCTGCCCGTGATCGAGCGGATGCTCGCCACGCCGGAGATCGAGTTCGTGCTGGCCGGAGCGGCCCACATGTCCGGCCCCGAGGGCCTCGTCGCCCGCCTGCGCGAGCGCGGCTGCCGGGTCGAGCAGGTCGTCGCGCCCAAGGCCCGGTAGCCGCGAGCGGATTTCGTCGCCCGATTTTCGTCATCGTCCCGTAAAATCGCGGCGCCTGACTTGCGCGCCGTGCTCGCTCCGCCTATCAGTCCCGTCATGCCCCACACGCTTTTCCCCACGGCCTTCGGCACCTGCGGCGTCGCGTGGAACGAGCGCGGCCTGACCGGCTTCCAGCTGCCGGAGGAGGACGTCGAGGACACCGAGCGCCACCTCGCCAAGAAGGCGCACAGCAAGCCCGCCGCCGAGCCGCGCCCCGAGTGGCTGCGCCGCCTGATCGAGCGCGTGCAGGCGCACCTCGAGGGAAGATGCAGGATTTCGCCGACGCGCCGATCGACTGGTCGCGCGTGAGCGATTTCCAGCAGGCCGTCTATCTGCACGCCCTCGGGATCAAGCCCGGCTACAAGAAGAGCTACGGCGAGATCGCCAAGGCGATGGGGCTCGGCAACGAGGCCGCGCGCGCCGTCGGCGTCGCCCTCGCCACGAATCCCTGGCCGCTCATCGTTCCCTGCCACCGCGTGGTCTCCGCCAGCGACAAGATGACCGGCTTTTCCGCCCCCGGCGGCGTGCGCACCAAGACCCGCCTCCTCGCGCTCGAGGGCGCCGAGCTGATCTCGGAATGAGCCGGCCGCACCGCCTGCAGTTCGACCCCGCCCACGCGCTCGGACACCTGCGCGCCGCCGACGCGGCCCTGGCGGGCGTGATCGATCGCATCGGACCGTTCGCGCTGGAGCTGCTGCCCGCGGCAAGCCTGTTCGAAGCCTTGCTGCGCTCGATCGTCTACCAGCAGTTGCACGGCAAGGCCGCCGCGACGATCCACGGCCGCGTCCTCGCGCTGCTCGAACGCCACGGCGGGCCGACCGCGGCGGCCCTCGCGCACGCCACCGACGACGAGCTGCGCGCCGCCGGCCTCTCGCGGGCGAAGCTCGCCGCCGCGCGCGACCTCGCCGCCCGCTGCCTCGACGGCACGGTGCCCGCCTGGCCGGAGGTCCCGCGCCTCGCCGACGCCGAGCTGATCGAACGCCTCACCGCCGTGCGCGGCATCGGCCCGTGGACGGTGCACATGCTGCTGATTTTTCATCTCGGCCGGCCCGACGTGATGCCGACCGGCGATTTCGCGATCCGGCTCGCCTTCAAGAAACTCTACCGCAAGCGCCGCGATCCCAGCCCCGAGGTCATCCTCCGGCACGCCCGCCGCTGGTCGCCGTATCGCAGCGTCGCCAGCTGGTATCTCTGGCGCTCGCTGGAACTGCCGGAGCCCGCCACCGGCGTGGGCCGAAAGAGCCAGACTTAAGCGCGGCGCGCGCGGCGATTAGCGCGCTTGGAAAACCGCCTCGCGGCCGCTTCGGGGTTGTTTCGCCGGACGCCGCACCTAGCGTCTCGGCAAAACCAACCCATTCCCCTGCCATGTCCGCGAAAATGCGCGCCATCGTGAAACCCACGGCCGGTCCCGGCCTGATCATGACCGAAGCCCCGGTGCCGAAGCCGGGCGTCAACGACGTCCTGATCAAGATCAAGAAGACGTCCATCTGCGGCACCGACGTGCACATCAACAAGTGGGACCAGTGGGCCTCGCGCACGATCAAGCCGCCGCTGATCATCGGCCACGAATACGTCGGCACCGTCGCCGACGTCGGCGCGGGCGTCGAGGGCTTCGAGCTCGGCCAGCTTGTCACCGGCGAGGGCCACATCGTCTGCGGCCACTGCCGCAACTGCCTCGCCGGCCGCCGCCACCTCTGCCCCAACACGAAAGGCGTCGGCGTGAACCGCGACGGCGCGTTCGCCGACTACGTCACTATCCCGCAATCCAATGTCTGGAAGGTGCCCGCGGGCATGAACACCGACGTCGTCTCCTGCTTCGACCCGCTCGGCAACGCCGTGCACACCACGCTCTCCTTCGACCTCGTCGGCGAGGACGTGCTCATCACCGGCGCCGGCCCGATCGGCTGCATGGCCATCGCCGTCGCCCGCGCCGCCGGCGCGCGCAAGATCGTCATCACCGACGTGAACGACGGCCGCCTCGAGCTGGCCAAGAAACTCAACCCGACGCGCACGGTCAACGTGGCGAAGGAAAACCTCACCGACGTCTGGCACCACGAGCTCGGCATGACCGAGGGCTTCGACGTCGGCCTCGAGATGTCCGGCAATCCGCACGCGTTGCGCCAGATGATCGACAACATGGTCAACGGCGGCCGCATCGCGCTGCTCGGCATCATGCCCGGCGAGGTCGCGATCGACTGGAACAAGGTCGTCTTCAAGATGCTTCACCTGAAGGGCATCTACGGCCGCGAGATGTTCGAGACCTGGTATAAGATGACCGCGCTGGTGCAGGGCGGCATGGACATCACGCCCGTCATCACGCACCGCTTTCCCGTCGAGCAGTTCCAGGAAGGCTTCGAGCTCATGGGCGCCGGCAAGTCCGGCAAGATCGTGCTCAACTGGGAGTGAGACCGGGCGCGGCGACATCGCGCCCCCGTCCTGCATCGGTCGCCGCGTCCTCGCGCGACGGCGACCGCTCAACGCAGCAGCCACTTCACCGCCGTGCCCGCCGCCAGCGCCAGGCACGCCGAGAGCAGCGTGCCGATCAGCACGTATTCCGCGAACGGCCGGTCGTCGAGCGCCCGGAAGCGCGTGAACGCCTTCGCCGCGAGCACGAAGCCGATCGCGCCATACTGGCCCTGCAGCACGAAGCCGTAGAGCAGCGCGCGCTCCAGCAGGCCGATCACGCGGCCGCGGTTGTATTCGCCGACGTCGATCTCCGGCGCGCCGGCGCCGCCGGGGCGGACCTGCGGCTTCAGCCGCAACCAGTCGAACACGGCGCGGATGATGAGATTCGCCTCGTTGGCCGCAAAGAGCAGGCCCAGCAGCACCAGCTGCCCGCGCGGACTCGCCAGGGCCTCGACGACGGCCGCCAGCGCGGACCAGTGCTCCAATCCGGTGCGCAGCGAGCTCCAGAAGGGCCGGAAGCCCAACCCGGCACCGGGCGAGGCAGCGATGCTCGCCAGCAGGAGCATCGCCAGACCGACGGCCAGGCGCGCCGAGTTCTTGGGCCGGCGACGGGCGTCGAGCCACCACCCCGCGAGGTTCAGGCCGGCCACGCCGGCCAGCAGCACGAGGAAGCGGGCGTGAGCGTGAACAGCAGCAGCGTCGCGGCGGCCTCGACCGCCGCCTTGTTCGCCCAGGCGACGCCGCTCGGCGCGTCGTCCTGAAGCAGCAGGACGAGCCGCACCCCCAGCACCACGTTGGCAATCGCCAGAAACTCGAGGTTCATCGCGTTTTCGTTTCCTCGTTCAGCAGACGGGCAATCTCATCGAGGATGCGCTTCCACTCGTCAAGGTCGGCCGCCCGGATGTTTTTGTTCACGGCACGGACGGTGATGCCGGTCTTTTTGGCCAGTTCCGGTCGGCTGGCGCCCGCCAGCAGCCCCGCGAAAACCTCGAAACGCTTCGGCAGCCAGCCTTCCGTGATGCCCGACAGCACGGCGAGCGCGCCCCCGGGAAGCGTCCAGTCCGGCGCGTCCGTCGTCTGCACGCCAAACAGCCGCCGCTCGTCCTTCAGGCGTTCGAGCAGCGCCCGCGCGCGGTGAAACGCCGGACCGTCCATGCCGATCGCCTGTGCCGCGTTCACCGTCGTCGCCAGCGGCCCGGTGGCGAGGGCGAAACGCGCCTGCACCGGCGCGATCTGCGCCTGGATGCTCATGAGGTCCGCGAACACCGTCGCAGCGTCGCGATACACCGCCTGGAACTCGTCGCCGAGCGTCAGCGTGTAGGGCGACGCCAGGGCGCGCCCCGCCCGGGCGTTCACGCCCTGCAGCACCGTCTTGAGCCGACGCTGGAACTGCGCCCGCGCCGGCAGCCGGCGCGACGCCACCAGATCGGCGATGATGACCGTGTAACCCATGGCCGTCATGGAACCAAAACGGTTCCTTTTGTCAATTTGGAACCATTTTGGTTCTCATTAGCCCATGGGAACTAGACCGGTTCCGCCAGGACCGCCTTGCCTCCCCCGGGTCCGCCGCCCACCCTGCGCCGAAATGAATTCCGGTTTCTACGACCACCTCAGGAAAACCCTCGGCGAGATCGACGCCGCCGGCCTCTACAAGCGCGAGCGCATCATCACCACGCACCAGACCGCGCACATCGCCGTCGCCGGCGGCCAGCGCGTGCTGAACCTGTGCGCGAACAACTACCTCGGCCTCGCCGACAACCCCGAGCTCATCGCCGCCGCCCGCGCGTCGCTCGACCGCTGGGGCTACGGCCTCGCCTCCGTGCGCTTCATCTGCGGCACGCAGCAGCTGCACAAGGACCTCGAGGCCGCGCTCTCCCGCTTCCTCGGCACCGAGGACACCATTCTCTACTCCTCCTGCTTCGACGCGAACGGCGGTCTGTTCGAGACGCTGCTCGGCGCGGAGGACGCGATCATTTCCGACGAGCTCAACCACGCGTCGATCATCGACGGCATCCGCCTCTGCAAGGCGCAGCGCTACCGCTACCGGAACAACAACCTCGAGGACCTCGAGGCGAAGCTGAAGGAAGCCGACGCCAACCAGGCGCGCTTCAAGATGATCGCCACCGACGGCGTATTCTCGATGGATGGCTACATCGCCAACCTCCAGGGCATCTGCGACCTCGCCGACAAATACCACGCCCTCGTCATGGTCGACGACTCGCACTCGGTCGGTTTCATGGGCAAGACCGGCCGCGGCACGCACGAGCATTGCGGCGTGATGGGCCGCGTCGACGTCTTCACCGGCACGCTCGGCAAGGCCCTCGGCGGCGCCAGCGGCGGCTACACCTCCGGCCGGAAGGAGATCATCGACCTCCTCCGCCAGCGCTCCCGCCCGTATCTGTTCTCCAACACCATCGCCCCGACCATCGCCGCCGCCTCGCTCAAGTGCCTCGAACTGCTCAGCCGCTCCACCGCGCTGCGCGACAAGCTCGAGGACAACACCCGCTTCTTCCGCGAGGGCCTGGCGCGGGCCGGCCTCACCATCAAGCCCGGCACGCACCCGATCGTGCCCGTGATGCTCGGCGACGCCGCGCTGTCGCAAAAATTCGCCGCGAAGATGCTCGAGAAGGGCGTCTACGTGATCGGCTTCTTCTACCCCGTCGTCCCGCAGGGCGCCGCGCGCATCCGCACGCAGGTGTCCGCCGCCCACAGCAAGGACGACCTCGCCTTCGCCATCGAGCAGTTCGCCGCCACCAAGCGCGAGCTCGGACTTTGACCCCATGAAAACGCTGCTCCGCCCCCTCCGCTTCCTGCTGCTGGCGCTCCTCCCGCTGCTCGCCCACGCCTCGTCCAACGACGAGAAGGTGATGCAGGAGTTCAACACCACGCTCCGCGACCTGCGCCAGAAAATCTTCGCCACCGACAATCTCGAGGAGCGGATGGGCTACCAGAAGCAGATGATGGAGCTCTTCGAGCGCACCCTCACGCAGCTCTCGGACGAGGTCCGTCCCCTGATGGCCGTCTCGCTCAAGATCGTCCTGCCGCTCCAGCAGCAGAGCGCCGACTACCTCGGTCTCGTTTCCAAATTCAACCAGTCCGGCCAGGGCGATCCGGCGACGCTGAAGGCGCGCGAGGAGATCCCGTCCCGCATCGCCGCCCTCGAGGAACTGGAGAAGCAGAACGCCGCGCTGCTCGAGCGCATCAACGGCATGAACGAACGCGTCGAGAAGGCGCTCGACGAGGGCAAGGTGAGCGGCGCCCATCGCGCGAGCTTCCTCGCCGGCTACAACGGCAGCACCGGTCGCACGATCGGCCCGATGAAGGCCATCCGCACGCTCGACGGCCTGATCTTTGCCCAGATGAAGCTGATCTACCGGCATCTCGACGAGCACTGGGGCAAGTGGCAGGCCGACGACACCGGCTTCAAGTGGCAGGACGAGGCCGCGCAGAAGAAATGCGACGAGATGCTGACCGAGCTCCAGTCCCTGATCGCCCGCGAGACGAAGGCGGAGCAGCAGCTTTCCACCCGGATGTGATCCCAGCCATGAAAACCACCCTCCTGCTCCTCCTCGCCGCCCTCGGCGCCGCTCCGCTCCGGGCCGACGCGCCCCGCCCCATCACCGCCGTCGACCGCGGCTACATGGACCTCGCGGTCAATCCCGCGCACGACTTCTACGACTATGCGAACGGCGCCTTCAGCAAGGTGCCGATTCCCGGCGAATACTCCGGCTACGGCGTGAACCAGGAGATCGACGAGCGCAATTTCGCCATCCTGAAGGAAATTCTCGAAACCGCCGCCCAGACCAGCGGCCCGCGGGGCAGCATCGCGCAGCGCGTCGGCGACTTCTATGCCGCCGGCATGGACGAGGCCGCCATCGAGGCCGCCGGCCTCCGGCCGCTCGCGCCCTACTTCGCGCAGATCGACGCGCTCGCCGCGCCCGCCGACATCATCCCGCTGCTCGGCCGCTTCTACGTGCAGGGCACCGACTGCGGCTTCCGCTTCGGCGCGACCGTCGACGACAAGGACAGCACCGCGATGATCGCCGGCTTCGCGCAGGGCGGCCTCGGCCTGCCCGAGCGCGAATTCTATTTCCGTCCCGACCCGAAGTCGGTCGACATCCGCCAGGCCTACGAGGCGCACATCGCACGCATGTTCGCGCTCGCGGGCGAGCAGCCCGAGCAGGCCAAGGCCGCCGCCAAGGTCGTCCTCGCGTTCGAGACCAAGCTCGCCGCCGCCTCGCGCAAGCTTGTCGACCTCCGCGATCCCGAGAAAAACTACCACAAGTTCAAGCGCGCCGAACTCGACGGCGCCGTCCCCGGCTTCGACTGGAAGGGCTTTTCGCCGCGGCGCAGCTGCCCGCGACCGAGCAGGCCGTGCTCGTGGGCCAGCCGGAGTTTTTCACCGCGTTTGCCGCGCTGACGACGTCCGAGCCGCTCGACGCTTGGAAGGCCTACCTGCGCTGGTCGCTCCTCCACGACGCCGCCAACTACCTCGGCCACGCGTTCGTCGACGAGACCTTCTCCTTCTACGGCAAGAAGCTCACCGGCCGCACCGAGCTCCGCCCGCGCTGGAAGCGCGTCCTCGCCGCCGCCGACGGCGCCATCGGCTTCGACCTCGGCCAGCTCTACGTGCAGCGCGCCTTCAGCCCCGCGGCCAAGGCCCGCGCGCTCGAGATGGTGAAGTTCCACCTCCAGGCCATGCGCAACCGCATCGCCGCCTCCACCTGGATGAGCGACACCACGAAGCAGGCCGCCTACCAGAAGATCGAGACCATGCGCAGCAAGATCGGCTACCCCGACGTCTGGCGCGACTACCGCTCGCTCACGATCACGCGCGATTCCTACCTCGAGAACATGATCGCCGCCTCGGCGTTCAACTACCGCCGCAACCTCGACAAGCTCGGCAAGCCAGTCGACCGCAACGAGTGGTTCATGACGCCGCAGACGAACAACGCCTACTATTCGCCGCAGCTGAACGAAATGTGCTTCCCCGCCGGCATCCTCCAGCCGCCGTTCTTCGACGAGCAGGCCGACGACGCCGCGAACTACGGTGCCCTCGCCTCGACGATCGGCCACGAGCTCACCCACGGCTTCGACGACGAGGGCCGCCAATACGACCACGAGGGCAACCTCAAGGGCTGGTGGAACGAGGACGACGTGAAACGCTTCGAGAAACTCGCCGACAACATCGTCGCGCAATACAACGCCTTCGAGCCGCTCCCGGGCCTGCACATCGAGGGCCGGCAGACGCTGGGCGAGAACATCGCCGACGTCGGCGGCCTGCGCATCTCCTACGAGGCGTTCAAGCTCGCCACGGCGCACAAGCGCCTCGCGCCCATCGACGGCTTCACCCCCGACCAGCGCTTCTTCATCGCCTTCGCCCAAGGCTGGCGCACGAACCAGCGCCCGGAGGACGTGCGCACGCGCATCCAATCCGACGTGCACAGCCCGATCAAGTGGCGCGTGCTCGGCCCGGTCGCGAACTTCCCCGAGTTCTACGACGCCTTTGGCCAGCCGCGCCCCGCGAACCTGTTGCCCGAAATTTGGTGACGCCCCCGCGGCGGCGCGATCGAGCGGTAGGGGCGCTTGACCTCAAGCGCCCTTCATGGCCTCGCGCGCATGCCGAAGGGCCGTGGAGGGCAGCGGCCCCTACCCACGATCAATGCCTGCGCGTGGGTTCACGTTCAGCGTTTCGATGGTCCCGCCCCACCTCACGGCAAAGCCGCTTCGAAATCCCGCAGCGCCGTCCAGTAGCGCTCGCCGGCGATCTCCATGAAGTCGTTGTGCCGCGCGCCCTCGACCCAGAGGCGCGATTTCCGGCCGGGCGCGGCGGCGAAAAGCTTTTCACCGTGCCGGAACGGGATCACCTCGTCGGCGGTGCCGTGCATCACGAGCACCGGGCACGCCACGCGCGGGAGTTTGCGCAGATTCTCGAATTGGTCGAACGGCAGCACGCGCCAGCGCGTCACCACCCGATAGACGCTCATGAACGCCGACTGCAGCACGAGCCCCGCGACCGGCTCGCGCGCCGCGAGATCCGTTGCCGGCCCGCCGCCGAGCGAGCGCCCGACCAGCACCACGCGCGACAGCGGCACCTTCAGCATGCCCTGCAGGTAGCGCGCGGCGGCCGCGTTCGCCGCGTAGATCGCCTGCTCGTTCGGCACGCCGGTGCTGACGCCGTAGCCGGGATAGTCGTAGGCGAAGACCGCGAAGCCGCGCGCGTGCAGCTCGCGCAGGAACGGCTCGAGCGAGCCGAGATCCTCGGCATTGCCGTGGAAGAACCAGAGCGTGTGCCTCGCGGCCGGATTGGGCAGGTAAACCGCCGCGATCGAGCCACCGTCCGGTGTGGGAATTCGGATGACGCTCTCCGGCTCCTTGCGCGAGGCGTAATCCGGGAAATAGAGCATGCGGTCGACAACGCCGGCCGCGAGGGCCGTGAGCGCGACGTAGAGAACCAAGCCCGCGAGGGCGAGCCATGTTCCGATTCTCCAATAATCGTGCGGCGCCATGCGATCCGGATTGCGGCCCGAATAGTGGCGCATCGCTCTCAATGCCCGCCCAGCGCGTCGCGCACGGCGTCCGCAACGCGGTCGCACGGCACTTCGCGCTCGGAGCGGTCGGTCAGGTCGCGGATCTTCACCACGCCCTTGGCCAGCTCGTCGCCACCGTAGATGAGCGCGAGCCGGGCGCCGGATTCGGCGGCGGCTTTGAACTGCTTGCCGAAAGCCACGTCCTTGAGCGGATACTCGACGCGCCAACCGGCCGCGCGCAGCGCGCGGATGTCGGCGAAGGCCGCCAGCCGCTCCTGCTCACCGCCGATGACGGCGTAGAGGTCGGGCGCGTTGACGAAGGTCGGCGCGAGGCCGCGCTGCTCGAGCAACAGGCCGGTCGTGACGTCGCCGATGGCGAAGCCGACGGCGGGCAGGTCCGCGTAGCCGAGTTTCTTGACGAGATCGTTGTAGCGCCCGCCGCCGGCAAGCGCCCGGAGGTCGCCCTTGCGATCGAACGCCTCGAACACGAAGCCTGTGTAGTAAGCCAGGCCGCGCACCACGGCGAGGTCCACGCTCACGAAATCGCTCAGGCCCATCGCTGCGAGGCCGCCAAGGACCTTGCGCCAGTCGGCGAGCCGCGCGTTCAGTTTTTCCGACGCGAAGGGCGCGAGCGCAGCTTCGAGGTCGGCGAGGCTCTTGATCTGGAGAAACGCCAACACCCGCGCCTTCGTCTCGTCGGCCAGCGCGCCGTGCGCCTCGACGTAGCCCTTGAAGGCGTCGTCGCCCATCTTCTCGTAGCGGTCGATGGCGCCGAGGATGCCGCGCGACTGCGCGTCGTTGAACCCGAGTGCCTCGAGGTAGAAGAACCACAGGTCCCGGTCGCTCAGGCGGACGTAGAAATCGTCCTTCGTCAGGCCAAAGCCGGCCAGACACTGGACGAGCAGCGCGATCAGCTCGATCTCCGCCTCGGGGCCGGCTTCACCGAAGATGTCGGCGTTGAATTGGTTGAAGGCGCGCAGGCGTCCCTTCTGCGCACGTTCGTAGCGATAAAATTCCGCGATGCTGAACCACTTGATCGGACGCTTCAGCGCCCCGGCCTTGGCGCCGACCAGGCGGCACACGGTGGGCGTCATCTCCGGACGCAGTGAGACGTCGCGTCCGCCCTTGTCGGTGAAGGAGAAGAGCTGGCCTTCGATCTCGTCGCCGGACTTGGTCGTGTAGAGCTCCAGCGGCTCGAGCACCGGCGCGTCGTATTCCTGAAAGCCGTAACTGGTGGCGGCTTGGCGCCAGACGCGGAAAATGTGCTGACGACGGGAGAAGTCTTCCGGGTAAAATTCCCGGAAGCCTGGGAGGGACTGGAATCCTGCCATGAAGCGGTTGCGGAGGACGGGCGGCCGATCAGGCCGTCTCGTCGTCATCGCCTTCGTCGGCGGAGGCCGGCGCGGGCGGGTTGGCTTTGAGCTGCTCGAGGTTGAGCGCCTTGATTTTCTGCTTCAAAATCTTGCCGCTCTTGAACTTCACGACCGCGCGCTCGGGGATCACGACTTCCGTCTCCGGCTTGTTCGGATTACGGCCGACGCGAGCCTTGCGCACTTGGACTTCGAGCACACCGAAGTTGCGGAGCTCGACATTTCGGCCCGCAGCAAGGGCTTCCATGACGATGTCGAGAGTCATCTGCACGGTGTCTTGGATCTGTTTCTGCGGGAAACCCGTCTTCTCGTAGATCTCCAGCACGATTTCGCGTTTGGTGAGGTTGGTCGACATGGCGTGGTGGGGTTGAGGTTTTGCGGCACAAATAATTCATGAGCGCGTGCTTGCGTCAACGGCAAACCCGCGCAATGCCTAGACCCCACTTTCTGATGCCTGACGCCTCCGCCGTTCGCTCCATGTTTGCCCGCATCGCCGGTCGCTACGACCTGGCGAATCACCTGCTGAGCGGCGGCGTGGATTTCTGGTGGCGTCGCGTGCTGGTGCGCCGCGTGCACGACGCCCGCCCGCGCGACGTGCTGGATCTCGCAACTGGCAGCGGTGACGTGGCTTTCGCACTCGCCGACGGACTGCCCGCGGGCGTGCGCATCCTCGGCATGGACTTCTGCCAGCCGATGCTGGACGAGGCCGTGAAAAAGCGTGTCGCGAGTTCCCGCTGGCACCCCATCGAGTTCCGCCAGGGCGACGGCATGGCGCTGCCGCTGGGCGACGCGCAGTTCGACGCGCTCACGATTTCCTTCGGCCTGCGCAACATGGCCGACCGCCACAAGTCGCTCACCGAGATGCGCCGCGTGCTGCGTCCGGGCGGCCGGCTGTTCGTGCTGGAGTTCTCGCAGCCGTTCGCGTGGTTCCGCCCGGTCTACTACACTTACCTCAAATACGTGCTGCCGTCGATCGCCGCCGTCGTGACCGGCGACCGCGGGGCCTACGAATACCTCTGCGGCTCGATCGAGCAGTTCCCCGACCGCGAGGCGATGCGCGCGGAGATCCTGCGGGCGGGCTTCAAGAGCGTGCGCGCCACGCCGCTGACCTTCGGCATCGTCGCCCTGCACGAGGCGCAGGCGTGAGTCGCGCGACGCGCGGCGAGCGCGAGCCGGCCGCGACCGTTGCCCGGTCGCGCGCGGACGGGCTCAGTTGAACGACTTGCCGCAACCGCAGGTGCTCTGCGCATTGGGATTCTTGATCTCGAATCCCTTGCCGTGCAGGCCGTCGTCGAAATCCACGCTCGAGCCGTTCAGGTAAACGAGGCTCGTCGGATCCATCAGCACCGGCACGCCTTCGCTCACGAACTCCTGGTCGCCCTCCTTCGCCAGGTCGAAGGACATCCCGTATTGGAAGCCCGAGCAGCCGCCGTTCTCGATGAAGACGCGCAATTTTTTCTGCGCATCGCCGAGCTCGGCTTGCATCTTGCGCACTTGCTGCGCGGCGCGGGGCGTAAGCGTGATCATGCGCGCAACGTAGGAGCGAACGCCGCGCTGTCAATCGGCCCGCGCGCGCCGACAAGCGGCTCTCGCGCCCCGTTTGCGCCACGCCGAAATCCGCCGCGCGTCAATCCCTGAGCAGGAACCGTGCAAATTTCGCAGCAGAGTTCTTGCCACGCCCCGGCGCGGCGCGTTTTCTGGGACTCGTGCCGTCTTTGAAGCACATTTTCAACGAGCTGCACTACGAGCTCACCCGCAAGATCTCCGAGGGAGGCATGGGCGTGGTCTACGAGGCCGTCCAGCGCGGTGCCGGGCAGTTCCGCAAAGTCGTCGCGGTGAAACTCATCCGCGAGGAATACTCCGCGATCGAGGAGTTCCAGAAGAACTTCATCGGCGAGGCCCGGCTCGTGGCCGACCTCATCCACACCAACATCGTCCAGACCTACCATCTCGGCCAGATCGGCGGGCAGTATTTCATGACGATGGAATATGTCGACGGCGTGAACCTCGAGCAGTTCCTCGAACGCCACGCCGAGCTGCGGCGACCCGTTCCGGTCGATCTCGCGGCCTTCATCGTCTCGCGCGTCTGCCGCGGCCTCAGCTACGCCCACGCCAAGCGCGGGGCCGACGGCCGCCTGCTCGGCATCGTCCACCGCGACGTGAATCCGAAGAACGTCATGATCGCCCACGAGGGCGACGTGAAGCTCACGGACTTCGGCATAGCGAAGGCGTTGGACCTGATGTATAACGAGGAAGGCAAGGTCATCCCGGGCAAGGACGAGTATCTCTCCCCCGAAGGCGCCAGCTACGCCGTGACCGACGCCCGCTCCGACCTGTTTTCGCTCGGCATCGTCCTCTCCGAGCTGCTGCTCGGCAAAAACCTCTTCCGCGCGGTCAACCGCATCGAATCGCGCCGCAACATCCTCCAGATGCCGGTCCCGCGCTTCGCCACGCTGCGGCCGGAGATCGACGCGCGCCTCGAGGCCATCCTGCAGCGCGCCCTCCAGCGCGAGCGCAACCAGCGCTACCAGACCGCCGCCGAGATGATGACCGACCTCGAACTCTACCTCTACAGCGACCGCTACGGCCCCACCAACGAAAAGCTGTCGGTCTACCTGCGCGAACTTTACTCCCCCACCGCCACCGCCCACGCCCCCCAGCTTTCCACGCCGCCCCTGCCCCCGCCCCCGCTTGAGCGCCTCCGCTAATTTCCTGCGCCTATGAGTGGTCCGGGTTTCCAACAAAGCTTCCAGCAGCGGCAGACGCAGCAGCTCGTGCTCGCGCCGCAGATGCGGCAGTCGCTGAAGATCCTGCAGGTCGCCGCCCTCGACCTCCGCGCCACGATCCAGGAGGAACTCCAGGCCAATCCCACGCTCGAGGAATTGCCCAGCGAAGGCATCAGCCTCGACCGCAACGACGCCAACTCCGACCGCGACTCCGACGCCTCCACCGACAAGAGCACGAACGAGGCGATGGATTTCTCCAAGGACAAGGACCTCGAGATCCTCGGCAAGCTCAACGACGACTGGCGCGACCACCTCAGCGACACCGGCGGTGTCCGGCAGATGTCGCCCGAGGAGGACGAGCGCCGCCAGCACTTCCTCGAGTCCCTCACCTCCGAGACCTCGCTCTCCGAGCACCTCATCCAGCAGGCCGAGCTCGCCGACGCCCCGTTCGAGGTGAAGACCGCGATGAAGTTCCTTGTCGGCTCGCTCGACGACCGCGGCTTCCTCACCTCCTCGCTCTCCGACATCGCCATGATGTCCGGGCTGCCGCTCGACGTCGTCCAGCAGGCCTCGAAGCTCCTCCGCTCCTTCGACCCGCCCGGCATCGGCGCCGCCGACCTCGGCGACAGCCTGCTGATCCAGCTTGCGCACAAGGGCCGCGAAAAATCCGTCGCCGCGCGCATCATCCGCGACCACTTCGAGCTGCTTGTCCGCCGCCGCATCCCCGACCTCGCGCGCAAGATGGGCCTGCCGCCGGAGACGATCCAGGAAGCCATCGAGGAGATCGGCACGCTCGACCCCTCGCCCGGCCGCCGTTTCGCCGACGACGCCAACCGTGTCGTGGTCCCTGACGTCACGGTCGAGAAGGAGGGCAGCGAGTGGAAGATCAGCCTCAACGCCGACTACATCCCGCGCCTCCGCCTCTCCAACACCTACAAGGAGCTCATCGCGAAGGGCACGCTCAACAAGCAGGAGCGCGACTACCTCCGCGAGAAGCTCCGCTCGGGCAAGTTCATCATCAACGCCATCGAGCAGCGCCAGCGCACCATCGAGCGCATCACGCGGGAAATCATCCGCCACCAGACCGAGTTCTTCGAGGAGGGCGTCTCGAAGCTGAAGCCGCTCACGATGACCCAGATCGCGGACATCATCGGCGTGCACGAGACGACCGTCAGCCGCGCCGTCGCGAACAAATACATGAAGACCCCGCACGGCGTCTTCGACATGAAGTTCTTCTTCACCTCCGGCTACCAGTCGGAAGCCGGCCAGGCCGTCGCCAACACCAGCGTGAAGGAAATGATCGCCGACATCATCGCCGGCGAGGATCCCGGCGCCCCGCTGAGCGACCAGGACATCGTCGGCGTCCTCGACGGCAAGGGCCTGAAGATCGCCCGCCGCACCGTCGCCAAATACCGCGAGGAACTCGGCCTGCTTCCGAGCAACCTGCGGCGACGCTACGACTGAGAGATTCGTCCTCCATGCGTCGCGCCCTCTCCTGCGTTCTGCTCACGGTCGTCTTGCTCTCCCCGCGCGCTTTCGCCGGGATGGTGATGTCCTTCTACGCCATCCCAGCCGCGGACGCGCGCGAGCTGACCAACGCCAAGATACAAGCGCTGCTCGAACACACGGATGCCCCGAAGATGCTGGACATCGACAAGGCGTGGCATGGCCTCCATTTTCTGCTCACCGGGAGCGGCGAACCGACCAATGACATCCGGTCGAAGGCGATTTTCGGCGGAAAGGAAATCGGAGATGACGTCGGCTATGGCCCGGCCAGGCTGCTGACCGCCAACGAGGTCAAAACGATCGCGCGTGCCCTGAAGAGCGAGACGAGCGAAAAGCTTCGCGCACGCTACGATCCCAAGAGGATGGACGCCCTCGGAATCTACCCTGGCATTTGGGTCCGAGACGGCACAGAGGCGCTGCACTACCTGCTGGAAAATTACGCCGCGCTAGTCGCCTTCTACGAAAAGTCGGCCGCAGCCGGTCACGCGATATTGATCGTGCTCTCGTAATCGCGCCGTCCTGCGATCCGAAGAGATCGCCGCGCTTGCGCCTCACGCGCTCAAGCCCAGCGCATCGTGCAGCGCCTTGCGGATGTGCTGCAGCGAACACGGCTTCAGCAGCACGCCGCTGAGCTGCGCCAGCGTCACGCCCCGCGCGAGCAGCTCGGGGTTCATGTAGCCGGTCATCAGGATCCGCTTCGCGTTCGGCTGCACCGTCATCGCCTCGACGAGAAAATCCAGCCCCTGCACCGGGCCCGGCATCATGTGGTCGCACACCAGCGCGTCGAACTGCCGCGTGCCGAGCAGCAGACGGGCCTCCTCGACGCTGGCCGCGACCTCGATCTCGAACTGCGCTTCCAGCATCCGGGTCATGACGACCGTCAGCTGCACCTCGTCGTCGAGCAGCAACACCACCGGACGTCTGGTGGCCGCCTCGCTCATCCGGTGGCGGCCACCGCCTGATCGTGCAGCTTGGCGGCTTCCTGGACGGTCTTGACCAGCTCCGGCAGCGACACGGGCTTGAGCAGGTAGCGGTAGAGCGCCGCCTCGTTCACGCTGCGCAGCAGCATCTCGGGCTTCATGTAGCCAGTGACGAGGACGCGCTGGGTGTTCGGATATTCCTCGCGCACGTGGACCAGAAAACTCAACCCGTTGCCGCCGGGCATCAGGTGGTCGCACACGATCACCTTGTATTCCTTCTTGTGCAGCATGAAGCCCGCCTCGCGCGCCGAGCCGGCGAGATCGATCTCGAAGAACGGCGCCAGCGCCTCCGCGTAAAGCGCGATCAGCGGCCGCTCGTCGTCCACGAGCAGGACCGCACCCTTCTTCGCCGCGTTGGACGGAGCGTTGGTCGGAGCTGTCATCGCGCGCAAGAGTTGTTGGCGGCGAATTTCTTGGCAAACCCAAACGCCGCCCGCGCGCCCGGGATTTGGTTTGCGTGGCCCTCCGGCCGCGTGATTCCCTCGTCGCCGTCGCATGGCCCAAACCGATCTCTTCGTCGCCGCGCGCGAAGGCACGTTTCCTCTCGTGCCCGCGGAACAACTGACCCCGGAGAACCTCACGGCGCGCAACGCCTCGGGCAACACGCCGCTGCACCTCGCCGCCAAATACGGCTCGCTCGACCAGCTGCCGCTC
Source organism: Oleiharenicola sp. Vm1 (assembly GCF_047777955.1). GTDB lineage: Bacteria > Verrucomicrobiota > Verrucomicrobiia > Opitutales > Opitutaceae > Didemnitutus. Next base: position 2,850,832 of record NZ_CP180537.1, read on the forward strand.
GCCGTTCTCACCCCCGACACGCTCACGCTCAAGAACGACGCCGGCTACACGCCGCTCCACCTCGCCGCCCGCTCCGGCCGCCTCGCCCAGGTGCCCGCCGGGTTCCTCACGCGCGACTACCTCCTGCTGCGCTCGAACAGCGGCTTCACGCCGCTCCACCTCGCCGCCGCCGCCGGCACGCTCGACCAGATCCCCGCCCCGCTCCTCACCCTCGAGACCGTCCTGCTCAAGACCGACCACGGCAACACGCTCCTCCACGAGGCCGCCGAGGCCGGCACGCTCGACCGCTTCCCGCACGCGTTCATCACCCGCGACACGCTCACCACGCCCAACATCTCCGGCGAGACCGTGCTGCACGTCGCCGTCTTCAACGGCCACCTCGACCAGGTCCCCGCCGAGTTCCTCACCGCGGAAAACCTGCTCACCAAGACGGCCAACCACGACACCGTCCTCCACGCCGCCGCGATCTCCGGCCACCTTGACCAGATCCCCGCCCCGCTCTTCACCCACGAGAACCTCGTCCTCGCCACCAAGGCCGGCTACACCGTCATCCACGCCGCGGCCGAGTCGGGCTACCTCAACCAGATCCCGCGGGAGGCGCTGACCATCGACCTGCTGATCTCGCGCAACGATTTTGGCGACACCCCGCTGCACGCCGCCGCCGTCGAGGGCCACCTCAACCAGGTGCCGCGCGAGATGTTCAACCGCACCACCCTCCTCATCCGCAACTACAACGGCGGCACCCCCATCGGCGCCGCCATCCGTCACGGCCACGCCGACCAGTTGCCCGAGGATTTCCGACCGAGGGAACCAAACGCCTTCCAGCGTTTCCTCTACCGGATCGGCCTCGCCCGCCCGCCGCACACTTGACAAACGGCAGCGTTGCAGCGCCGCCCCCGCTCTGCTCCGCTCCCGGCTGACTCCGTCCTCCGACGGCCGTCACCCGTCCTCTGTTCTCTGTCCACCCTTCTGATGAATACCACCATCACCGCCATCACCGCCCGCGAGATCATCGATTCCCGCGGCAATCCCACTGTCGAGGTCGACGTTCGCCTCGCTTCCGGCCACCTCGGCCGCGCCGCCGTGCCCTCGGGCGCCTCGACCGGCGAGCACGAGGCCATCGAGCTCCGCGACGGTGACAAGGCCCGCTACGGCGGCAAGGGCACGCTCAAGGCCGTCGCCAACGTGAAGGCCAAGATCGCCCCCGCCCTCCTCGGCATGGACGCCACCGACCAGGTCGGCGTCGACAAGGCCATGCTCAAGCTCGACGGCACCTCGACCAAGTCGAAGCTCGGCGCCAACGCCATCCTCGGCGTCTCGATGGCCACCGCCAAGGCCGCCGCCAACGCGCTCGGCCAGCCGCTCTACAAATACCTCGGCGGCCCCAACGCGAAGGTCCTCCCCGTTCCGATGATGAACATCATGAACGGCGGCGCGCACTCCGATGCCCCGATCGATTTCCAGGAATTCATGATCATGCCCACCGGCGCGAAGTCCTTCTCCGAAGGTCTCCGTATGGGCTGCGAAGTCTTTCACTCGCTCAAGAAGGTTTTGAAGGAAAAGGGCCTCGCCACCGCCGTCGGCGACGAAGGCGGCTTCGCCCCGAAGCTCGAGTCCACCGAGGCCGCGCTCGACGCCATCGCCGTCGCTGTCAAGGCCGCCGGCTACAAGCTCGGCAAGGACATCAACCTCGCCCTCGACGTCGCCTCCTCCGAGTTCTACGTGAAGGAGAAGAAGCACTACGTCTTCAAGAAGTCCTCCGGCCAGATCCTCACCGGCGACGAGATGGTCGAGTTCTACAAGAAGCTCACCTCGAAGTATCCGATCATCTCCATCGAGGACGGCTGCGCCGAAGGCGACTGGACGACGTGGAAGAAGCTCACCGACGCCATCGGCGACCGCGTGCAGCTCGTCGGCGACGACCTGTTCGTCACCAATACCGAGTTCCTCAAGAAGGGCATCGATACCGGCACCGCGAACTCGATCCTCGTTAAGGTGAACCAGATCGGTTCGCTCACCGAGACCTTCGACGCCGTCGAGATGGCCAAGGAAGCCAACTACACCGCCGTCATCTCGCACCGCTCGGGCGAGACCGAGGACGTCACCATCGCCGACATCGCCGTCGCGACCAACGCCGGCCAGATCAAGACCGGCTCGCTCTGCCGCACCGACCGCGTCGCGAAATACAACCAGCTCCTCCGCATCGAGGAAGAGCTCGGCAAGTCCGCCATCTACGGCGGCAAGCTCTGACGCTCCCCGTGTCCACGCTCCGATTGAAAGTTCTCAGCGCTGCCGTGCTCGCCACGGCAGCGCTCTCTTTTGCGGCCGAGGCGAAGAGGGATGCCCCGCCCGCCGAAAAACCCGCGGAAAAACAGCCCGCGCCGCCCGCCGCCAAACCGGCCGACACGAAGCCCGCCGATCCGAAGAGCGCCGGCCTGAAGACCGAGGGCGAGACCGTGAAGATGCCCGTCTTCACCGTCACCGGCCAGCGCCTCCGCGAGATCGACGTCACGATCAAGAAACTCGAGAAGCAGATCTCCCGGGAGAAAAAGCAGCTCGAGAAGAGCAACCTCGACGAGACGCTGAACGGCGAGAAGGTCTCCAAGGCCGCCTCGATCTTCGGCGGCAAGTCCACCGTGCAGCGCGCCTCCGTCGCCGCCGTGCGCATCGAATCGATGGAGAAGGAGCTCCAGCTCCTCGAGACGCTCCGCACGCCGCTCACCAAGGACGACCGCGCGATGATCGAGAAGCTGGTCGAGGACCAGCGCACCTACCGCCGCAGCCTCGACGAGGCGCTCCGCTGAGAATTTCCGCCGCGGTTCCCCTAGCCGCAGCCGAAGCACACACACACTGATAACGACACCAAGGGAAGGCCGGACTTCGCCAGAAGCCCGGCCTTTTCGTCTCCCGGGCCTAGCGCCCCGGCACCGGGCTGCGCTCGATGCCGAGATTCCGGCAATGGAACTCCAGCGCGTCCTGCACATGCCGGTCCCAGTAGTCCCAGTCGTGCGCGCCCGGGTGCTCGCGATACTCGTGCGGCACGCCCTCCCGCTCGAGCAGCGCGTGGAACTCCCGGTTGTCCGCCAGCAGATAGTCCGCCGTGCCGCAATCGAGCAGCAGGCGCGGCAACCTGCCCGCGGCCTGCGCCCGCCGCGCGTGCACCAGCAGGTCGTGCGACGTGCCGTTCGGCCGCTCGCCGAAGATCCGGCGCAGCTCCGCAACCAGCTCCGGCGGCTTCTCGCGGTGCCGGCCGGCGGCGATGGCCGCGTCGCTGAAGTCCGCGCTCGCCCACCCGATCGCGCCCGAGTGGCTGTTGACCGAGGCGAAGGTGTCCGGAAAACCCAGCCCGAGCCGCAGCGCCCCGTAGCCGCCCATCGACAATCCGCCGATGGCGCGCCCACCGCGCTCGGCGCGCGTCTGGAAGTTGCGGTCGATGAAGTCCACCAGCTCCACGCCGATGTGCCGCGCAAACGCGCCGCCCTGCTCGTTGTCGGTGTAGAAGCTCCGGTAGCCGTCGGGCATGACCACGATCAGCGGCAGGTCGCGCAGATACCACTCGAGCCGCGTCCGGCGCAGCCAGTTCGTCGAGTCGTCCGACAAGCCGTGCAGGAGGTAGAACACTGGGAACGGTCCGCGTCCCACGCTCGGCAGCAGCACCTGCGCGGTGGTGTGTTTGTCGATGACGGCGCTCCGCCAGTGAACTTCGGCCCAGGGCATAGGCGCGAACTCAATCCACCGCGCGGCGCCGCGCAAGCTCCCGCTGCGGCACGGCGCCCCGCCCGCCCTGGCCCCGTGCGCCGCGGCGCGGCCGGCGCGGCGGCGCTACTCCGCGCGCAGAATGTAGCCGCGGAGGTATTCGCTCTCCGGCATCGTCGCCAGCACCGGATGGTCCGGCGGCTGGTGGCACCACTCGAGCACGTGCACGCGGCGCTTGGCGTCGTTCGCGGCCTGCGCCAGCACCTGGCGCAGCTCCGCGTCGTGCATGTGGTGGGAGCAGGTGTAGGTCGCGAGCACGCCGCCGGGGGTGAGCGCCTTCAGGGCGCGCAGGTTGAGTTCCTTGTAGCCGCGGAGCGCGTTCTCGAGCGCGCTCTTCGACTTCGCGAACGGCGGCGGGTCGAGCACGATCACGTCCCAGGCCGGCGCGGCGTCGCGCTGCGCGGTGAACCAGTCGAAGACGTTCGCGAGCACAAACTCCGCCGCGACGCCGTTGCGTTCGGCGTTCCGCTTCGCCTGGCCGATGGCGTCGTCGGCGCTGTCGAGGCCGAGCACGCGCGCCGCCCCCGCCCGCGCCGCGTGCAGCGCGAACGAGCCCTGGTTGCAGAAGGCGTCGAGCACGCGCTTGCCCGCGGCGTATTTCGCCATAGCCGGGTGCTGGAGCCGCTGGTCGAGGTAGAATCCGGTTTTCTGCCCCTGCTGCAGGTCGAGCCAGTAGTCGAAGCCGTCGATCGCCGCCCAGCGGGGCGCCCACGGCTGGCCGCTGCGCGTGCGCGTCTCCAGCACCAGCCCCTCGAGGCGGCGCAGGTTCGAGTCGTTCCGGAAGATGATTTCCTGCGCGCCGGTCAATTCGGCGAGCAGGTCGCCGATCAGCGCCGCGCGCTGGTCCATCGCGAGCGTCTGGATCTGCAGCACGATCGCGTCGCCGAACTGGTCCGCGACGACCCCGGGCAGGCCGTCCGACTCGGACCAGACCAGGCGCTTGAATCCCCCATCCCGCCGCGCCGGGCGATCGCCGCGGCCAGCGCGGCGCGCAGATAGGCCTCGTCGAGCGCCACGCGCTCGCGGCTCAGCCGGCGCCAGACGATCTGCGACTTGGAGTTGTAGAGGCCGGTGCCGAGCAGGCGGCCGGCGCGGTCGCGGCATTCGACGACTTCGCCGTCGTGTTCGGCGGGCAGCAGCGCCTCGACTTCGTTGGCGAACACCCACGGGTGTCCGTCCAGCACGCGCCCCTTGGCGTTCGGTTTTAGTTTAAGTGAAAGTAGCACAACCCGGCATCATTGCCGGATCGCTCGTCCGCAGAAGCACAAAATGCCTCGGGACCGCGGGCGGGCGCCAGGTGCCAGGCGCGCGCCCACTCCGCGAGGACCTCGCGCAGGTCGGACCACAGCTTGTTTTTGACGGGATCCATGCCCCTTCCATCGGCCGCCGCACCGGACGGCTTGAGCCGCCGGTTTGTAAGCCCAAAAAAGGCTTCCCTCGCCCGGCGCCGCTCCGTTTCCTGACCAACTCCATCTCTCCGTCCGTCCTCCGTCTTCCGTCCTCCGCATGTCACCCGCCCAGGAAATCGCCCGCCGCCGCACCTTCGCGATCATCTCGCACCCCGACGCGGGCAAGACGACGCTGACCGAGAAGTTCCTCCTCTATGGCAACGCCATCCACCTCGCCGGCGCCGTGAAGGACCGCAAGAACCAGCGCGCCACCGCCTCGGACTGGATGGAACTCGAGAAACAGCGCGGCATCTCGATCAGTTCGACCGTCCTCCAATTCGATTTCGCCGGCTGTGCCGTCAACCTCCTCGACACGCCCGGCCACAAGGACTTTTCCGAGGACACCTACCGCGTCCTCACCGCCGTCGACGCCGCGCTGATGGTCATCGACGCCGCCAAGGGCGTCGAAACGCAGACGCGCAAACTCTTCGAGGTCTGCCGCCGCCGCGGCGTGCCGATCTTCACCTTCATGAACAAGTGCGACCGGCCGACGCGCAACCCGCTCGAGCTGCTCGACGAGCTCGAGAGCGTCCTCGGCCTGCAGTCCTCGCCCGTCATCTGGCCGCTCGGCAACGGTCCGTCGTTCAAGGGCGTGTTCGACCGTCGCACGCGGCAGGTTCACCTCTTCGAGCGCGTGCCCGGCGGCGCGTTCCAGGCGCCGGTCAACGTCACCTCGCTCAACGACCCCGCCGTCCGCGCCAAGCTCGACGACGACACCTACGCCTCCGTCACCGAGCAGCTCGAGATGCTCGACGGCGCCGGCCACCCGTTCGACCTCGCCGCCGTGCAAGCCGGACAGCAGACGCCGGTCTACTTCGGCAGCGCGGTGAACAATTTCGGCATCGAACTCCTCCTGAATGGATTCCTGAAGGACTCCGTCCCGCCCGCGGCGCGCCGCGCGATGACGGTGAGCGGCGTCGGCCTCGAGGAGATCGCCAAGGCCGCCTCCGAGCCGGCCAACGAGTCCAACTCGCGCGTCATCCCGGTCGATTTCCCGAAGTTCTCCGGCTTCATCTTCAAGATCCAGGCGAACATGGACCCGAAGCACCGCGACCGCATCGCGTTCCTCCGCGTGTGCTCCGGCAAGTTCGAGCGCGACATGGTCGTCACGCACCAGCGCACCGGCAAGCAGGTGCGCCTCTCGTCCTCGCACAAGCTCTTCGGCCAGGAGCGCGAGACGGTCGACGAGGCGTGGCCCGGCGATGTTATCGGCATCGTTGGCCACGACGCCTTCGGCATCGGCGACACGCTCACCGAGGACCGCACGATCCTGTTCAACGAGATCCCGCGCTTCCCGCCCGAGGTCTTCACCTATATCTCCAACCCGACCGCCGGCGACGCCAAGAAATACCGCGCCGGTCTCGAGCAGCTACTGCAGGAAGGCGTCGTCCAGTCCTTCACCGCGAAGAACGCCCCGCCCGGCGCCACGCTGCTCGCCGCGGTCGGCCCGCTGCAGTTCGAAGTCGTGCAATGGCGCCTCCAGAGCGAATACAACGCCGAGTCGCGCCTCGCGCCGACGCCGTGGACGCTTCTCAAGTGGGTCGTCGTCCCCGAATCGATGAAGGGCCCGAAGGGTTTCGACAGCTCGCGCATCATCGTCGCCACCGGCGTCAGCTTCGGCGCGGACAAGTTCGAGAACCCCGTCGTGCTCTTCCCGAACGACTGGACGATGCGCTACTTCGTCGAGAAGAACCCCGAGCTGAAGCTGCTCGACCTCCCGCCCGAGCAGCAGAACTGAGCCGCGGACACGAGCGGCGCGAAGCGCGCCCGCATCGGTCGCCTGGCGCGCCGCTTGAGCAATTTCTGGGAAAAATGCGCGCCGGCTAAACTTGGCGCGCCCGCGGACGATTTGTCCCGCGTCGCTAAGTTGCACGAGTGACACCGCGCGGCACGGATGCCGCTTCTCCACCCCGGAACAAGGACGTGCCATGTCAGTCGTGATCAATACCAATTCTGCTGCGACGATCGCCGCGAACAACCTCGCGACGTCCTCGGCGTTCCTGCAGCGCAGCCTCAACCGCCTCGCCAGCGGCTCCAAGATCATCAACCCGCAGGACGACGCCGCCGGTCTGGCGGTGTCGATGAAACTCGCGGCCACCGCCCGGCGCCAGAACGCCGTCTCCGCCAACCTCGGCAACGCCGTCTCCTACCTGCAGACGCAGGACGGCGCCCTCATGGTGGCCGGCAAAGTCCTGAGCCGCATCGGCGAGCTGAAAACCCTCTACGCCGATCCGACCAAGAACTCGGACGACCTCGCAAACTACCAAGCCGAGTTCGCCGAGCTGCAGACCCAGCTCACCTCGCTGAGCAACGAGAAATTCAACGGCGTGAGCCTGTTTGGATCGACCGGACTAACCGTGGAGATGACCGCGGACGGGAGCACTGGGAGCACCGCCTCCGTCGGAGCGGCGGCGTTGATGGGCACCAGCGCGCCTTCGATATTCTCGGATAACTTCGCCAACCTCAGCCAGTGGCCCACGCAAATGGGCGGGCCCACCGTCTCGGGCAACAGCCTGTCATTGAATAATGGCGGCGGTGTCGCCACGGCGCAGACGTTCAGTGGGGCGCTCCAGGTCACGTTCACGGTTCAGTTGAGCGGCGCCGGCGCACAGGCTCAGCTCGGTTTCCTTGGCGGCGGCGTCGCCAGCGATCTGTCCTATGGCGGTCTCATCAACGACACTGCCGCGCACTCCGTCAGAGTGGTCTTCGATGGTGTAGGGAATGCCTCCACTTATCTCGACGGTGCGGCGACCGCCGCGCAGACCTTGAGTGGTCTCACCGACAATAACGGACTCGTTCTGCAGAACACCTCGGGGGGCACCTCAGTGGTGAGCAATTTCAGTGTGACCGCGGGTGCCGGCGCGCCGAGCAGCACCTCCACGGTCGCCAATGCCACCGACCTCGGCTCGCTCAGCCTCTCCGACGTCACCGCCGCCACCCAGCAAATCGCCACGCTTCGCGCCAACAACGGCGCCCAACAATCGCGCCTCCAGTTCGCGGACGAGGTCCTGCGCGTGAACAAGGCCAACATCGAAGCCGCCAACAGCCGCATCACCGACGTCGACGTTGCCGAGGAATCCACCTCGCTCGCGCGCTACAACATCCTCGTCCAGTCCGGCACCGCCATGCTCACGCAGGCCAACCAGTCGGCCCAGATGGCGCTGCGCCTGCTCGGCTAGCGGGAAATTTTTTCCTACCGCGGCGAATCCGGCGTTGAACGCGCCGCCCCCTTGCGCAATTTGGCGCCTGGGTCGTCCTCGCGTTCCCCGCCCATGCGTCGTCTCTTTCGCCGCCTGCTTCTCGGTCTCTGCGCCCTCGCCTCCTGCGCCGCGCTTCCTGCCGCCGAATTTCCCTGGCCCGGCCGCGGGTCGCTCGCGCTCACGGTGCCGCCCGGCTGGGACCTCACCGGCCACTCCATCGGCGGGGGCGGAGCCTTCGCCTTCACCGCCCGCCCCAAGTCCGGCGCCGCCGCCACGCTCCAGATCACCGTCGCCCACACGCCGCCCGAGAGCCCCGTCGATCCGGCCCGGCTCACCGCCACGCTCGAGGCCGCCGTGCACGACTACCTCGCCGGCTCGGTGGAACAGAAATTCTCTCCCCAGCCCCTGGCCCTCGCCCAGGGATCCGGTGTCTTCGTCCAATTCACCGACGCCTCCCTCGTCGGCCAGCCGCCGCAGCCGGACAACTTCAAGGTCCTCCGCACCGCGATGATCGCCCTCGACGACCACGCCCTGGCGCTGGCCTCGCTGCAGTTCAACGACCCGACGGCGCGCGAAGTCGGCGAGATGATGGCGGCGCTGGCGAGCCTGCGCTACACCCGCACTGCGCCCCCGGCTGCCGCCGGCCCGTTCCGGTTCAGCGTTGCCCAGTCGCGGCTCGAGCTCCGCTTTCCCGAAAAGCCCGCGTTCTCCGCCGAGCAGGTCCGGGACCGCTACTTTCTCGGCCACAGCGCCGAGTCGCGCCTCACGGCCAGCGGCTGGTTCGAGCCGGCCGAGCGCTACGGCGGGCTGCAGAAGTTCTGGCGCGGCGAATCCGCCGCCCTGACCAAGAACGGCTTCGCGCCCCACGGCGTCGAGTTCGCCCGGCAGGGCGACTGGGAGGTGATCCACTACCACCAGGATCTCCCCGGCGACATCCGCATGTGCCACCTCCGCGCCGAACTCGTCCGCGCCGGCACCTGGATCGACCTGCACCTGTCCGCCACCGGCGCGGAGCCGCTCGCCGCGTTGCGCGCGCGCCTCACGGCCTTTCTTTCCGCCCTCGTCATCTCCGAAAAATGAAACCGCTGCTGCTCGCCTGCCTCGCGCTTTTCACTCTCGGCTCCGCGCTTCGCGCCGCCGACGCTCCGGCCGCTCCGGCCGCGCGGCCCGTCATGCTCATCGTCCACGGCGCCTGGGGCGGGGCCTGGCAGTTCGCCAAGGTCGATCCGCTGCTGCGCGAGAAAGGCTTCGATGTCCGCCGCGTCACGCTCACGGGCCTGGGCGAGCGCTCGCACCTCGGTTCGAAGGACATCGGCCTCGAGACGCACATCCAGGACGTCGTGAACGTCATCCTCTTCGAACGCCTCGAGAACGTCATCCTCGTCGGCCACAGCTACGGCGGCATGGTCATCACCGGCGTCGCCGACCGCCTGCCCGCGCGCATCCGGAAACTCGTCTACCTCGACGCCATGCTGCCGAACGACGGCGAGAGCGCGCAGGACGTCATGGGCAGCTCCGAGTGGATCGCGAGCATGACCAAGGACGGCATGATCGTCCCACCGTGGGTGCGCCCGGGCCAGCCCCACCCCTTCGACGTCCCGCACCCCGCCAAGACCTTCACCGATCCCCTCGCGCTGAAGAATCCGGACCGCGAGAAAATCCCCGCCGTCTACATCCTCACCGTCGACCCCGGCAAGAAACCCGAGGAGGACGCCTTCTGGAAATCCGCCGAACGCGCCCGCGCCCGCGGCTGGCCGGTCACGATCATGGAAGCCGACCACAACCCGCAATGGCGCAAGCCAGTCGAGACCGCGGAGCTGCTGGGGACGCTGCGGTAGCGGTGATGAGGCTGCATTCGCTCGCGCTCGCCGTCTCCCTGGCGATTCCGGCGGTTTTCGCGGTCCGGAGTCTGCTCGCCCTGCCGGATGCAATCGCCGCGTTGGACTACGACGCGCCCTTCGATGCCTATCGCTGGGGAGCCATCTGTGGTGTCATCGCCTCGACGATCTTTTGGCTCGCGCTGGCCTATGGGCAGTGGCGCACCCGTGGCGGCTGGGGCATTGCTCTCGGTCTCCTCGGCCTTGTCAGCTTCGCCGCGCAGACCGCCCTCCTCTACCTGGCGCTGCAAAGCGGGCGGGTGGCCCCCTCGACGGACGTCTTCGTCGCTTTCGCGTTGCGAAACGCCCTTCCGGCCTGGGTGCTCGTGGGCGCCGGTTTCCTCGCCCACCTCAAGCGACCGACACTCACCGCGTCCGTCTTTTGATCCGCCTCCAATCCGCGTCGCCGCGCCCTGCCAGTTGACTCGACGAACCCGCCCAAAACGAAGGCCGCCTACCCCTAGGCGGCCTTCACCCTAACACCAAGCAAACACTATGAACGTGAAGAAAGACGCACGACCCCCGCTCCGCGTTCAAGCTTCGCGCAACTTTCTGCGCACAAGTTCACGCCGCCGACACGCGCGCGTCACCCCCTCGTAACAAGTCGGTTAAAAAACGCCCTCCGGATGAAATTTCACCGCGATCGACCGCCCGCCGCCCGCGTCGTCCACCGCCACGCCTGGCTCTGGGAACCGCTCGAGACCGAGCCCGGCTTCGTCCTCCGCTCCATGTTCGGCGCCAAGGCGGTCTACCTCGACGGCCGGATCGTGCTCTGCTTCAGCACCGGCGAGGAGCCGTGGCGCGGCCTGCTCCTGCCGACCGACCGCGTGCATCACGATGCGCTGCGCGCCGAGTTCCCCGCCCTCGCCGTCCACTCCGTCCTCGGCAAGTGGCTTTACCTCCCGGAATCGTCCGATGCCTTCGAGCGCACCGCCTCCGCCCTGGTGCAGCTCGTCCGCCGGCGCGATCCGCGCCTCGGTGTCGTGCCGCCGCCGAAGAAACGCCAACGCCCGCGCCCGCCCGCCCCGCGCCCGTCGCGTTCCTGCCGCCGCAAGCCATGACCCCGCGTTTCTTCCCCAACGCCGCCGCCTTCCGCGCCTGGCTGGAGCAAAACCATGCCACCGCCTCCGAGCTCTGGGTCGGCCTCTACAAGAAGCACGTCGCCCGCCGGGGCCTGACCTATGCGGAAGCGGTGCTCGAGGCGCTGTGCTTCGGCTGGATCGACAGCGTCATGCGCCGCATCGACGACGAGAGCCACATGCAGCGCTTCACCCCGCGCAAGCCGGGCAGCGTGTGGAGCAACATCAACGTCGCCCACGTCGAACGCCTGACCCGCGAGGGCCGCATGGCGCCGGCCGGTCTCGCCGCCTTCGCCGCGCGCTCGACCGCGAAGACCGGCATCTACTCCTTCGAACGCGCACAGCCCGCCGTCCTGCCGCCGGCGCTCCTCCGCGCCTTCAAGGCCAACGCGGCCGCGTGGAAATTCTTCTCCGCCCAACCGCCCGGCTACCGCCGCGTCACCACGCACCACGTCGCCTCGGCCAAGCAGGAGGCGACGCGCCGGCGCCGGCTCGAGAAGCTCATCGCCGCCTCCGCCGCGGGACGCCGCCTCGACTGAACGGCGCTCGCCCGGCATTGCGCCCGGGCCGTCCGGCCCTCCCGCTCGCGCTTATACGCGGCATCACGCGCGCTGCGTTCCATGGCGAGCGCACGATATGCGGAGCCGCCACCCGCCGATCGGCGTATCCTGCCGCGATGAAACGGCACTGCGCGCCCGCGGCGGGCGGATCGTCCCGATTCAACCTCACCCCGCTCCGGCCGGGCCTCCGGCGCCCAGCGCTCGGCCTGCTTTCCTTCGCCCTCGCCGTCGCGGTCGGCGCCAGCGAGCGCGCGGTCGTCCGCCTCGCCTGCCCGCTCGACGGCACGGAATTCGAGGCCGTGCAGGAATTCTCCGGCTACGCCGAGGGCCAGCGGCTCGACCTGCGGAAAATCGGCCCGATCAGCCAGCCGCCGACGCTGGCGCGCTGCCCGCAGTGCGGCTTCCCGCTCTTCACCCGGCATCCCGACGCCGCGGAAGCCGCACGCCTGCGCGCCCTCGTCGCCGGCGAGCGCTTCCGCACCGAGGGTCGCTCGGCCGGACCGTGGTTTGCGCTGGGCGTGCTGCGCGAGGAGCTGCACGCCGATCCGTTCGAGATCGGCTGGACCTACCTGAACGCCAGCTGGGAGGCCGAGGACGAGGACGGCGATTACGCGCGCGCCGCGCAGCGCGCCCTGGCGTGGTTCGACCGCGCCGCCGACGCGCTGCGCGCGGACCGCAAACGCTCCAAGGACGGACTCGTCGCCCGCTACCTCGGCGTCGAGCTGTGCCGCCGACTGGGGCGCTTCGATGCCGCTCGCCAACGCCTCGACGCCCTCGTCGACGCCCGCGATTCCGCCCTGCCCTGGCTGCCGCGCGCGCTCGACGCGCAGGCGCGCCGGATCGCCGCACGCGACGCCGCCCCCGACGACGGGCGCGCGGAGCCGCCGCGCCCGCCGCGATGAAGCGCCCTCCTTTTCCATGAAACCCGTGCCTCGTCACTCCTGGCGGTCGGTCATCGGCCGCATTTTTCTCCTCGGCGGCCTCCTGCTCGGCGCGGGTGTGGCCGTGCCGACCGCCTCGGCCCAGCGCGGCGGACGCACGGCCCCGGCGGCGGAAGGCCTGACTGCCGCCGACACCAGCATCGGCCTGCGCCTGAAGACGAACGACACGCGCGGCGGGCAGGTCGTCGTCATCGACAAGATCCATCGCGGCACGCGCGCCGCCAACATGGATCTGAAATCGGGCGACGTGCTCACGCACGTGAACGACCAGCCGGTGGCCTCGCTCGAGCAGGCCGCGCAACTGATCGAGGCGTGGGCGTCGAACCAGGAGGGCTCGCTCTCGCTCCAGCTCTCCCGGGGCAAGGCCAAGGTGAAGTTCTTCCTCTACCCGCTCGCCGACACCGCCGGCAACGGACGCCCCGTCCGCCCCCTCCGCCCGGGAGTGCCAGCCGCACCGCCACCGGACGCAGCGCGGGCGCCGCGGCCACGGAGCAGGTGCTGGCCGCCAAGCGCGAGGCCCTCCGCGGCCGCCGCTTCCCGGCCAGCCAGACGCCCGGCACGCTCGCCCGTGGCGACATCAGCGATCCGTGGACCATCCCCGGCCTCGCCCCGCGCTCGACCGACGGCGCCGGCATCAACGTCCTGCGCCGCGTCTTCATCGATCCGGCCACCGGCGAGCTGGCGTTCGCCGGCAACTACGATCCGGCGTTCGCCACCGGCCCGATCGACTACTCGACCCTGTTGCACGACGCCCTGCGCAGCCCCGCGCCGTCGTTCAGCCTCGAGCCGACCGCCGCCGCCAAGGCCGCCGGGGCCGCCTTCGTCCGCCAATTCGACCAGCAGATGCAGACCAACCTGGGCAATCTCGCCGCGGGCAAGGCGTGGCTGCTCGGCATTTTCAACCAGCTCCTCGGCCATCCCGCTCTCGAGGCCGACCGCCAGCGCTTCGTCGCGCGTGGCGTCGAACTGCTCGGCGTGTCGGCGGACGAGATCCCCGGCTGCGTGCGCGGCATGCTCGGACAGGCCCCGGCCGGTTCGCCCGAGTGGGCCCTCTTCTGGTCGCAGTGCTACACGAAACTCGGCAGCCTGGGCGGCGCCACCTTTGTCCGCGCGAGCGCCGCCAATGATTCCGCCGGCCTGAGCATCGCGCTCGATCTGCTGGGCGTGCTTCCCACGATCAACGCGATCCGCCAGCAGAAACAGGCCGGCGCGCTGTCCGAGGCACAGGCCCAAACCCAGGCCGAGGTCGCCATCTGGGGTGGGATTTTCCGCAATTGCGGCGTGCCCGACCAGCGCTGGCAGGCCGCCGGCGATCGCGCCGGCCGGAGCGGCGACATCGCGGCGTTCCGCGCCGTGGCCGACGACATCAACGCCAACCTCGTCCGCGAGCGCATCATCGAGCCGTGGCTCAACGGCCTCGTGCTGTCGGAGAATTTCCTCCAGGTCATGCACCGCCTGCCGCCGCTGGAGGTCGCGCCGGTCTGCCTCGACGGCCTCGCGCCCAACTCCGAACTCGCGCGCACGTTCCTCGCCGCCGACTGGACGCTCAAGACCCTCGGCACCACGCCCGAGCTGGCCCGGCGCGTGCCCGGCCACGTCACTCCCAGCCAGTTCGCCTTCCGCCTCGAGACCGAGCGCCACGTCTACGAACTCGGCGATATCAACGTGCGCTTCTGGCTCGTGCCCGAGGCGGTGGCCCTGCAGGCCGCGCCCGACGGCAGCGTCGTCACCTTCGGCGACGCGCGCCCCGGCGTGCGCGCGAAGATCATCAGCCACGACCGCTGCAGCTCGAACGCCGCCCGCCGCCTGGCGGAGGACGCCATGCAGGGCTACGCCGCGATGCTCACGACGCGTTACGCCGACTACGCGCGCGCGCTGCCGGAGCTGCACCGGCTCCGCGAGGCCGCCAAGGTGATCGCCCTCGTCCGCTGGGCCCAGGCGCGCGGCACCCCGCTCGCGCCGCCGCTGCCGCCCGCGCCGGCGGCGCCGCTGCCCGCCCAGTTCCAGCGCGGATTCTGGACCGGCAACTTCGATTCCTCCGGCGGCCGGACGTTCTTCGGCCTCGTCGCGATCGGCGGCGTCGACTTCGGTCCCGACACCGGCAGCGGCTGGGTGCAGGCCGGCGTCGATCCCGCGCTCAAGGCCACGGCGCTCGGCCAGCTCGTCGGCAGCGCCGGCCTCGGCCGCGCCGCGCTGGAGGCCGCCGGCCGCGGCGACTTGGAGGCGGCCCGCGCGCTCGCGGATCAGAGCGCCCGCGCGATGACCGGCGACTTCGACTTCACCGGCCATCCCGCGCTCGCCGGGATCCCGGAAGCCTCGCCGCCCTCGCCGGTCGACGCCGTCTTGCTCCAGACCGAGGTGCTGGCGCAGGCGCGCCAGAACATCGACGCGATGGAGCGGGCCCAGAAAATCCTCCGGCAAACCGGCGCCGGCGACCTGCCGCGCGCCGAAGCCCTGGGACAATGGACGCGCGGCGAGGAAAACCTGAAACAACTCCAGACGCTGCTCACCCCGCAGGCCTCCCCGCTGCCCGCCCGGCAGGTCGTGCAGCTCCTGCGCAACGGCGACTGGGGCAGGCTGCCGAAACCGCAACCCGTCGCCGCCGCCCCCGCCGCGCCGGCCCCGCCGCCCGCCGTCGATCCCGCGGAACGCGCCCGCCTCCGCGGCGAGATCACCCAGCTGCGCACCGAGCTTTGCCGCATCCAGGCGCAGCTGCGGCGCTTCAACGCCACGGTCCAGTCCGACCTCGACCAGCGCGCCGAGTGGGAGAAAGTCACCAACGACGCCTACGAGAACGCCCTGAAGCGCGCCCAGGAGAAATTCGAGGAGTTCAGCGTCGATTTCCCGAGCGACATCCTGAAGGAGAAACTCGAAACCGTCACCGACCCCGCCGAGCGCGCCAAGATCGAGCGCGCCCTGCGGCTGGTCGACCGCTTCAAGGACGCCTACACCACCCGCGACTTCTCCGAGTGGGCCGCCAAGGAGGAGTTCACCCGCGAGGAGATCATCGAAGGCATCAAGCTCATCGTCTCGATCTGCGGCCTCGACGAACGCCTCAAGGAATACCTGGGCAAGAAGTGGGGCCTGCAACGTGCCATCGCCTTCTACGAGGCCGGCGACGAGCTGCTCACCTCCGCCTACGACGTCACCGCCGAGGTCGTCGCCTGGCGTCGGCTCCAGCAGCTCAACCGCAACAGCGACGCCTTCCTTCAGGCCACCGCGGCCTCCGGCCGCCGCCTGCGCGAGGTCATCGCCGCCATCCACGAGCGCGAGGTCCGGCTCGGACTCGATCCCGGCAGCACCAAGGAACCCTGCGCCGCGCCCTGACGCCGCAAGATCCCGCCAGCGCTCGACAAGGCGCGCGCAGCCGCCACGGCGCGCGCCTGCTTGAATGGCGCATGTCTCCTTCCCTGACTCCGAGCATCCACGGCCACGAAGTCATGGACGCCATGCAGGCGTCCGGCCGCCTCTTCACGCGCACGAGCCTCGCCGCGTTCATCGTCGAGCGCTTCGGCCCCGGCACGCGCTTCCACACCTGCTCCGCCGACGGCATGACCGCGCCCGAGCTCGTCGATTTCCTCGCCGCTCGCGGCAAGTTCGCCGGCACCGAAGAGGGCTTCACGCTCAACGCCGCCAACGTCTGCTCGCACTGATGCCCGCAGCGCGGGATTGCGCGCCCCGCTCCGGTCCGCTCAACTGCCCGCGATGAGTTCCCCCAAGTCTTTCTCGGCACCGACAGCGGCGCCACCACCTCGAAGACCGGCGGCGTGTTCGCCGACGGCACGATCATTTCCCATCAGCTCCGCCAGAGCTCGACCAACTCGCAGGCCGGCACCGCCGCCGTCGTGCGCGGCTGGATCGACGGCGTGAACGGCTTCCTGGCCGAGAACCGCCTGACGTGGGCGCAGGTCCGCGGCGTCGGCCTCGCCATCCCCGGCCCCTACGACAGCTACGGCGTGCTCGGGCGCTCCGCCAACCTGCCCGCGAGCTTCGCCGGCTGGGATTTCCACGCCGACTACGGCCGCGCGCTGGCCGAGGCGGCCGGCCGCGCCATCCCGCTCATCGTCGGCAACGACGGCAACTACGGCGGCGTCGCCGAGGCCTTCCGCGTCTGCGCCGGCCGCAAGGCCGGTGTCGTCATGCTCGCCCCCGGCTCCGGCCTCGGCGCCGCCTACGTCAGCCCCGAAGGCGCGCCGCTCGACGGCGACACGCTCTGCGGCATGGAGGCCGGCCACATGCCCGCGGCGCTCCACCTGCTGGGCAACATCCGCCCCTTCCACTGCGGCTGCGGCCGCGACTGGGGCTGCATCGAGGCCTACACCACCATCTCCGGCCTGCCCCAGCTGCTCGCCGAGTTCCTGAAAAATTCCCGGACCACCCGCTCGCGCAATCCACCGCGCCCGACAAGGAGAAGGCCCTCTCCCTCCGCGGCCTGGCCCAGAAGGGCGACGCGCTGGCCAACGCCATCTTCGATTTCCAGGCCCGCGCCCTCGGCCTGCACGTCGCCTCGCTCGCGGTCTCGCTCGACCCGGAGTTCGTCGTCATCGGCGGCGGCCTCATCGACCCGCACGCCACGACGGAGGAGTTCCGCGCCCGTTACCTCAAGGGCATCCACGACGCCGCCCTGCCCTACCTGTTCCCGCAGCAGCGCGCGAAGCTCAAGGTCGTCCCCGCCACGCTCGGCGAGCTCTCCCAGGCCATCGGCGCCGCCCTGGTCGCGCGCCACGCCTTCGCCGACAAGGCCTGAGGCCGGCCGGCCCCCGCGCTTGACACGCACCGGTCCCCGGCCGGACCAGTCTGCCGTTGCACGCCGCGCCCGGGCGCCCCTTATTCGGCGCATGCTCCTTCGCCTGCTTCTCCACGCAGCGCTCGTCTGCGGCGTGCTCATCCCGCTGTCCGCGGCGGAGAAGAACCGGGTGACCGAGCTCGAGCAGCAGCTGCGCAGAGCCACCGAGGCCGAGCGGTCCCCGCTGCTCGTGCAGCTCTCCGCCGAGGTCGAGGCCGACGACATGCAACTCGCCTGGGACTACGCGCAGCAAGCCCGCCAGGCCGCCCGCGGCCGCACCGACGAAGTGCGCGCCGACATCCGCCTCGCCTTCCTCGAGCGCCGGCGCGGCCACTACAAGGAGGCGCTCGCCCTCGCCACCGACGCCCTGGCCCGCGCCCGCGCGCTCGGCGACGACACCCTGCGCGCCGAGGCGCTCCTCGCCACCGGCTGGACGCAAAGCAGCCTGGCCAACTTCCCCGCCGCCCTCGAGACCTACCGCGAACTCGTCCCGCTCGCCGAGCTGCGCGGCGACCCGGCGTTCCTCGCCCGCACCCACGTGGCCCTCGGCATCGCCTACGCCGATTCCGGCCAGCCGGTGCTCGCCCGCCAGGTCTACGAGACCGCCCGCGGCTACGCCGAGCGCAGCTCCGACCGCCGCCTCCTCGCCTCGGTGCTGAACAATCTCGGCAACATCGCGATGGACACCAGGGACTACGCCGCCGCCCGCCGCTACCACGAGCAGGCGCTCGCCCTCCGCCTCGCCAGCGCCAACGACCAGCGCGGCCTCGCCGATTCGCACCAGAATCTCGCCGAGGTCGCCGTCGCCGAGGGGCGCCCCGACGAGGCCGTGGCGCACGTCGAGCAGGCCATCGCCACCCACGCCAAGCTCAACCTCAAGCGCAACCTCGCCAACGCGCGCCTGACCTACGCCGCCGCCCTCCTCCAGCTCCGCCGCCCCCAGGACGCCCTGATGCAGCTCCAGTCGGCCCAGCAGCTCGCCGACGGCCTGGACAGCGCCACCATGCGCGAGCGCGTCGCCCGCGCCTTCGCCGCCTTTCACGAGCAGCAGGCCGACTACCGCGCCGCCCTCGACTGGGAGCGCAAGGCCGCCGCCGCCCACAGCGACGCCGTCGGCGAGCGCTCCCGCCAGCGCCTCGACTCGCTTCAGGCCCAGTTCGACGCCGAGCGCCGCCAGCATCAGATCGACACCCTCAAGCGCGACCAGGCCGAGAAGGCGGCCGCGCTCGCCGCCGTGCGCTGGCAACGCGCCACCCTGCTCGCGCTCCTTGGCCTCGGCGGCGTGCTCGCCTTCGCGTTCACCAGCCGCATCCGCACGCAGCACCGCATCGCCCAGCGCGTCCTCGCCGAGACCCGCGCGGCCAAGGAGGCCGCCGAGCAGGCCGACGCGCTCAAGTCGCGCCTCGTCGGCATGGTCTCGCACGACATCCGCGGGCCGCTGCACAACGTCCTCCATTTCGTCGAGGAAGCCCGCCAGGAGCGCACCCCGGCCGCCCTCGCCGCCACCCTGGACCTCGTCGCGAGCGAGACCCAGCGCGTCGCCGCGCTCGCCCAGGACCTGCTCGACGCCGCCGCCCTCGAAGTCGGCCGCCTCGAGCTTCACCGCACCCCGGTCGACCTGGCGGAGATCGTGCGCGCCACGCTCGGCCAGCTCGAGCTCGCAGCGCGCGCCAAGGACCAGACGCTCGTCTTCGACGCCGGCCGGCGCGACGACGGCGTGCTCGAGGGCGACGCCGCGCGCCTCGCCCAGATCGTCACCAACCTCGTCAGCAACGCCGTGAAGTATTCGCCCCGCGGCGCGCCGATCCGGCTCGCGCTCGAGCGGACCGCCCAGGCCGTGCGGCTCCACGTGCGCGACCGCGGGCCGGGCATCCCGGCGGCGGAGCTCCCGCGGCTGTTCCAGCCTTTTTCGCGCCTCTCCGTCCAGCCGACCGCCGGCGAATCCACCGTCGGCCTCGGGCTCTCGCTCGCCCACGACCTCGTGCGCCTGCACGGCGGCACGCTCACCGTCAGCTGCCCGCCCGACGGCGGCAGCGTCTTCACGGTGGAGCTGCCGGCCGGCGGTCCCACCGTGGTGGTCTGACTCGGCGGTTGCGGCGCGCGGCGCACCGCTCAATCGTCCGGGCATGACTCCCGCGGAAATCCACGGCCTGCTCACCTTCCTGCGTCGCGCCGAGCGGCTCAAGACCGTCACGCGCACCTCCTGGACCTCCGAGGGCAAGCAGGAGAGCACCGCCGAGCACACCTGGCGCCTCGGCCTCTTCGCGCTGAGCGTGCGGCCGTGGTTTCCCGAGCTGAACTTCGAGCGCGTGCTCGCCATCGCGCTGGTGCACGACCTCGGCGAGGCCGTCAGCGGCGACATCTCCGCCGTGCTCCAGGTCGGCGCCCCGCCCAAGCACGAGCAGGAGCGCCGCGATCTGCTTCAGCTGCTCGACGGCGCGCCGGAGGCGGTGCAGCGGGACCTCGTCGCCCTCTTCGACGAATACAACGCCGCCGCCACGCCCGAGGCGAAATTCGTCAAGGCCTTCGACAAGCTCGAGACCATCCTCCAGCACAACCAGGGGCGCAACCCGGCCACCTTCGACTACGCCTTCAACCTGCCCTACGGTCAGGCCTACACCGCCGGCCACCCGGTGATCGTGAAGCTCCGCGAGATCCTCGACGCCGAGACGCGCGCCCGCGCCGCCGGCGACCGCCCGCCGCCCCTCTGAGGCCGGACGGGATCGCGGCGGGCCGCCACAGCCCGCTTGCCACCGGCGCGCAATCCGGTTTCGTGCCGGCATGCTTCGTCGTCTCCTCCCCTGTTCGCGGCGATGAGCGCCGCCGCGGCGTTCGCCGCCGAACCCGCGACCCCGGCCGCCCCGCGCCTCGTCTACGTCAAGGCCGCCCGCCTGCTCGATCCGAAGTCCGGCACCGTGCTCCCGGACCAGGTCATCACGATCGAAGGCGACCACGTGAAGGCCGTCTCCGCGCTCGCCGCCACCACCCTGCCCGCCGACGCGCACGTGATCGACCTCGGCAACGCCACCGTTCTCCCCGGCCTGATCGACTGCCACACCCACGTCACCAGCCAGCCGGAGAATTTCTACGAGGACCTCTTCCGCAAGAGCCCGATCGACGAGGCGACGACCTCGCACCTCTACGCCCGGCGCACGCTGCTCGCCGGCTTCACCACCATCCGCAACGTCGGCGCCGGCAACTACGTCGACTTTGCGCTCCGCCGCGCGATCGAGAAGGGCGAGGTCGCCGGCCCGCGCATGCAGGCCAGCGGCCCCGCGCTCAGCGCCACCGGCGGCCACGGCGACCTCAACGGCATGTCGCCCTACGTGCGCTTCGAGGGCGACATCAACGGCGTCGCCGACGGCGTCGACGCGGTGCGGAAGAAGGTCCGCGAGAACATCAAATACGGCGCCGACGTCATCAAGATGCTCGCCACCGCCGGCGTGCTCTCCGAGGAGGAATCCGTCGGCGCGCCGCAATACCAGCTGGACGAGATGAAGGCCATCGTCGAGGAGGCCGCGCTCTGGGGCCGCAAGGTCGCCGCCCACGCCCACGGCGCCGAGGGCATCAAGATGGCGATCAAGGCCGGCGTCGCCTCGGTCGAGCACTCGAGCTTCATCGACGACGAGGGCATCAAGCTCGCCCTCGAGCACGGCACCTACCTGGTCTTCGACATCTACAACGACGACTACATCCTCGCCGAGTATTCGCGCCTCGGCTACCCGGACAAGATCATCGAAAAGGAGCGCAAGGTCGGCCGCACCCAGCGCGAGAATTTCGCCCGGGCCGTGAAGGCCGGCTGCAAGATGGCCTACGGCACCGACTCCGGCGTCTATCCGCACGGCTGGAACGGCAAGCAGTTCTTCCACATGGTCAAGTGGGGCATGACGCCGATGCAGGCCATCCAGGCCGCCACCGTGAACGCCGCCGACCTGCTCGGCTGGCAGACCAAGGTCGGCCAGATCGCCCCGGGCTTCTACGCCGACCTCATCGCGGTCAAGGGCGACCCGCTGGCCGACGTGACCGTGCTCGAGAAAGTCGACTTCGTGATGAAGGGCGGCGAGGTCTACCGGGACAGGCTCGCCGGCCAGCCGGTGAAGCAGTTCGAGTGACGCGCCGCCTCGCGTCAGGGATTGCCGGCCGCCCGTTCCGCGGGCGGCTTTTTAATGCCCGTGCTCGAGGAAGAGCATCATCAGCCCGAGCACCGCGAAGATCGTGCCGAGCAGCGCGGCCTCGTAGCGTTCGAGCCGCTGCAGCGGCAGCTTGGAGAAGCCCACGAGCGTCAGCCAGGTGAACAGCAGCATGCCGATCAGCGTGCCGGCCGCGAGGATGCCGCTGAGCACGACGAAGCCGCGCCAGCCGTAGTGCACGCCGGAGAGGTAGACCGGCAGGAAGCCCTCGCAGGGCGACAGCGTCAGCATCATGAACAGCCCGCCAATCGCCGCCCAGTCGCCCGCCGAGCGCGAGACGAGCTTCGAGTCGGCCAGCTCCTCCTCCATGTGCGTGTGCTCGTGCGAGTGTCCGCAGTGCTCGGACTCCTCGTGCCGGCCGCCGGCGTGGTGGTGCAGCACGCCGCCGCGCGCCTGCCGCCAGTAGAACCACGCGGCGATGACGAGCAGCGCCCCGCCGGCGACGCGGTTGAACAACTCGCCGAAATGCTCGTCGAGCTGCAGCCCCAGCCAGGCGATGCCGAGGCCGAGCAGGCTGGTCAGCAGCACATGGCCGAGCCCCGCCGCCATCGACACCGCGAAGGTCTTCCCCCGCGCCCAGCCTCGCGCCCGCGCCACCAGCACGAACGGCAGCCAGTGCGTCGGGATGGCGGCGTGGAAGAAGGCGACCGTGAAGCCGGTCGCGGCGAGAGTGGCGAGCATGGGAGGAGCGGAAGGGAGAAAGAATCGGCGGGCGCCGCCGGTGTCGAATCCGGACTTTAGCAAAGTCGTCAAGCGCCCGCGCCCTCCCCGCGACAAACCACGCGCGCATCCCGCCAACCCCTGCGCGGCGAGGGCGCGCGAGGCTTGTTACCGTTGGATAAGGTTGTTGCCGGCCGTCCGCGGCCGGTTTTCCTAACCTCTTCCACGCATGTCCGTTCCCAATCTCAACGCCGTCAGCAGCTACCTCCTCGCCCTCCAAGACAGCATCTGCCAGACGCTCGAACACGAGGACGACGGCGGCGCTTTCCGCGAGGACCGCTGGTCGCGGCCGGAGGGCGGCGGCGGCCGCTCGCGCGTGCTGGAGAACGGCGCGGTGTTCGAGAAGGCGGGCGTGAATTTTTCCCACGTCGCCGGCCAAACCCTCCCGCCCTCCGCCACCGCCAGCCGGCCCGAGCTGGCGGGAAAGCCGTTTCACGCCATGGGCGTGTCGCTCGTCATCCACCCGCGCAACCCCTACGTGCCGACCAGCCACGCCAACGTCCGCTTCTTCGTCGCCGGCGAGGGCGAACAGGCGCACTGGTGGTTCGGCGGCGGCTTCGACCTCACGCCCTACTACGGCTTCGAAGAGGACTGCGTGCACTGGCACCGCGTGGCGCGCGACGCGTGCTTCCCGCACGGCGCCGACCTCTACCCGCGCTTCAAGAAGTGGTGCGACGACTACTTCTTCCTCAAGCACCGCAACGAGCCGCGCGGCATCGGCGGGCTGTTCTTCGACGACTTCAACGCCCTCGGCGCCAACGGCAGCTTTGCCTTCCTCCGCAGCGTCGGCGACGCCTACCTGAAGGCCTACGTGCCCATCGTGCAGCGGCGAAAGACGCTGCCGTTCGGCGAACGCGAGCGCGACTTCCAGCTCTACCGCCGCGGCCGCTACGTGGAGTTCAACCTCGTCTGGGACCGCGGCACGCACTTCGGCCTGCAGAGCGGCGGGCGCACCGAGAGCATCCTCATGTCGCTGCCGCCGCTGGTGAGCTGGCGCTACGATTACCAGCCGCAGCCCGGCACGCCCGAGGCGCGACTCTACGACGTTTTTCTCAAGCCGACTGACTGGGCCAATTTCCACGCATGAATTCCCGCGAACGTTTCCTTCAAGCCGTCGCCTGCGCGCCGCTCGACCGCCCCCGCTCTGGGTGATGCGCCAGG
Organism: Oleiharenicola sp. Vm1; assembly: GCF_047777955.1. Taxonomy (GTDB): domain Bacteria; phylum Verrucomicrobiota; class Verrucomicrobiia; order Opitutales; family Opitutaceae; genus Didemnitutus. Next base: position 2,874,550 of record NZ_CP180537.1, read on the forward strand.
CCGGGCGCTACCTGCCCGAATACCGCGCGCTCAAGGCGAAGTCGTCCTTCCTCGAGATGGTGCGCACGCCCGAGCTGGCCGCCGAGGTCACGCTCCAGCCGCTGCGGCGCTTCGCGCTCGATGCCGCGATCATCTTCTCCGACATCCTCGTCATCCCCGAGGCGCTGGGCCAGGGCTACAAGTTCCGCGACGAGGGCGGCATCGCGATGGAATACCGCCTCGAGAACCGCGCCCAGCTCGACCGCCTCAACGTCGCCGGCGTCGCCGAGCGCCTCGACTACATGGCGCAGTCGCTCGCGCTGGTGAAGCGGGAGCTGAAGGGCGAGCGCGCCCTCCTCGGCTTCGGCGGCTCGCCGTGGACGCTCGCCACCTACATGATCGAGGGCGGCAGCTCGGAGGACTTCTCCCGCATCAAGGAGCTGTTCTTCACCGACCGCGCCTTCTTCGACGCGCTGATGGAGAAGCTCACCGCGGCCGTGATCGAGTTTTTCCACATGCAGATCCGCGCCGGCGCCGACGCCATCCAGATCTTCGACTCGTGGGGCGGCATCATCGCCGGCCAGGACTACGAGGCCGCCTCGCTGCGCTGGATGCGCCAGATCATCGCCGCGATGCCCCCGGGCTTCCCCGTCATCCTCTACGCCAAGGGCTGCCCGATGCAGCTCACCGACATGGCCTTCTCCGGCGCCAAGGTCCTCGGCGTCGACTGGACCGTCGACCTCGGCGTGGTCCGCCGGCTCGTGCCGAACAACGTCGCGCTCCAGGGCAACCTCGATCCGGTGCTGATGAACACGACGCCCGCGATCGTCCGCCGCGAGGCCACGCGCCTGCTCGAAACCATGCGCGGCGGCAGCGGTCATATCTTCAACCTCGGCCACGGCATCATGCCGTCCGCGAAGATCGAGTGCATGCAGGCGCTCGTCGACACGGTCACGCAGTGGCGCTGACGGATTTCCCATGAACACCTCACCGCAAAAATCAGTCGCGATCATCGGCGCCGGCATCGCCGGCCTCACGGCGGCCTACCGGATGCACGCGCGTGGTTTTCGCGTGCAGGTGTTCGAGCGGGGCGCCTCCGCCGGCGGCGCCATCCGCACGCTGCGCGAGGACGGCTGGATCGCCGAGTGCGGCCCCAACTCCGTCCAATACGGCGCGCCCGAACTCAAGCAGCTGGTCGCCGACCTCGGGCTCGAGCCCGACCTCCAGATCGCCAATCCGGTGGCGAAGAAGCGCTTCATCGTCCGCGGCGGCAAGTTCGTGCCGGTGCCGATGGGCCCGGGCTCGTTCCTCGCCACGCCGATCTTCGGCGCCCGCACCAAGCTCTCGCTCTTCACCGAGCTGTTCAGCCGCCCGCGCATCCGCCACACCGACGTCAGCCTGGCCGAGCTCGTCCGCTCGCACTACACGCAGGAGCTGGTCGACTACGCCGTCAACCCGCTCATCGCCGGCATCTACGCGGGCGACCCGGAGAAGCTCTCGGTCAAGAACGCCTTCCCCAGCCTCTGGGAGGCCGAGCGCCTGAAGGGCTCGCTGCCCCGCGGCTTCCTCGCCCTCGCCAAGGCCCGGCGCGCGGCCGGCGCGCCGAAGAAGAAGGGCCCGGCGCCGATCGTCTCCTTCCGTCTCGGCCTGCAGCAGCTCATCGACACGCTCGTGGCCAAGCTGCCCGCCGGCGCCGTGGCGCTGAACACGACCGTCGAGACCGTCATCCCGGGAAGCCGCACCGCCTCGTCTGCTCGCGCGGCCCGGAGAAGTGCGGCGGCGAATTCGACTACGTCGTCCTCGCCGTGCCCGCGCCGGCGCTGGCGCAGCTCACGTTCGGCACGCTGGCCGAGCGCCCGCTGGCCACGCTCGACACCATCACGCATCCGCCGGTCTCGTCGCTCTTCCTCGGCTTCAAGCGCGAGGACGTCGCGCATCCGCTCGACGGCTTCGGCGGCCTCACGCCGGAGAAGGAGCGCCGCGACGTGCTCGGCATCCTGTTTTCCTCGACGCTCTTCCCCGGCCGCGCGCCGGAGGGATACGTCGCGCTCACGGTCTTCACCGGCGGCATGCGCCAGCCCGAGCACGCGCGGCTCAGCACCGAGCAGCTCCTGCAGCGCGTCGACCGCGACCTGCGCGAGCTCGTCGGCGTGCGCGGCAAGCCGGTCTTCGTGCGCCACACGTTCTGGCCGCGCGCCATCCCGCAATACCAGATCGGCTACGAGCGGCACTTCGAGACCATGGCCCGCCTGGAGGACCGCCATCCCGGGCTCTTCATCGGCGGCCAGTGCCGCGACGGCATCTCCCTCCCCGACTGCTGCAAGAGCGGCGAAAAGCTGGCGCAGCGCGTCGCCGAGTGCGCCCGGTAACGCCGGCGGCGGACCGATCGGGCCGCGACGCGTCGCGACGATCCCCGCGCCCGGCCGCGGCGGCTCAGCCGGCCGCCGTCCACTTGTAGACGAGCGTGCTGAGGCCGGGCAGCGTGAGCGCGAGCGATTGCGCCTGGCCGTCGCACGGCGTCGCCTCGGCGGTGCGGCCGCCGAAGTTGCCCACCCCGTTGCCGCCGTAGATCTCGGCGTTGGTGTTGAACACCTCGGCCCAGTGGCCGGGCTGCGGCACGCCGACCCGGTAGCCGGCGCGCTCCACGGGCGTGAAGTTGCCGATCACGAGGTAGAACGTCCGCTCGTCGGGCGCCACGCGGAGGAAGCTGAGGACGGACTGGTCGCCATCGTTGGCGTTGACCCAGCGGAAGGACGGCGGGCTGAAATCCTGGGCGGAGAGGACCGGATCGCCGACGTAGAGCCGGTTGAGATCGCGCACCACGGCCTGGATGCCCGCGTGCAGCGGCGTGTCGAGCAGGTGCCACTCGAGCGAGGCGTCGTGATTCCACTCGCGCCACTGGCCGAACTCGGCGCCCATGAAGAGCAGCTTCTTGCCCGGATAGGTCCAGACCAAGCCGTAGAGCGCGCGCAGGTTGGCGGCCTTGTCGGTGTCGGAGCCGGCGCCCATCTTGCCGAGCATCGAGGCCTTCAGGTGCACGACCTCGTCGTGGGAGTAGACCGTGATGAAGTTCTCCGAGTATTGGTAGACCATGCCGAAGGTGAGCTTGTTGTGCGCCCACTTCCGGTAGACCGGGTCCTTCTGGAAATAGGCCAGCGTGTCGTGCATCAGGCCCATGTTCCACTTGTAGTCGAAGCCGAGGCCGCCGTCCTGGGTCGGCCGGCTCACCATCGGGAACGCCGTCGACTCCTCCGCGATCGTCACCGCGCCCGGATAATACTGGTGCACGAGGTCGTTCACCTGGCGGAGGAAGGCGATCGCCTCGAGGTTCTCGCGGCCGCCGTAGCGATTGGGGATCCACTCGCCGGCCTTGCGCGAGTAGTCGAGGTAGAGCATCGAGGCCACCGCGTCCACGCGCAGGCCGTCGATGTGGTAGCGGTCGAGCCACGACAGCGCGCTGGCGATGAGGAAGCAGCGCACCTCGTGCCGGCCGTAGTTGAAGATCAGCGTGCCCCAGTCCATGTGCGCGCCGAGCCGCGGGTCCTCGTGCTCGTAGAGGTGCGAGCCGTCGAACTGCGCCAGCGCGAAGCTGTCGCGCGGGAAGTGCGCCGGCACCCAGTCGAGGATCACGCCGATGCCGCGCTGGTGCAGGTGGTCGACGAAGAACTGGAAGTCGTCCGGCGTGCCATAGCGGTGCGTGGGCGCGAAGTAGCCCGACACCTGGTAGCCCCACGAGCCGGTGAACGGATGCTCCGCCACCGGCATGACCTCGACGTGCGTGAAGCCGAGTTGCACCACGTAGTCGGCGAGCAGCGGCGCGATCTCGCGGTAGTTGAGCGGCCGCCCGCCGTCCTCGAGCACGCGGCGCCACGAGCCGAGGTGGACCTCGTAGACCGACATCGGGCGGTCGACCTGGCCGGCCTGCTCCGCGCGCTTGGCCATCCATGCGCCGTCGCCCCAGGCGTGGTGGTTCACGCTGCGGACGATCGCGGCGTTGTTGGGCGGCGACTCGAAGTAGGTGCCGTAGGGGTCGGTCTTCAGCCGCTGGTGGCCGTGGCGGTCCCAGATGGCGAACTTGTAAAGCTCCCCTCGCCCAGCCCGGGCACGAACAGCTCCCACACGCCCGAGGCGCCGAGCGGGCGCATCGGATGGTAGCGCGCGTCCCAGCCGTTGAAATTGCCCACGACCGACACGCGCGACGCGCTTGGCGCCCAGACCGCGAAGGCCACGCCGGGCACGTCGCCCAGCCGGCGCACGTGCGCGCCGAGCTTTTCGTAGATGCGGTGCTCGTTGCCCTCGTTGAACAGGTAGAGGTCCTGCTCGCTCAGCGTGGGCAGGAACGCGTAGGCGTTGGAGACCTGGTGGATGTCGCCCCACGAGGTCTGGTAGCGCAGCTGGTGGCGGAAGACCTCCTTGCGCTTCGGGATGAACAGCTCGAAGAAGCCCTCCGGCGCGAGCAGGTCCATCGCCAGCGCGGGCGCGCCGGGCGCGTCGAGGTCCACCACCTCGCACTTCACCGCGCCGCGCACGAACGCGCGCACGACGACGCCCTTGCGCCGACCCACCGTCACCGGGTGCATGCCGAGCCAGCCGTGGGGATTGGACTGGCGGTTGTGCAGGAAGGCCTCGAGCTCAGGCGCTGGGATGATCACGGCGGCTTCACTCTGGCGGACGCCCCGGCAGCGTCTAGCGCAAATCACCCGGCACCTTTCCCGCGCCCGCCAGTCGAAATCTCGTTGCGCCACCCTCCCCGCCCCGCCAGTTAAAATCGATGCTCCGCCGCCTGGTCCTCCGCCTCCTGCTCGCCGCTCTCGCGGGCACAGCCGCCCGCGCGCAAACCGCCGGCGCCATGCCCGACGTCCGGGGCAAGGAATCCGTCTACGACGACCGCACCAAGGAGCTGGTCGTGCGCGGCGACGCCCGCCTCGTCTGGGGCGAGATCGTCCTCACCGCCGACGAGATGCGCTACCGCCGCGAGACGAACACCGTGGCGGCCTCGGGACATTTCATCCTCACCGACGGCGCGCGCCGGCTCGTCGCCGACCAGGGTTCGTATGACCTCACCTCGAACACGCTGCACGTGCACAACCTCCGCGTCGGCGAGTTCCCCGTCTACCTGACCGGCGAGTCGGTCGACGGCACGTTCGAGAAGCTGGTCTTCACCAACGCCACGATCTTTTTCCGCGAGAACGCCGCCTACGCCCCCTCCATCCGCGCCCGCAAGGTCGTCTACGAAAAGGGCCAGATCGTGGCCGGCGAGGGCCTGCAGCTCGGCCTGCTCGGCAGCCACTTCGTCTCGCTGCCGACGTTCCAGCACGAGATCGGCACGGAGCTGTTCTCCTATTTCGTCGGCAAGGTCGGCTATCGCCGCAGCCTCGGGCCCTTCCTCGAGGCCGACGGCCGCATCCCCGTCGCCCCCGGCGTCAAGGCCGGCGCCGACCTCGGCCTCTACGGCTCGCGCGGCGTGATGGCCGGGCCCGCGGCGACCTACCGCCTCGGCGGCGACAACGACTACGCCGTCGGCGGGCTCGCCAGCGGCTTCATCAACGACCACGGCGACCGCAAGACCGACCTCCTCGGCCGCCCCGTGCCGGAGAACCGCGGCTTCGTCGAATGGTGGCACCGCCAGCGCATCGGCGAGCACTTCACCCTCGACGGCCAGTTCAACTACTGGAGCGACTCCGAGGTGCTGCGCGACTTCCGGCCCAAGCGCTTCTTCCCCGTCCAGCAACCCGACTCCTACCTCGAGGGCACCTACGCCGGGGAAAACTACCTCCTCAGCGCCTTCGCGCGCGTCCATCCGAACCGCTATCATCAGGTGCAGGAGCGCCTGCCCGAGATCCGCTTCGACCTGCTCCCGAGCGCCGCCCCCGCCGGCTTCTACCAGCGCGCCAGCGCCAGCCTCGCCGTCCTCGAGGAGGACGCCTACCTCAACCGCCCCCAGCAGCGCTCCACCCGCTACGACGCCTACTACGGCCTCGAGCGCCCGATCGCCCTCGCGCCGTGGATGACCTTCACGCCCGTCGCCGGCGGCCGCCTCACGCGCTACGCCGACGCCGTCAACGGCAAGGACACCTACACCCGCGCGATCGGCGAGGTCGGCTTCGACGCCCGCCTGCGCGCCGCCGGCACCTTCGACTACAAGAACCCGCTCTGGGAGATCGACGGTCTCCGCCACCTCGTCGAGCCGCGCCTCTCCTACCGCTACGCGCCCGAGGCCGACTCCGGCGCCCGCTACATCCCGGCGATCGACCGCCGCGTCTTCTCCACCTACCTGCAGCCGCTCTCGATCGGCGACCAGAGCAACGTCGACGACCTCGCCGCGATGAACACCGTCCGTCTCGCGCTGAACAACACGCTCCAGACCCGCGGCGCCAACGGCGGCTCGCGCGACCTCGCCGCGCTCAACTTCGCCGCCGACTACCGCTTCGAGCGCCCGGCCGGCCAGCGCCCGCTCACCGACCTCCACACCGAGCTCGCGCTCACGCCCGCCGACTGGATCCGCTTCTCCGTCTACGAGCGCTTCACGCCGCAGACCTCCGCCCAGCAGGAGCTGAACTACGCCCTCGAGCTCACCGACCAGGAGTGGTGGGCGGCCAAGCTCAGCTCGCACTTCCTCCGCGACGACTACGAGGAATACGCCCTCGATTACCGCCAGCGCGTGAACGAGGTCTTCGATGTCGTCGGCCGCTGGCGCTACGACGTCCGCCACAGCCGCTTCAACGAGCAGACCTACGGCATCTCCCAGCGCCTCGGGCAGACCTGGTCGATCAAATACGAGGTCTCCTTCTCCGAGGGCCCGCGCCGCGAAAGCAACTTCGGGTTCAACCTCGAGGTCGAGCTGCTGAAGTTCTGAGCCGCGCCGCGCGCGAAGCCATGAACCCGCGCATCGCCGCCAACCAGCAGCGCACCTTCCTCGGGCAGCTCGCCCTCGTGCGGCCCCACGTGCGCACCGACAGCGCGCTGCCCCGCCGCATCAAGGAGCTGCTCGGCCGCAACCGCGCCCTCGGCTCGCGCGACCGCCGGCTCTACCGCGAGCTGCTCTACACCGTCATCCGCTACCTGCCGTGGGCCGAGCCGCTGCTCGCACGCGACGAGGACGCCGCCGCGCAACTCGCCGCCTGGCTCGCGCCCGAGATGAAGGACACCGCCGCCTACCGCGCCGCGCTCCTCGAGGGCTGGCCCGCCACGCCCGCGACCCTGGCGGAAAAATCCGCCGTCCTCCGCGCGCGCTTCCCCGCCGACACCTTCGAGCCCGCCGCGCTGCTCCCCGCCTGGTTCCGCGCACACTGCCCCGCCGCCTTCACGCCGCCGCAGCTCGACGCCCTCCTCGCCCGCGCGCCCATCTGGGTCCGCCTGCAGGTGAACGACCGCGCGATGGTCCTGGACGAGTTCCGCCGCCGGGGCTGGGAACCGCGCGCCACGCCCGTCTCGCCCGACGCCTTCGCCCTGCCGCCCAACGCCGAGGTCGCCAACACCGACGCCTACCGCCGCGGCTTCGTCGAGATCCAGGACCTCGGCTCGCAACTCGTGCTCGCCCACGCGCCCGTCCGCGCCGGCGACCGCTGGCTCGACGCCTGCGCCGGCGCCGGCGGCAAGTCCCTCCAGCTCGCCCACGCCGTCGGTCCCACCGGGCGCGTCGACGCCAGCGACATCCGCCCCGCGATGCTCGAGGAGCTGCGCGAGCGCGCCACCCGCGCCCGCCTCACCAACGTCCGGCTCGTCCGCGCCGCCGACGGCGCCTACGACGGCGTGCTGGTCGACGCCCCGTGCAGCGGCTCCGGCACCTGGCGCCGCCTGCCGCACATGAAGTGGCACACGCAGCCCGAGACGATCCCGCAGTTCGCCGCCCAGCAGCTCGCCATCCTCTCCGCCAACGCCGCCCACGTCCGCCCGGGCGGCTGTCTCGTCTACGCGACCTGCTCGCTCAGCCGCGTCGAGAACCACGACGTCGCCGCCGCCTTTCTCGCCGCGCAGCCGGAGTTCTCCGCCGAAAAACCCGCCTGCGACCTCGGCGGCAGCTTCGACGGTGCGGGCACGAGCCTGCTGCCGGCCACGCACGACAGCGACGGTTTCTACGTCGCCGTCCTGCGACGCCGCCCCTGAGCGATTTCCCCCTTGCGCGCCCCCTGCGCCGTCCCTCGACTCGACCCGTGGTCGCCGAAGCCGATTATCGCATCAAACTCCCCGTTTTCGAGGGTCCGCTCGATCTCCTGCTCTTTCTCATCCGGAAGAACGAGCTGGATATCTACGACATCCCGATCGAGTCGGTGACCAAGCAATACCTCGAGGTCCTCTATGCGATGAAGGACCTGGAGCTGGAGGTCGCCGGCGAGTTTTTCGTGATGGCCGCCACGCTGATGGAGATCAAGAGCCGCATGCTCCTGCCCAAGCACCAGCAGGCCGTCGACCCGAACGCCGACGAGGAGGAACTCGACCCGCGCTGGGAGCTCGTCCACCAGCTCCTCCAATACAAGAAGTTCAAGGAAGCCTCGGCCAAGCTCGGCGAGATGGCGCGCAACACGCAGGACATGCTCGCCCGCCCGGCCACCGCCTTCGCCCCGCTCTCGGAACGCCCGCTCAAGAGCGTCGACCGCATCGAGCTCTGGAACAGCTTCAACATCGTCCTCCGCCGCCTGGCCGAGAAACTCGTCGTCGGCGAGATCCACGCCGAGCAGGTCACCGTCGCCGACCAGATGGAATACATCCTCGCGCGCGTGAAGACGCAGCGGGAATTCACCTTCTCGAGCCTGTTCACGACCAAGATCCCGCTGCGCACGCTGGTCGCGACCTTCCTCGCCATGCTCGAGCTGACGCGCCTGAAGAAACTCACGCTGCGGCAGGACGAGGCCTTCGCCGACATCTACTGCACTGCCGTCGAGGAAACCGCCCCGGCCGCGATCAGCGTGGTCGAGACGGCTCCGACGGAGCCCGCGGCGCCCGCCGAGGCCGTCCCGCCGCCTGGCGCCGCGATCGACGCCGCCGCGCCGGCCGAGCCGGCCCCGCCGGCTCCCGTCCCCGATCAAAACGCACTTGAAACGCCGGCCTCGCCGAGCACCGTCACGCCGCATCATGAAGAAAGCGCCCCGCCGCCGTCCCTCTAAGTCTGCGAAAAAGCCGAAGGGCGACGCCCATCTGCTCGGACTCGGCCTCGACAACGACGACGGCCACAAGCGCATCACCCAGGCCGAGCAGTTCACCATCGTCGGCGGGTCCGAGGAGACCCACGGCCGCATGACCGAGACGGTGATCAAGACCTTCGAAACGCTCAAGCAGCGCGGCAAGCACCTCCAGACCGTGGAGCCGCAGGAGCTCGCCGAAATCATCCACAAATCCACGCCGCGCTGAGCCGCGAGTTGTCTTTCCTCCCAAACCCGCTTCAATCGTCTTCAACATGGCCGCCAACATCCTGACTCTCGACTCGAACAACTTCAAATCCGCCGTCGCCGGCAGCACGCCCGTCCTCGTGGACTTCTGGGCTCCCTGGTGCGGTCCGTGCAAGGCGATCGCCCCGATCCTCGAGGACCTCGCCACCGAGATGGCCGGCAAGCTCCAGATCGCCAAGGTCAACGTCGACGACAACGGCGACCTCGCCGCCCAGTTCGGCGTCCGCGCCATCCCCACGCTCCTCCTCTTCAAGAACGGCGCCGTCGCCGAGCAGTTCGTCGGCATGATGGACAAGGGCACGCTCAAGGCGAAGCTCGCCGGCAAGGTCTGAGCCGAAGCGTTTTTCCGACCGCAGCCGGAGCCGCGCGCTCCGGCTTTTTTGCGTCCGGCGTCGCCGGCCGTCAGTATTTCTTCAGCTCGAACACCAGCGCATCCGGCGCGGGCGCCGCTCCCGTCAGCACGTCGACGTGGACCTTCGTGCCCTTGGGCAGGCCCGCGGCAAAGCGATCGTCGAGCGCCGCGTTGAACATCTGCACGGCCGCCGCCGAGGACTGCGCGACGCGGGCGTCGAATCGCGCCTCGGGGATGCCGGCGTCCGTCGTGCCGTCCGGCGGCAGCCGCAGCTGCACCTTCACCTCGCCCACGATCTTCGCCCGCACCACGGCCCCGTTCAGCGCCTCCCACTCCCGCTCGAGCGGCGAGACGAGCAGGGAGAGCACCTGCGCTCCGGCCGCGAGCACGCCCACGGCCACCAGCCCGCCTAGGGCGGCATAGTGCCAGAGCGATTTTTTCGCCGGCTGCTCGCCCACGCCGCGCACCGCGCACACCAACCCGACAACCACGATGCCGCCGAGCGGCCAGAGCGATCGGTAGCCGCCGTGCCAGTTCGGCGCGAACACCGCCACGACGCCGAATACCGCGGTCGTCACGCCGAGCGCGAGCCCCCACGGGGCTGCGGCCCGCGGCTCGAGTCGCGCGTCGCGCCGGGCCACGGCGATCAGCGCGAGGATGAGGATCCCGCCGATCACCGCCGCGAGCGTGCGCGCCGAGCCGTGTTCGCCCACCACAAACACCGCCCAGCCGGCCGGGAGCGCGAAGGTGACGAGGGACTCGAGACGCCCGAGGATCTGTGTCCGGTCGACGACCCCCGCCCCCTGCATCAAGAGCCGCTCCAGCACGCCGGAAGCGATCAGGCCGGCCGCCATTACGCCGAGGTGGATCGCGAACCACTTCTTCAGGTCGTGGGCCACGCGCAGCGGCCGCGCCAGCGCGAGGGCCGCGAGCGGCACCAATCCCATCGTCGCGTTCGGGAAATAGCACATGGCCGCACCGAAATAGAGCAGCGCCCCGCCGAGCAGCCCGATGAGCCGCCGCGTGCCGCCGACCTCTAGCTCGCTCTCCGTCGCGGCGAACGCCGCCAGCGAGAGCAAGGCCGCCAAAGCCGCCGGCCACGCCGCCGCCCACGCGAGATAGAGCTGCGGCGCCGGCAGCATCATCACGGCGACGGCGAGCGCCGCGGCGTCGATTTCCGACCACCCCGCCCGCTCGGTCACCTGCCAGATCGCCACGCCGCAGAGCACGACCAGCAGCAGCGAGAGCCCTCGCAGCGCCGCCAGCAGCGGCACCGAGGAGACGGAATGAAAGGCGAGATCCTGCAGCGCGCCGTGCAGGATGCCCTTCTGCGCACCGTCCGCCGCCAGCACCTCGGGCGCGTTCAGCCGCAGGAAATCCTCCGGCGAACCGAACTCATGCGTAAATACCGGCCAATACGCGAGGACGGGCAGGATCAACAACGCGAGATAGCAGAGGCGTGTGCGCATGGATCACAGCAGAAATTCCTGCTGATCGACTTGTGGCCGGAGACCCACGAATCGTCCATAGCGTTCCGCCCAATCGTCGATTTTTTCCAAGTAATAGACAGGGTCGTAGGGCGCCGCCTGGGCGTCATAAAGCGCCACCGGCCGCGCCCGCTGCCAGTCGGCCGTCTGCCCCTTCTGCCGCGCGCCGATGTAGTAGGTCACGCGCTCGCCCATGCGCGGCCGCGGGTTCATCTGCAGCGCCGCCTCGGCTGCCGCGCGGCGCGGCTTGCCGCCGCCGGCCACCCACTGCTGGTAGGCATCGGGGTTTTGGCTGAGCGATTCCGACTTCGCCAGCTCGGCAACCGGCAGCTCGCGGGCGGCGATCTTCGCGCGATACTCGGCGATCGTCTTCGCCGGCGACTGCTCGGTCACCCCGAGCACATAGGCGATGAACTCGTCGCTCAGGCGTTTCAGGTAGGGTTCGATGCCGCGCGATCGCAGCGCCGAGCCGCGCAGCGTCACCTCGCCTCCCGCCGCGAGCGCGTAGTTCTTCGCCTTGTAGCAGAACATGGCGTCGTAGCGGCCGTCGAACTCGAGCTCGATGCCGGGCGGCAGCACGCCCGCGACCGCCGCGAGCAGCTTCTCCGGCTCGGCATGGTAGCGCTCGGACGACAGGTAGATGCCGTCGGTGTCGGCCTCGAGGATCGTGCAACCGTGCTGCTGGAACTCCTCGATCAGCCGCTGCAGCAGCTCGCGGCCGCGCCGTGTGACCTCGGCGGCGAGTTCGCCGTCGCCGAAGCGCGCGCCGGAGAAGCCGAGGTAGCCGTAGAACGAGTTGATCAGGATCTTGAAGTTCGCCTGCCGCGCCTGCGCCTCGTCGCGCTCGGCCGCGGTCGGCGCGGTCCTGGCCAGCTGCTTGTATTTCAGGCGGTATTCGCGCAGCCGCTGCAGCATGGGGATGAACACGCCAAGCGTGTCGCTCCGGGGATTGCGCCCGATGTGCAGCAGCAGGCTCGGATAGAGCGAGGCCACGTCGAAGTGCAGCACGTGCCGGAAGACGCCCTCCTGGAAGCTGCGCGTGAAGCCGCCCTCGAACGTCGCCCACTCCACCGGCGCCGGACACGCGGCGCGCCCGTGGTAGTATTCCTCGAGGAAGAGCAGGTCGACCTTGCCGGCCGTGCCGCGCAGCGCGGCGTCCTGGAGCAGCAGCGGGAAGGTGCGCGCCTGCTCGAAATACGTCGGCAGCAGCACCTCGGCCACGCCCCGGGTCTCGCGGAGATCGTCCGCCAGGTAGGCGAGAAACTTCGCCCGGTCGCGCCGGAACTCCTCCTGGATGCCCGCGCCGTCGATGTAGGTGCGACCGGCCCCCGACTCGGGTGTCACGCCGAAGTAGACCGCGGCCTCCTTCAGGCCGTAGGACGTCATCTCGCGGGTGGTGATGTCGTAGAGCTGCACGAGCAGGTAGGTGTCGATCACCGCGCGCCCGGGGATGTCGCAGCGCGGGAAGTCCACCCAGCGCTCGGCGACCTTGAGGCGGCTGCTCCGGAACTCGGCGTTCAGGCCGAAGCGGCCCCAGGCGCAGGGCAGCTTGTAGCGGCGGCAGCGCTGCCGGAGGTAATCGAGGTCGAACTTGAAGATGTTGTGCCCCTCGATGACGTCGGGGTCCATCTCCCGCAGCACCGCCTGGAAGCGCAGCAGCAGGCGCTTCTCGCCCTCGGGGGTCTCCTCCTCGAGCTGGAGCAGCTCGCGCCGGGCGCCGCACTGCAGGCCAATGGCGAGCACGCGATCGCCCGCATGCTTGGCGTCGGAAAATCCGCCCGGCTCCTCCGCCGCCGTCTCGATGTCCAGCTGGCAGCGCCGCAGGTCCGCGAAGTGCAGGTCCGCGTAAAGCCGCGCCCGCCGTTGGAGCAGCCACTGGCTCTCGTAGGGCTTGAGCACGTCGATCGCCGCGCCCTCGCGGGTGGCACGGAAGAAATCGTCGAAGCGCCCGAGTTCCTCCGCGTGCGCCAGCCACGGGAAGGCGCTTTCGCCGCGCAGGCGCTCGAACTCGATGCCGGAGATCGTCACCCCCTCGCCTACCCAGGCGAACGGACGGAAGCCCTCCACGCGCTCCGCGCGGCCACCCTTGGGCGTGGCGACGGACACGTGGGCCTTACCCGCGTCGTCGATCCACAGGCCGCACAGCGTCTCGGGCATGAGCGCCTTCGGCTCAGAACGGGCGGAAATACACCATCACCAGCGCCGTCGCCACCAGCACGAGGGCGATCGTGCTCAGCGCCCCGCGCAGGTGCGGACGGCGATAAGCGATGCCCGACAGGGCGGCGAGACCGAGCCAGCACACCAGCTTCACCCAGACCCAGCCGGTGCTCGCGAACGGGATCTTGTTCAACGAGAGCATGGCGAACCCGCTGACCAGCATCAGCAGCGCCGCGATGCCCGTGATCATCATCGTGCGCTTGCGGTTCTCCGGCGCCGGATTGGCGAACGCCATGAACGTGTGCGCGCTGAGCACCGCGAGCGAGAGAAGGTGCAGGACCTGGTAGTAGGGCAGTCTTTCCATGTGAGTGGGCGTGGGAAATGGGAGTGACACTCCGCCTGTGCCGTATGCCTGCAGTGGCTCCAAAACCTTCTAGGTTAAGGTGGGCGCCACCTGGCACGTTTCTGCCTTCCGGTTTACGGCCTGGCATCCGCGTGCCGCTTGGCGGCTCCCAAATGGTATCAAAGGCAAAGAGCGAATTCGAGGCACCTCGAACACTGCAGAGTGTCGCCGCTGACCGTAGTCCGCGCCCCTCCCCCGTCAAACGCGAATCGGGCGGAATTTCCCTCGGAAATTCCAGCCGCGCGGCGGCGTCCCGGCCTGCGCCTACTCCATCACGGTCGGATCGAGGTGCTGCACGATGACCTCCTGCAGCGTGGCCAGGAAGACGTAGGCGGCGAAGGCGCGGCGCAGCGGCTCGGCGAAATCGTCGACGTCGATGTCGCCCGCCTCGAGGTGCTCCTCCTCGAGATCCTTGAAATGATCCGCGCGCAGCTTTAGGCGGATCGCCGCGCAGGCGCGGAGGATCGGCTCGCTGTTGGTGGGATCGAGCGCGATCACGCCGCTGGCGAAGAAATCCGAGTCGAACAGCCCGAGCAGCACCGCGAGGTCGGTCTTCTGTCCGGCCAGCAGCTCGCCCTTCCAGGCGTCGGCGAAATCCGGATCCGGCACCTGCGGATCGGTCGCGAGCGCCGGCTCGAGCTGGTCGGCCGTCGCCTTCATCACGTCGAGCAGCGGCGCGACGGCATCGAGGTTCAGTTTGACTTCAACCCGCTTCATTGGCCTCGAGCACCGCGGTGAGGTGCCACTGCTGCAGGGTGAAGACGTAGGCCTCGGCCGCCTCGCGGTTGCCGGTCCACAGCACCGAGCGGCCCTGCTCGTGGACCTCGAGCATGTGCTTGCGCGCCCTCACCTCGTCGAAGCCGAAGACGCGCTTAAACACCATGACGACATACGACATCAGGTTGACGGGGTCGTTCAGCACGACCACGCGCCATGCGTCCTGCCGGCGGGTTTCCGTCTCCGTCGCCAGCGCGGGAGTCGTATGGGTCTTGGTGGCAGCCACGAGGAAAACTGAAGCCAGCGCCGGTCGATTCGCAACGCGGCGCGTCAGGCCTTCGGCGCGCCCGCAGCGCGCACCGCGGCGGCGACGACCGCCTCGGCCTCGGCGAGCGGGACCTTCTTCACGTCCTTCTCGGCGCGCCACTTCAGCTCGATGACGCCTTCCTTCAGGCCCTTGCCGCCGACCGTGAGGCGCAGCGGGAAGCCGAGCAGGTCGGCGTCCTTGAACTTCACGCCCGGGCGCTCCGCCCGGTCGTCGATCAGCACGTCCGCGCCGGCCGCCTCGGCGGCGGCGGCGAGCTTGTCGGCGACGCTGCTCGCGGTGGCGTCCTGCGGGTCGAGATTCGTCACCACGACCTGCCAGGGCGCGACGGCCCACGGCCAGATGATGCCGTCGGCGTCGTTCGACTGCTCGATGATGGCCTGCAGCGTGCGGCTCACGCCGATGCCGTAGCAGCCCATCACCATCAGGTGCGACTGCTTCTTGTCGTCGGTGTAGACCGCGTTGAACTTCTCGGAATACTTCGTGCCGAGCTTGAAGATGTGGCCGACCTCGATGCCGCGGCGGACCTGCAGCGGCTTGCCGGACTTCACGTCGGGCTCGCCCGGGCGCACGCGGCGAAAGTCGCCGAACTTCGTGATCGCGAGGTCGCGCACCACGTTGACGTGGCGCAGGTGGAAACCGTCCTTGTTCGCGCCGGTCGTGCCGTTGCCGACGAGGCGGATGGCATGATCGGCGAACACGCCCGCCAGCGCGGACGGATTCTTGATCGTGCCTTTGACCGCGCCGAGCGAACCGGGCTTCGCGCCGAGCACCGGCTCGATTTCCTCGGGCGTGGCCGGACGCCAGAGCTGGAAGCCGAGCGCACCCAGCTTCGCCTCCTCGACGTCATCGCAACCGCGCACGATCACGACGAACGGCTTGCCGTCGCCGACGAAGACGAGGGTCTTGAACTGCTTGTCCGCCGGCACCGAATAAGGCGCCGCCTCGAGCGCCGCGATCGTGACGACGCCGGGCGTGGCGAATTCCTCGATCGCGCCCGCGGGCGCCGCGTCGACGAGGTCGGCGGGCACGAGCGCACTCGTGGCCTTTTCGCGGTTGGCGGCGTAGCCGCTCTCCTCGTTGTAGATCACGTCGTCGTCGCCGATCTCGGCCGGGACCATGAACTCGTGCGAGAAGCTGCCGCCCATGACGCCGGTGTCGGCCTCGACCGCGATCGCGACGATGCCGAGGCGCTTGAAGAACGCCTCGTAGGCGGCCTTCATCGCCAGGTAGCTCTTGATCGCGCCCTCGTCGGTCGCGTCGAACGAGTAGGCGTCCATCATCACGAACTCGCGCGCGCGCATCAGGCCGTAGCGCGGGCGGATCTCATTCCGGAACTTGGTGGAGATCTGGTAGAAATTCTTCGGCAGGTCGCGGTAGCTCGTGATCTCGGTCTTCACGAGGGGGGTGACAACCTCCTCGTGCGTCGGACCGAGGACGAATTCCGGCTCCTTTGCCCGGCCCTTGCCGGCGCCGGCATGGTCGACGCGGAACATGATCTCGCGCGCCGCGTTCCAGCGCGGACCGTCGACCCAGAGCTCGGCCGGGTGCACGTGCGGCATCCAGACCTCGATCGCCCCCGCGCGCTCGTGCTCGGGGCGCGCGCGCTCCATCTCCTCGCGGCAGATCTGCGAGATCTTCTGCATCACGCGCAGGCCGGCCGGCATGAAGGTGTAGAGCCCGCCGCCGAGCTTGCGCACCAGGCCGGCGCGCACGAGCAGCTTGTGCGACGCGATCTCGGCGTCCGCCGGGCTCTCTTTGAGCGTGGGAATGAAAGTCTGCGACCACTTCTTCATGGGAAACCCGCACCGAAACAACTCCCCCGCCCCCGCGCAATGGTATTTCCAAGCGGCGCGCCCCGGCGTCTGTTCTAGGCCGCCCGGCCAGCCGGCGGCCCCGCAATCCCCGCTTGTGCCCGCCCCGCCGCGTGCTTTGCTCGCGCCCTGATGAGCGCCCGCCCCAGTCGTCCCGAACCGAAGCCCTGGTCCATGAAATGGATCGTGCTCGCGATCGTGATCTTCGTGATCGGCTACACGCTCGTGAACATCTTCTACCGGAAGCCCGGTCCGGCCTTCCGGCCCTACGAGGACATGAACAAGCGCGCCACCACCGTGCGCCTGCTCAACGCCGGCTGGCAGAAACTCCCCGTGGAGCTCACGCGCCCGGCGGACAAGCCGGGCTTCAGCATGGCCGCCTCCGTCGCGCGCGGAGGCGCCGGCCTCGGCCCGGATCTCGAGGCCGCCTTCGCCGAGAAGCCGCGCCTGCTCGCGACGATCGACAAGGTCACCGCCCCCACCGACACCGCGCACGGCGCTCCCTACGCGGTGTTCTTCACCGCGAGCCTCACCGACCAGAACTACCAGGTCGGGCACCTCGAGGCGCTCCTCCGCGGCAACGAGATCGTCCTCATCCCCACACTCGAGAAACTGCCGAACCACCTGCTCAGCCGCTGGGAGGACGCCGACTATCTCGCCCGCGTGCCGACCGACCGCTTGCCGCCCGGCCGCTACACGATCCGCCTCGCGGCCAAGGGACCGGCGGCGCAGTGGACGTTCAGCGTGCGCTGAGCGCGACGCGCTATTGACGCGCCGGGCGCGATGCCCGAAGAAGTTCGTCTCGAAAATGTCCACCGGCGCCGACATCAAGCCCACCGATCTCCGCGGCATCCTGAAATACGTCCCGCGTTACCAGGACCAGATCTTCATCCTGGCCATCGACGGCGCCATCGTGGCCGACGAGAACTTCGGCAACATCCTCCTCGACGTCGCCGTGCTCCGCTCGCTCGGCATCAAAGTCGTGATCGTCCACGGCATCGGCCGCCAGATCGAGGAGCTCTCCGCCCTGCGCAAGGTCACGATCACCGACTCGATCGGCACCGGCGTCACCGACGCCGCCACGCTCGACCTCGCCATCCGCGCCGCCGGCCGCGTCACGCACCTCGTGCTGGAGGAGCTGTCGCAGAACAACCTCAAGGCCGCGCTGACCAATGCCGTCCGCTCCGCCCCGCTCGGCATCCTCCGCGGCGTCGACCACCAGCTCACCGGCCGCGTCGACCGCATCGACAAGGAATTCCTCGTCCAGCTCATCAGCTCCGGCGTCGTCCCGGTGGTGAATCCGATCGCCTTCGACCGCGACGGCCGGCCGCTGCGCGTGAACTCCGACCTGCTCGCCGCCGAGCTGGCCGAGTCGCTGCACGCGACCAAGATCATTTTCTTCACGCCCAACCGCGGCCTCGAGATCGACGGCGCGTTCAAGCAGCAGATCAACGTCGACACGCTGCGCGACTTCCTGGCCAAGAGCCCCGACTCGATCAACGAGGCCATGCGCTCGAAGGCCGCCCACGCGGTCAAGGCCATCGAGACCGGCACGCCGCGCGTGCACCTGCTCGACGGCCGCATGATCGACGGCCTCCTCACCGAGATCTTCTCCAACGAGGGCGTCGGCACGCTCATCCACGGCAACGAATACCAGTCGATCCGGCCGGCGACGAAGCGCGACGTCCGCGCGATCTACAACCTCACCCGCTCCGCCGTGAAGCGCGAGGAACTCGTCTTCCGCACCCAGCAGGCGATCGAGAAGAACATCGAGAACTTCTACGTCTACGAGATCGACGAGAACATCATCGCCTGCGCCTCGGTGTCCATTTACCCGGACAAGCCCGACCACGCCGAGGTCGGCTCCGTCTACGTGATGCCCTTCTATCACCACCGTGGCATCGGACGGAAGATGATCGAGTTCGGCCTCAAGCTGGCCAAGGAGCGCGGCGCCACCACGGCGCTCGCGCTCTCCACCCAGGCGTTCACTTTCTTCACCTCCGTCTGCGGCTTCGTCGAGGCCGACAAGGACGCGCTGCCCGAATCGCGCCTGAAGTCCTACGAGGAAAGCGGCCGCAACTCGAAGATCCTGCTCAAGTCGCTCGCCTGAGGCCGGCCCGGCCGGGGTTCAGCGCAGCGCGGCAAAGCGTCCGCCGGCGGCGGCCACTTCCTCGCGCGACGTCGCCCGCACGGTCAGGGAGGCCACCGCGGCTTCGGAAAAGCCGCCGGCGAGCATCCGCTGCTTCAGGGCCGACGTGAACCGCGCCTGCTCGGTGTCGGCAAAGAGCCGCCGCTCGGCCTTGGTCCGGCAGACCAGCCAGACGGCGAGGTCGTCCGCGTCTCCCGCCGCGGCGGAACCGGCGATCTCATGATCGACCACCGGGCAGGCCGAGCCGATCTGCCCCCGCTCGACCGCGTCAAGGCAATCCGCAAGCCGCCGCAACCACTGGCCGGAATCTCCCGCCATGCCGCGCGTCAGTTGACCGCCAGCAGCTCGACCTCGAAGATCAGCAGCGCATTCGGTGGGATATGGCCCGCCGAACGCGGGCCGTAGGCGAGCGCGGGCGGGACGTAGAGCTTGAACTTGTCGCCGACCGACATGAGCTGCAGCGCCTCGGTCCAGCCGGGAATGACGCCGTTGAGCATGAACTCCACCGGCTGGCCGCGCTTCACGGAGGAATCGAACACCGTGCCGTCGATCAGCGTGCCGTGGTAATGCACGCGCACCTTGTCGGTCGGCTTCGGCTTCGCGCCGCCGAAGCCCTTTTTCAGGACCTCGTATTGCAGGCCCGACGCCGTGGTCTTCACGCCCGGACGCGACTTGTTCTTGGCGAGAAATTCGTTGGCCGCCTGAAGGTTCACCCGGCCCTGCGCCTCCATCTCCGCGGCGAGCTTGCGCTGGTGCTCCTCGAACGCCGCCTGGATCAGCTTCTCATCGAGGCGCGTCTTCTGTCCGGCCAGCGCATCCTGCATGCCGGCGGCGAAAGCCGCCTGGTCGAACTTCAGGCCGGGCTGGCGCGCGACGTTCGCCCCGATCTGGTAGCCCATGCCGTAGCTCACCCGTTGGTCGGCGCTCTCGAGCCCCTTGGTCGAGCCCGAGGCGTCGGCGGCCTTCTTGTCGCCGCAGCCGGCGAGCGCGAACGCCACGAGCAGCGTGGAAACCGAAACGAGAAGCGTGTGTGTCTTCATGGAGGAAGACCAGCGAACCAGGACCGGAACCGAAGACAAGCCGCGGCTTCAGCGCGCCTCGGGCGGCAGCAGCTCGAAAGTCGCCACGTCCTTCACCGTCAGCGGGCGCTCGAGAAAGCCGAGCTCGCCCAGGAGCTTGAGCTGCGTCTCCAGGCGCGCGGCCGTGAGCTGCCCCATCTTCTCCCCGCGCGCGGGGTCGCCGAGCACGAGCTGGTAGTCCTTCATCGCCTTGATGCTGTAGGCGAAGAACTCGTCGGACAGGTCGGGACGCGCCTGCTTGATCAGGGCGTTCGCCGGCGCCGGATCGCCGGTCAGGTAGTCGATCCAGCCGCGCAGGCTGGCGCGGACAAACTTCCGCACCACCTCGGGATGCTCGATCAGGAACGCGTCGCTGGTGAACATCACACGATACGGCTCGTAGGCGCCCGGTTGGGCGATCAGCAGCGCGCCCGCGTCGACCCCGCGCTGGCGGACGAAGAAGGGCTCGTTCGTCACGAAGCACTGCTGGATGAATTTCGGGTCGCTCATGAAGCGCGCCAGGTCGCCCACCAGCGGCTGGAGGTTGAAATGGATGCCGAGCTTCTTCTGCGCCATCTGCAGCCAGATCGAGCCCGCGCCGGCCATGATCGTCTTGCCGTCGAGATCGCGCAGCTCGCGGAGGGGATGCGCGGCGTGGAAGAGGATGCCCTGCGCGTCGCGCTGCATCTCGGCCGCCACCATCTTGAGCGGCACGCCGCGGCCGATGGCGACGATGACGTCGTCGCCGTTGGTCATGCCGAGCTGCGCGCGGCCGGTGGCGACGGCGGTCATCACCTGGGCGTTCGGGCCGCCCTTGACGATCTCCACGTCGAGCCCCTCCTCCGCGTAGTAGCCCTTGGCGAGCGCCTGGTAATAGCCGCCGTGCTCGGGCTGCGGGAACCAGTCGGTCTGGAAGCGGATCTTGAGGCGGCCGTCGGCGGAGGCGGTCTCGGCCTTCCGGCCGCAACCGGCCAGGAGTCCGAGCGTGAGCAGGGCGAGGAGAAGCGTGGAGGTGCGCATGGTCAGTGGTCGTTGCGTTCGAAGGAATCGTGCCAGTGGTGCAGCAGCGCCCAGTTCAGCCACGAGACCGCCGCGACGAAGACGAAGCCGAGCAGGCAGCTCGTCAGCGCCGTCGCGAACAGCGCGGGGATCTTGATCTGGGTGTTGTAGCTGTAGACGAGGAAACCGAGGCCGCCCGACCCGCCGGAGGCGTTGCCGACCATGTATTCGCCGAAGATCGCGCCGATGGGCGCGAGCGTCGCCGCGATGCGCAGGCCGGCCAGGTAATACGGCAGCGCCGCCGGCACCCGCAGCAGCCACAGCTCCTGCACGCGGCTGGCGTTGCACATGCGGAAGAGCGCGACGTGGTTCATGTCGGTCGAGAGCAGGCCCTGGGTGGTGTTCGCCACGATGGGGAAAAACGAGATCAGCCACGTGATGGTGACGATGCCCGGCATGCCTGGGCCGGCCCAGAGCACGATGATCGGCGTGAGCACGATCACGGGCGTCATCTGCAGCACCAGCAGCCACGGGTAGAGCGACAGGCGGAGCGAGTGCGACAGGCCGAGCACCAGCGCCATCGCCAGCCCGAGCACCGCCGCGAGCACGAAGCCCGCCGCCGCGCCGAGCGCCGTGGCGCCGACCGCGGAGAGCAGCCGGGCCTTCTCGCGCCACGCCGCCTCGAGGATCTCGACCGGCGTCGGCAGGATCCAGCTCTGCAGGCCGGTGGCCGCGCGCACCGCATACCAGAGGCCGAAGAACACCAGCCCGGTCACGACCGGCAGCAGCCATTGCAGCAGGGGCGAATCCTTCCTCACGCGCGGACCTCCTCCTCCACCTCGTGCAGCGCGCGCGAGACCTCGTTCACCTTCGCGGCGAACTCCGCCGTCTCGCGCAGCGCGGCGCGGCGCGGATAGCCGAACTCCACCCGCAGCTCGCGGTGGATGCGCCCCGGGTGCGCCGCCATCACCACGATGCGGTTCGAGAGGAACACCGCCTCCGCCACCGAGTGCGTCACGAACATCGCCGTGAACGGCGACGACTCGCGCAGCGCCAGCAGCTCCTCGTTCAGCCGGTGGCGCGTCATCTCGTCGAGCGCGCCGAACGGCTCGTCGAGCAGCAGCAGCTCCGGCGCGAGCGTCAGCGCGCGCGCGATCGAGACCCGCATCCGCATGCCGCCGGACAACTGGCGCGGGTAGTAGTCGCGGACCTTCGTCAGGCCGACGAGCTCGAGGAATTTCTCCGCCTGCGCCGCCCGCGCCGGCGCGGGCGCGCGCCGCAGGCGCAGGGGATCTCGACGTTCTGCCGCGCCGTCAGCCACGGCAGTAGCGTGGCGTCCTGGAAGATGAACACCTGGCGGTCGCGCGCCTGGCGCGGCGTCGTGCCGAGCACGCTGACCTCGCCGCTTGTCGTCGGACTCAGGCCCGAGACCAGCTTCAGCACCGTCGATTTGCCGCAGCCGCTCGGCCCGATCAGGCTGACGAAATCGCCGCGCCCGAGCGTCAGGTCGACGCCGTCGAGCACGACCGGTCCGTCCCCGTAGCGCTTGCGCACCGAGCCGAGTTTGACGAGGGGCGTGGGGCCGTCCATGAACCGCTGAGTGGATACAACCGCCCGCAAAACGCCAGTTCCTTTGCCCTTCGCCGACTGGCAGGCGCTGCCGCCCGCCCGGGCCGCGCGCGAGGTCGCCGCGCGGTTGCTCGCGCTCCCCGCCGCGCTCCGCTCCGCCGCGCTCGCTTGGGCGCGACCGGAGCACGAGATGGAAGCCGAGCTGGCCCGCGCCACCGGCCCGCTGCGCGGCCTGCCCTACCTCGCCAAGGATCTCTTCGACGTCGCCGGCGCGCCGACCCGCGCGGGTTCCGCTTTTCTCGCCGAGGTGCGCCCGACGCCCGGCGACAGCGCGCTCGTGCGACGGCTGCGCGAACTCGGCGCGACCTTGGCGGGCAAGACGCACCTGGTGGAATTCGCCGCCGGCCTCACCGGCGAGAATCGCACGTTCGGCGACTGCCCGCATCCCCAGCGCGCCGACCGGCTCAGCGGCGGCTCCAGCAGCGGCTCCGCCGCGCTCGTCGCCGCCGGGGTGACGCCGTTCGCCCTCGGCTCCGACACCGGCGGCTCGGTGCGCGTGCCGGCGGCGTTCTGCGGCCTCTACGGCTTCCGCCTCGCGCCCGGCGACGCGTTCGTGCGCGACGCCTTCCCGCTTTCGCCCACCTGCGACACCGCGGGCTGGTTCACCGTCCGGGCCCGCGACCTCGCGACGCTGAACCGGGCGCTCGTCGGCCCGCCCGCGGCGGCGCCCCGCGACCCCCGCGGCGTGTTCCTGCGTGCGCGGGAGATTTTCGCCGCGGCCGACCCCGCGCTCGACGCCGCGTGCGAAACCGCCGCACGCCGCCTCGCCGCGCCCGCCGACGCGACGCTGCGCGCCGCGCTGGCGGCGGCCTGGTCGCCCGCGGTCGATGCCTACACGACGGTGGTGACGCACGAGGCCTTCAAGGTCCACGAGCGTTGGCTCGAGCCCTGGCGCGAACGCTACGATCCGGGCATCTGGCAGCGCTTCACCCAGGCCGGCCGGACCACGCCCGCGCAGCTCGCCGCCGCACAAGGCGTCTTCGCCGCGGTGCGCGCCCAGTTCGCCGCGCTGTTCCGGGAGTTCGATTTTGTCGTGCTGCCCTGCGCGCCGGTGCCGGCGCTGACCAAGGCGCAGTGCACGCCCGAGACGCGGCGCGCCATCCTCACCTTCACCGCCCCGGCCTCGCTGGCGGGATTGCCGGTGCTGACGCTCCCCGTGCCGCTCGCCGACGGCCTGAGCGGCGGCCTGCAAGTCGTCGCGCCGCGCGCCGACAGTCCGGTCTTCGAGTGGGTGCTAGGCCGGCACGCCGAAGACTGACGCCGCGTTGCCGCCGGTGACCGCCGCGATCGCCAGCGCCGGGAGGTTCGCCCGCGCCTGCTGCACCAACGTCGTCAGTCCCGCGCCGTCCTCCGCCCGCGGGAAGAGCCGCAGCGGGAAATCCGAGCCGAACAGGATGCGCCCGGCGCCGACCGCGGCCAAGGCGCGCGACCAGGCGCTGGCATCGTAGAGCAGCGGCGAGGCGGCGGTGTCGAACCAGACATTCGCGAGCGCCCGGCTCGCCGGGTCGAACGCCAGTCCCCCGCCCCAGTGCGCGAGCACGAACTTCGTCCGCGGAAAATCGCGCGCCCAGCGCACGAAGTCGGCCGGCGGCGTGTCGACCCAGCCGTCGTAGCGCCGGCTGGCCGGATCGGTGACATGGAGGTTCACCGGCAACCCCAGCTCGCCCGCCGCGTGCAGCAGCGCGGCCACGCGCGGATCGTCGGCGGCGACGCCCTGCGAGTGCGGCGAGAGTTCGCCCAGGCCCACGAAGCCGTGGTCGCGCGCGCGGTGCAATTCGCCGAGGTCCCCGGATGCACCGCCGCGCACGCCGCCAGCCGGTCGGGATGGGCGCGGACGCAGTCGGCATAGAAGCGATTCTGCGCCGCGCACGTCGCCGGGTTTTCCCAATACCAGCCGAGCAGCACGGCGCGAGCGATCCCGGCGGCGTCGAGGGCGCGCAGCAGGGCGTCGACGCTGGGGAAAAGCTGCACCGGCGTGCCGTCCCGGCGGCGCCGCGTGCACAGGCGCGCCCAGTGCGGCTCCCCTGCGCCGCCGCCCACGCCGCGGGATCGGCCGCGACTTCGGGTGGGTAGAGATGCACGTGCGCGTCGATCATCGGCGGAAAAACCGGCTGGTTCTCTAGCCGCCGACCTGCACTCTCGGGAAGCTCATTCTGCTCCCATGCTCGCCCGTTTTTTCCAATTCGACCGCCACGGCACGACCGCCGCCCGCGAGATCCAGGCCGGCCTCACGACCTTCGCGGCGATGGCCTACATCCTCGCGGTGAACCCCGCGATCCTCGCCGCCGCGGGGATGCCGCGCGGCGGACTCGTCACCGTGACCGCACTCGCCGCCGCCGCGAGCACGCTGATCATGGGCCTGTTCACGAACTTCCCTCTCGCGCTCGCGCCGGGCATGGGGATCAACGCCTACTTCGCGTTCACCGTCTGCCTCGGCCTCGGCGTCCCGTGGCAATCCGCGCTCGGCCTGGTGTTCATCAACGGCTTCGCCTTCCTCGCGCTGTCCGTCTCGGGCATCCGGGAAAAGATCATCAACATCATCCCGTTTCAGCTGAAGATGGCGATCACCTGCGGCGTCGGGCTCTTCATCGCGTTCATCGGCCTGCGCAACGGCGGACTGGTCGTCGCCGACGCCAACACGCTCGTCACCCACGGCAATCTCGGCACGCCCTCGGTGCTGCTCTTCTTCGCCGGCCTGCTGCTCACGATCATCCTCGTCACGCGCGGCGTGCCGGGCGCGATCATCCTCTCGATCCTCGGCATCACCCTCGCGGGTCTCGTGATCCCCGACGGCAAGGGCGGGCACCTGACCAACTGGCCCGATCACGTCGTCTCGCTGCCGGCGTCGATGAGCGACACCTTCCTCAAGCTCAACTTCGACTACTTCGCACACGACCCGGTCAAGGCCACCACGGTGGTGCTCACGCTGCTGCTCATCGCGCTGTTCGACAACATCGGCACGCTCGTCGGCGTGGCGCAGCGCGCCGGCCTGCTCGACGCCGAGGGCAAGCTGCCCGGCGCGGGCAAGGCGCTGATCTCGGACTCGATCGGCGTCATCCTCTCGTCGCTCTTCGGCACGTCGAATGTGGTCAGCTACGTGGAGTCCGCCTCCGGCGTCGCCGCCGGCGGCCGCACCGGCCTCGTGAGCGTGACCGTCGCCGCGCTTTTCCTCGGCGCCCTGTTCTTCACCCCGCTGATCCTGGCCGTGCCGGCGGTGGCGACGGCGCCGGCGCTGGTGGTGGTGGGCATCTTCATGTTCCAGTCGGTGGCCGAGCTGAACCTGAAGGACTTTCACGAGGCGGCCCCGGCCTTCCTGATCATCCTCGGCACGCCGCTGACGTTCAGCATCGCCGAGGGCATCGGGCTCGGCCTGCTGGCGTTCGCCGTGGTCTACCTCTGCACCGGCCGCGGCCGGCAGGTGTCGTGGCTGATCTACGTGCTCGCCGGCATCTTCGGCGCGCACCTGTTCCGCGACCTGTTCGCGCGGCTCTTCTAGCCCTTCATCACGGCGCGCACGACGAGGAGCGGCGTGCTGGTGGCGTGCCGCACGGCGTCGATGGTGCTGCCGTGGATGATGTCGCCGATCAGGCGATGGCCGTGCGACGCGAGGGCGATTAGGTCGCAGTGCTCGGCCGCCGCGACGCGCACGATCTCGGCCGGCGGGTTGCCGAGCGCCAGCTGGGTCGTCACGGCCAAGCCGCCCTGCGACAGCTCCGCCGCGCAGCGCGCCAGGTAGTCGCGGTCGGCGCGCATCTCGTCGGACTCGCTCAGCTTGAGCTGCTCGAAGTTCCGCGCCGCCCAGCCGTCGGCCACGTGGAGCAGGAGGAGCTCCGCGCCGAGCTCGCGGGCCAGCTGCGCGATGTGCGGCAGCAGGGTCGCGTCCGCGCGGCCGTTCTCGAGGGCGACCAGAATTTTGCGATACATGGCTTAGGGCGACGTGGCGAAGTCGTAGAGGAGTTTCGCGTTCAAGGCGACGATGATCGCGGAGACGAGCCATGCCGCCGCCTTGACCCACGCGGGGTTCGCGAACTCGCCCATCTTCGTGCGGTCGCTGGTGAACTGCACGAGCGGGATGACGGCGAACGGCAGCTGCAGGCTGAGCACCACCTGCGAGAAGACGAGGAGCTTGGCCGTGCCGCTCTCGCCGTAGAGGCCGGCGACGATCGCCGCCGGCACGATCGCGATGGCGCGCGTGATCAGGCGGCGGAGCCACGGCCGCAGGCGGAGATTGAGAAAGCCCTCCATCACGATCTGGCCGGCCAGCGTGCCCGTCAGGGTCGAGTTCTGCCCGGAGGCGAGCAGGGCGACGGCAAAAATCGTGCTGGCCGCGCCGACCCCGAGCATCGGCGAGAGGAGCTGGTAGGCATCCTGGATCTCGGCGACATCGTGATTGCCGGCCTTGTGGAAGGTCGCGGCGGACACGATGAGGATCGAGGCGTTGATGAAGAGCGCGAACATCAGCGCGAGGGTCGAATCGATGGTCGCGAACTTCACCGCCTCGCGCTTGCCCGCAGGCGTCGGCTCGTATTTGCGTGTCTGCACGATGGACGAGTGCAGGTAGAGGTTGTGCGGCATCACCGTGGCCCCGAGGATGCCGATCGCGATGTAGAGCATCTCGGGGTTCGTGATGATCTGCGCTGTGGGCAGGAAGCCGCCGAGCACCTCCTTGACGTCGGGACGGGAGAACAGGATCTCCAGGCCAAAGCACACGCCGATCAGCGTGACGAGCGACACGACCACCGCCTCGAGGTAACGGAAACCGCGGTGCGCCAGGAACAGCACCAGCATCACATCGAGCGCCGTCAGGATCACGCCCCAGAAAAGCGGGATGTGAAAGAGCAGGTTGAGCGCGATGGCCGTGCCGATCACCTCGGCGAGGTCGCAGGCGCAGATGGCGATCTCGCAGAGAAACCACAAGGCGTTCGAGACGGGCCGCGGGTAATGGTCGCGGCAGGCCTGCGCCAGGTCGCGGCCGGTGGCGATGCCGAGCTTCGCACAGAGCGACTGGAGCAGGATCGCCATCAGGTTCGAGAGCAGGATGACGCTCAGCAGTGTGTAGCCGAAGCGTGAGCCGCCCGCGAGGTCGGTCGCCCAGTTGCCCGGATCCATGTAGCCGACCGCGACGAGGTAGCCGGGGCCGGAAAACGCGAGGAGCTTGCGCCAGAAGCCCGCCCCGGCCGGCACCGACACCGTGCCATGCGCCTCGGGCAGGCTGCGGGCGAGGCGCGAGTGGCGCCAGCCGGCGTCGGGAGCGGGAGAGGCGGATTGGTTTTCCATCGGCGGCGCGGAAACCAAAGCGGAAAAATCAGGAACGCAAGACAGATTTAGGCTTTCCTAATTTTCAATTGTGTCACAAATCCTGCGCCGCTCCGGCGACGCTCACAGCTCCCACACGAAGCGGAGGACGGGATGCCAGTCCGGCGCCGCGCGATTCAGGCCCACATGCAAGGCAAGGTCCCACGAAAAGCGGTCGGTCGCCTGCCAAAGGGCGCCGATGCCGGCCATCGTGGCCCAGCGCCCGCGGGCGCCTTGGGCCCAAGTCGTGCCCTCGATGTAGGCGCTGGCGCGGCCGCCGGCGTTGTAGAGGCAGGTGGCGTTGGCGGTCAGCCACCAGTCGCGCCCACCCGACCCGTCGTCGAGCCAGTCGTTCTGCGCCATGGCGGAGAGCGACCACCGCTCGGAGAGTGGGCGGCTGAACGGGATGATCAGGCCGAACTGGTCGAGCGCCGGGCGCACGTGCTTGGCCGCCGTGTCGCGCACGCGATAGTAGGGCAGCAGCGCGAGCGCCGTGCCCTTGCCGTCATCCCAGAATTTCCACTTGGCCCGCAGGTAGAGCTCGCCCATCCCGCTCAGGTGGCTGTCGGCGCCGCCGCCCTGCACGCGCTCGTCGTGCCAGCTTTCGAGGCCGAATTGCACATCAAAGCTCTCCGTCACCCCGGCGGTGAGCTGCACGTAGCCGAGGTAGATCGAGCGATACTCCACCCCATCGCGCGCCGGCGTGTGTCGGTCGATGGCGACGGTCGCCACGTCGGTCTCCATGAGCCATTTTCCGGGTGCGACCGTCTGGGGCACCTCGGTGAACTGGGCGCGTGCGACCCCGGCCGCCAAGGCGACCGTCAACGCCAGAAAACTGCGACGCCACTCACGATCCATGGGGAAAATCATCGTCACGGGGCCGGGGGAAATTGAGGCGGATCATAGCCGCCTGAACCTGAACGCAACCTGAACTTGCGTCTCCGGCCCCCCCCTCCGGCCGGTTTTTCCGCCTTGCCGCATCGGGCGCGGTCGGACGACATCCTACGCATGTCGAAAGGCTTCGCGCGGATCGTCTTTATCAGCACGCTGGTGTTCTTCGCCGCGTTCTTTGCCTGGCCGATTTTCCAGATCCTGAAGGGCGGGTTCATCGACGCCGACGGCAAGCTCACTTTCGCCTACCTCGGCGCGCTCCTCAGCGACCCGATCTACCTCGGCGGTCTGGCGAACTCCTTCCTGCTCGCGCTGACGACCACGACCTTCGCCCTGCTGATCGCCCTCCCGCTCGCGGTCGTGTCGGACCGCTACCTGTTTCCGCTCAAGAACCTCCTCGGTTCGCTCGTGCTCGTGCCGATGATCCTGCCGCCCTTCGTCGGCGCGATCGGCATCAAGCAGATCCTCGGGCAATACGGCGCGCTCAACAGCCTGATCATCGAGCTCGGCCTGCGGCCGCACGGCTGGACCTTCGACTGGCTCGGCGCCAACCAGTTTCTCGGCATCGCGATCGTCAACGCCTTCTCGCTCTACCCGATCATCTACCTCAACGCCGTCGCCTCGCTCGCCAACATCGACCCCGCGATGGAGGAGGCCGCGGTCAACCTCGGCTGCACCGGCTTCCGCCGCTTCTTCAAGATCACCCTCCCGCTGATCAAGCCCGGCCTCTTCGCCGGCGGCACCATCGTCTTCATCTGGGCCTTCACCGACCTGGGCGTGGCGCTGATCTTCGACTACGCGCGCGTCACCTCGGTCCAGATTTTCTACGGCCTGAAGGATATCGGCGGCAACCCGTTCCCCTACGCGCTCGTCGCCGTCATGCTCGCGAGCTCCGTCCTCTTCTACGCCATCGGCAAGGGCCTCTTCGGCCGCCAGTCCTACGCGATGATGGCCAAGGCCACGCACGCCGGCGGCGCGCAAAAGCTCACCGGCGGACGCGCCTGGGCCGCCACGGCACTCTTCGCCGGCATCACGTTCGTCGCGATCCTCCCCCACCTCGGCGTCGTCGCCGTCGCGTTCTCGAGCGACTGGTATGCGACCGTGCTGCCGCACAACCTCACCGCCGAGAACTTCAAGCTCGCGCTCGGCCACGACCTGACCGTCCCGGCCATCGCCAACAGCCTCAAATACGCGAGCATCTCCACCGTGATCGACCTCGTGCTCGGCATCGCGCTGGCCTACGTCGTCGTCCGCTCGAAGATCGCCGGCCGCCAGATCCTCGACTTCCTCGCCATGCTCCCGCTCGCCGTCCCCGGCCTCGTGCTGGCGTTCGGCTACCTCGCCATGAGCCAGGAGGGGAAATTCTTCTCCTTCCTCAACCCCATCGCGAATCCCACCATCCTGCTCATCATCGCCTACTCCATCCGCCGCCTGCCCTACGTCGTGCGCTCCGCCGCCGCCGGTTTCCAGCAGACGAGCGAGACGCTCGAGGAGGCCGCGCAGAACCTGGGCTGCCCGCCGCTCAAGGCCACCTTCAAGATCACGATCCCGCTGATCCTCGCCAACCTGATCGCAGGCGGCCTCCTCGCCTTCTCCTTCGCCATGCTCGAGGTCTCGGACTCGCTCATCCTCGCGCAAAAACAGGTCTACTACCCGATCACGAAGGCCATCTACGAACTCTTCCAGCTGCTCGGCGACGGCAAGTTCATCGCCTCCGCCCTCGGCGTCTGGGCCATGGCATTCCTCGGCATCACCATCGCCGGCATGACCGTCCTGCTCGGCAAGAAGCTGGGCGCGATCTTCCGCGTGTGAACGAAGCCGGCTCCGCCGGCTCGCGCCCTCGTCACCGCCGCTGCGCGCGTCCCGTCAGCGGCGCTGATCCAGCGCCGCCCGTGGCAGCACCGTTCCGATCGCCGCCACCGCCAGGCCGATCGCCGCGGTGAAGAGGAAATAGCGCCCGCCCTCGTGCAGCCCCAGCGCCGTGAGCAGGACCGGCGCGAAGCCCGCCAGGATGCGCCCGAGATTGTAGGCGGCGCCGGACAGCGTCGTGCGGTAGCGATCGAAGACCTCGTTGAAATACGCCCCCATCAGCCCGAACGGCACGCCGTTCAGGAGCGGCAGCACGAGCGCGAAGAGCA
Organism: Oleiharenicola sp. Vm1; assembly: GCF_047777955.1. Classification (GTDB taxonomy): domain Bacteria; phylum Verrucomicrobiota; class Verrucomicrobiia; order Opitutales; family Opitutaceae; genus Didemnitutus. Next base: position 2,905,329 of record NZ_CP180537.1, read on the forward strand.
GGCTGCGCCCGGGCCACGACCAACCCCAGCACGCCACCGACAGCACCGTCAGTCCGACGGCGTAGACGAGCATCGCCCGCGCCACGCCCACCCGCCGCACCAGCCACGCGCCCACGAGCATGCCGGGCGCGACGTTGCCCCAGAACAGCACCGTGAACCACGGCGATTGCGGCAGCTCGCGCGCATAGAAGACGTTCATCGTGCCGCTCGCGATCGTCAGGCTCGCGATGGCGAAGCACACCGCGAACGCGCGGCCGTGCACGCGCAGCGTCTCGGCCAACGACACCGGCGCGCCCGCCGCGATCGCCGGCACCTCCGCCAACGCCCGGCCGCGCCACGCCGCGAGCAGCGCCACCGGCACGATCGATGCCGCGAAAAGCGCCCGCCAGCCCACCACCGGCAGCGCGAACCGCGCCGCCAGCGCCGCGAGCAAACCGCCGAGGATGGAGAACTGCAGCCACGCCGAGAACCGATACCGCGCGGCGCCCGTGACGCGCTCGGCCAGGTAAGTGTGGCTGATGCCCCACTCCGCCCCGAGCGCGAGCGACGCCAGCAACCGGAACGCCAGCAGGCTCCCCGCGCTCCACGCCAGGCTGATGCCCGCGATGCCGAGCCCGTAGACCCCGAACGTCGCCAGCATCGCGCGCCCGCGCCCCCAGCGGTCCGCCAGCACGCCGAACAGCAGCGAGCCCGCGCCGACGCCCGCCAGCCCCGCGAACTGCAGCCAGCTGCTCTGCGCCGGACTGAGCGCAAACTCCGCCGCCAGGGCGCGCTCGAGATAGACGAACAGGTAGAGGTCGTAGTAGTCGAAGAACAGGCCGACGAAGGCCGTCCAGTAGATCTTCGCCGGAGACGGGGCCGCGGATGTCGTCACGCTTTCACCTTGGTCCGGAAATCCCCGCCTTCCTCCCAGTGTCCCGCCGCCATCGTCTGCGCGACGGCCGCATCCTTGCGCAGCGCCTGCGCCGCCCCGTGGATCGGCTCGCGCGCGAGCACGGCCTCCGCGCAGCGCACCGCCGCGTCCGCCCGTCCCGCCTCGAGCTGCGCGCGCCCGAGCGCGATCAGGTTGGCCGGATCGCCGGGCGTCTCCGCGCAGAGCGCCTCGAAGGCGAACACCGCCGTCGCCCGCCAGCCGAGCGCCGCCGCCGTCCGGCCGAGCAGCCGCAGGCCGGCCGCGCCGTGCGGATCGCGCTCGAGCGCCGCCTGCGCGCAGGCCAGCGCACCGGCCGGATCCTTCGCCCGCACGGCGTGGCCGCGCAGCAGGAGCGGCGCGGCCATGAGGCGGCCGACAACCCGCGCGAGGAAGCGGCCTGGACCGCGTTTCAGTTGCGCCGCCCGCTCGAGCTGACGCACCGGCAGGCAGCCGGGCGCAACCGCGAGCACCTCGCGCGCCAGCGCGGTCGCGTGCGCGAAGTCGCCGCGCGCGAACGCCGCCCGCGCGCTTTCCACCAGCTTTTGCAGCCGGGGCTCCAGCGACGCGACGGATTGCTCGGTCATGCGAGCGGGATGCCAGCGCGGCGCGGACCGTGCAAGCGCGGCTTACACCACCTCGAGGTCCGCGCGCACGGCCTGCTCCAGCCGCGCCAGCGCCCCGTGCACGACCGCATCCGTCGGGCCCTCGACGAGCAGCCGCAGCTTCGGCTCGGTGCCGGAATACCGCACCAGCACGCGACCCTGCGCGCCGAGCTCGCGCTCGAGCGCGGCGATGGTCGCAGGGAGCGTCGGCAACCCCTCCAGCGGCTTCTTTTCCCGGACGGTGAGCGCCGCGGTGACCTGCGGAAATTTCGTCAACTGCCGGCGCAGGACCGAGAGCGGCTGCCCGCTCGCGAGCATCACCTCGAGCACCTTCAGGGCCGCGACGAGGCCGTCGCCGGTCGGGGAAACCTCGGCGCAGATCACGTGGCCGGACGACTCGCCGCCCAGCGTGGCGTGGTCCGCAAGCATGCGCTCGATCACGTAGCGGTCGCCGACGGGAGTGCGCACGACCGTGCCGCCGGCCGCCGCGACCGCGGCGTCGACGCCGAGATTGCTCTGCACCGTGATCACCAACCGGCCGCGCGCGAGCCGGCCGCCCTTCAGGGCGTGCAGCGCCAGCACGGTCAAGATCTCGTCGCCGTCGAGCACGTCGCCGTTCTCGTCGCACAGGATGCACCGGTCCGCGTCGCCGTCGTGGGCGATGCCGACGCGGGCGCCGTGCGCCTTCACCGCGGCCGCCATCGGCTCCGGATGCTGGCTGCCGACGCCTTCGTTGATGTTCCGCCCGTCCGGCGTGCAGCCGATGGCGACGACTTCGGCGCCGAGCTGCGTCAGCACGGCGTGGCTCGTCTGGCAGCCCGCGCCGTTCGCGCCGTCGAGGACGATTTTCCAGCCGCGCAGGCAATGCGCCGGGAGCAGGCGCGCCGCGGTCGCCACGTAGAGCGAGCGCGCGTCGTAGCTCCCCAGCGCGGCCCCGCCCGCGCCGGCCGTCGCGGGCAGCAGGGCCTCGATGCGCGCCTCCTCGTCGTCGGTGAGCTTGATGCCGGCGGGACCGAAGAACTTGATGCCGTTGTCCGCGGCGGGATTGTGCGACGCGGTGATGACCACGCCGAACGCCGCCGGCGCCTGGCGCAGCGCGAGGCTGACCGCCGGCGTGGGCACGACGCCGAGGCTGACGGGCTGGAAGCCTTCCGCGGCCAGGCCGCCGGCGAGCGCCGCCTCGAGGCTGGCGCCGGACGCACGGGTGTCGCGGCCGAGGTAGACGACCGGCGAGGCCGCGCCGCGTTCACGGGCGAAGCGGGCCGCCGCGGCGCCGAGCCGCCAGGCGAACGCCTCGTTCATGACCGCGCTGCCGTAGGCACCGCGCACGCCGTCCGTGCCGAAGTATTTCCGCGAACCCATCCCTTACGAACGATAGAATTCGCGGGTGGCGGCAATCTTTTTGGCGACGGCCCCGCCGCGCAGGAGCTCGCGCGCCACCGTCACCCCGCTGCGCAGGTCCGGCTGGCGGCCGACGACCCACAAGCCCATCGCGGCGACGGCGACGATCGTGTCCATCAGCCCGCGCGGCGCGCGGCCGGCGAGGATCGCCTCCGTGAGCGCGACGTTCGTCGCGACGTCGCCGCCGACGAGGTCGGCGAACGGCGCGCGCTCCAGGCCGAAGTCCGCCGGCGTCCAGTTGGCCGCGGCGTCCTTCAGCCGGCCGACGCCGGCGACGAGGTTGTCGGTGGCCGTCGTCCACTCGTCGATCCCCTGCCCCGGGGCGATCGCGCCGTGCGCGACGATGCCGGCCGGGCAGCCGAGCACCGCGAGCGTGGCGGCGAACTTCGGCACCAGCGCCGGCGAGTAGACGCCGAGCATGACGTGCGCGGGACGGCCCGGGTTGATGAGCGGGCCGAGGATGTTGAAGATCGTGCGCTGGCCGCGCGCAGCGAGGGCCTTGCGCGCGGGCGCGATGTGCTTGAACGTCGGGTGGTAGGCCGGCGCGAAGAAGAAGCAGTAGCCGAGCTCGCGCAGCGCGGCGCGGGTCTTCTCCGGCGACGCCTGGAGGTCGAGGCCGAAGGCCGCCATCAGGTCGGCGCTGCCGCACTTGGAGGTGATGCCGGCGTTGCCGTGCTTCATCACCGGCACGCCCGCGGCGGCCAGCGTGAGCGTCACGAGGGTGGAGACGTTGAAGCCGCCGGCGTGGTCGCCGCCGGTGCCGACGATGTCCAGCGCGCGCGGCGCCCATTCCTGCACGCCGGGGTCGCGCGCCACGCCGCGGTAGGCCTGGGCGAAGGCGGCGATCTCGTCCGCCGTCTCGCCCTTGGCCGCGAGCGCGGCGAGGAATTCGATCTTGGTCGCCTCGGCCAGGTCGGGGCTGGCGAGCGCGAGCGCGGCGGCGCGCGCCTCGGCGGCGTCGAGATCGCGGCGGGCGTGGAGTTTTCCGGTCAGCTGCTCGAGCAACATGGCCGCGCATCCAAGCCGGACCGCGCGCGCGACGGCAAAGCATAATTCTCGACAGCCGCGCCCGATTTCGGACGCTCGCCCTGTGTTTCGCATTTTCCCGGGCCGCCTCCTCTCTGTCATAGTTGCCTGCGCCGCGCTCACCGCGGCCCAGGGCGCCGGTCCGGCATCGAAGAAGAAGCCGGTGCGCGAGCCCGCCGCGAAGCCCGTGGCCGAGCTCAGCGCGACGGACGCGATCGTCCTCGGCCTCGTCGAGGGCGTGACGGAGTTTCTGCCCGTCTCGTCGACCGGCCACCTCATCATCGCCAGCCAGATGCTCGGGCTGGAGTCCGACCAGCCGTTGACCAACGCGGCCGGCGAGCCGCTCTGGCACAAGAAGCCGTCCGAAAAACACCCCGAGGGCGAGCCGCTGACCCTCAAGCTCGCGGCGGACACCTACACGGTCGTCATCCAGGTCGGCGCCATCCTCGCGGTGGTCTTCATGTATTGGCCGCAGCTGATGAACATGCTCATCGGCCTGTTCGGCCGGAGCAGCTCCGGTTTCCGCCTGCTGCGGAACGTGCTGCTGGCGTTCGCGCCGGTGGCGGTGATCGGGCTCCTCGCGCACGACTTCATCGACCGCTACCTCTTCTCGGTCGGCGCGGTCGTGGCGGCGCAGATCGGCGGCGCGCTGCTCATGCTCTGGGCCGAGCGCTGGCGGCGACGGAACTCCGGCATCGGCTTTTCCAAGGCCGATCCGGGCGACATGAGCCCGGGCAAGGCGGTGGGCATCGGCTTCGCCCAGTGCCTGGCGCTCTGGCCGGGCACGAGCCGGTCGATGGTCACGATCGTCGGCGGCTATCTTGCCGGCCTGACGCCGGTGAAGGCCGCGGAGTTCAGCTTCCTCGTGGGCCTGCCGACGCTGGCGGGGGCCGCGGTCTACAAGTCCTACAAGTCCGGCGCGGCCATGATCGAGGTCTTCGGCTGGTCCAGCGTGCTGCTCGGGTGCCTGGTGGCGGCGATCTCGGCGGCGCTGGCGGTGAAATTCTTCGTGCGTTTCCTGTCGCGCAACGGCCTCGCGCTGTTCGCCTTTTACCGCATCGCGGTGGCGGTCGTGCTGGCGGCCTTTTACCTGTTCTAAGCCTGCGTCAGGTCGGGCGGTTAAACGTCTTGACGGGCTCCCGCGCCGAACCTTACCTCCTCGACCTTCCAACTTAAACAAGCGGCCAGTCCACGCGTCCGGCTGCACTCCATCCTCACTTACCATGGCCAATCCGAAACGTAAGCAATCCAAGCGCCGCAGCGCCAACCGCCGCGCCGCCAACGCCTTCAAAGCCCCGCAGGTCGCCAAGGACCCGACCGACGGTGGCGCCTTCCGCCCGCACCGCGTGAACCCGAAGACGGGCATGTATCGCGGTCGCCAGGTGCTGGACGTCACCGTCTAAGGTCAGTCGGCAGCTTCCCGCTATCCAACCCGAAGCCGCCAGTTCCACGCCGTTGCCGCCCCGCATCGCGGTCGATGCCATGGGCGGCGACCTGGGCCCCGCTGAGGTCGTCGCAGCGGTCAAGATCGCCCTTTCCGAGGACCAGGACCTCGCCCCCATCGTGTTGGTGGGCCAGCAGGAGGTTCTGACGCCCCTCGTCGCGCAGGCCGGCCTCGCCGCCAATCCGCGCGTCTCGATCGCGCACGCCTCCGAGGTGATCACGATGGAGGACAAGCCCCTCAAGGCGCTGAAGACCAAGAAGGACGCCTCGATGGTCCGCGCCATCGAGCTGGTGAAGAGCGGGGAAGCCAAGGTTGCCGTCAGCTCCGGCAACACCGGCGCGCTCATGGCCGGCGGCACCCTCCGCCTGCGCACCATGAATGGCGTCGACCGGCCGGCCCTCGCGGCGTTCATTCCGCGCGACGGCGGCAACTTCATCCTCGTCGACGCCGGGGCGAATCCCGAGGCCAAGCCCGAGCACCTGATGCACAACGCCGTCCTCGGCGCCGACTACGCCCGCGTGGCCTTCGGCATCGAGAACCCGCGCGTCGGCCTGCTCACCATCGGCACCGAGGAGGGCAAGGGCAACGCCCTCATCGCCGAGACGCACGAGCTGCTGAAGAAGATCAACGGCAGCGTCCTGAACTACGTCGGCCCGATCGAGGGCTTCCAGGTTTTCCGCAACCACGTCGACGTCGTCGTGTGCGACGGCTTCGTCGGCAACATCCTGCTCAAGACCTGGGAGTCGCTGGCGAAGTTCATCACCGGCATGCTCAAGGACGAGCTGAAGAAGGATCCCGTCCGCCTGGCCGGCGCGTTCCTCGCCAAGGGCGCCTTCGGCGCGCTCAAGGACCGCATGAATCCCGACCGCTACGGCGGCGCCCCGCTGCTGGGCCTGCGCGGCAACATCCTCAAGGCCCACGGCTCGAGCAACCGCCACGCCTGGGCCAGCGCCATCCGCGCCGCCGGCAAGATCATCCGCCAGGACCTTTACCACCGCATCGAGGACGACGTCGCGAAGGCCAACGAGCTCATCAAGGCCCCCGCGCCCGCCGCCCCGGCGGCAACCAACTGAATTCACCTATGGCCTCCGTGATCATCGCCGGAGTCGGCGCCTATGCGCCCGAACGCATCCTCACCAACGACGACCTCGCCAAGATGGTCGACACCTCCGACGAGTGGATCCGCACCCGCTCCGGCATCCGCGAGCGACACATCGCCGCGCCGGACCAGGCATGCTCCGACCTCGCCCTCATCGCCGCCCAGCGCGCCCTCGCCGACGCCAAGGTCAGCGCCTCCGAGGTCGACCTGCTGATCATCGCCACCGCGACGCCCGACTACCCGCTGCCGTCCACCGCCTGCGTGGTGCAGCACAAGCTCGGCGTCCCGCCCCACGCGACGGCCTTCGACATCGCGGCCGCCTGCTCGGGCTTCGTCTACGCCCTCGAGATCGCCTACGGCCAGCTCCTCACCGGGCGCTACAAGTGCGCGCTGATCATCGGCTCGGAGAAGCTCTCCTCGATCACCGACTGGTCCGACCGCACCACCTGCGTGCTCTTCGGCGACGGCGCCGGCGCCGCCGTGCTCAAGAAGAGCGACCAGGATGGCATCGGCATCATCGGCTCCGACCTCGGCGCCGACGGCGAGCTGGCCGAATACCTCTACACCCCCGCCGGCGGCTCGCGCTGCCCGGCCTCGCCCAAGACGGTCGAGGAAAAGGGCCACTTCCTGCGCATGAAGGGCAAGGAGATCTTCAAGAACGCCGTCCGCGTCATGGAGACCGTCGCGCGCGAAATGGTGGAACAACACCACCTCTCGCTTGACCAAATCAACCTCGTGATCCCCCACCAGGCGAACGTGCGCATCGTCGAGGCTCTCGCCGGCAACCTCGGTCTGCCGATGGATCGCTTCTACGTGAACATCGATCGCTACGGCAACACGTCGTCCGCCTCGATCCCGCTCGCCCTCGACGAGGCCCGCAAGGCCGGCAAGATCAAGCCCGGCGACTACACGCTCCTTGTTGCCTTCGGTGCCGGCTTCACCTACGGCTCTACCCTCATTCGCTGGTAATTTCTCATGTCCCGCCTCCGCCCCCTCGCTTTCCTCGCCGTCCTCATCGCGCTGTTCGGCGCCGCGTCGCTCCGCGCCGACCTCGTCTGGACGCCCGGCCAGGGCTGGCGCATCGAGGGCGGCGCCCTCGCCGGCCTCTCCGGCGAAGAGGGCCGCAACGCCCTCGAGCTGATGAACACCGCCCGCAACGCCGAGGAAAAGGGCAGCAGCAAGTCCGCCATCAAGGGCTACCAGAAGGTCGCTAAGAAATACCCGAACTCCCTCTACGCCGCCGAGGCCCTCTACCGCACCGGCCTCCTCTACGAAAAGCGCCGGGAATACTTCAAGTCCTTCGACGCCTTCCAGGAGATGGTGATGAAGTATCCGAGCAGCGAGAAGTTCTCCCAGGTCGTCGCCGAGCAATACCGCATCGCGCAGCTCCTCCTCGACGGCGCCCGCCCCTACATCTGGGGCGTCATCCCCGGCTTCAAGAACCGCGAGCGCTCCATCGAGTATTTCGAGCAGATCGTCCGCAACGCCCCCTACTCCGACTACGCGCCGCTCTCGCTCATGAACATCGCGCGCGGCCACCAGAAGATGGGCAACACCGAGGAGGCCATCGACGCCCTCGACCGGATGATCAACAACTACCCGAAGAACGTCCTCACGCCCGACGCCTACCTCAAGCTCGCCCAGACCCACTCCTCGCTCGTCGAAGGCGCCTACTACGACCAGGCCTCCACCAAGGAGGCCATCACCTACTTCGAGGACTACCTCATCCAGTTCCCCGGCGACTCCGGCGCCGGCACGGCGGAAAAGGGCCTCGCGGACATGAAGACCATGCTCGCGCAGAGCAAAATGATCCTCGCGGACTACTACTACAAATACCGCAAGAACTACACCGCCGCGAAGGTCTTCTACAACGAGGCTATCACCACCTACCCGGATTCGCCCGTCGCCGCCCGCGCCCGCAAGATGCTGGCCGACGTCGACGCCCGCCTCGCCGGCCAGCCCGCTCCCGCCGTCAAGGACGAGAAGAAGCCGGCCGCCCCGAAGAAAAAGCGTTTCTGGCTCTTCTGAGCGACGCGCGCCGCCCATGCGCCTCGCCTTCCTCGCTTCGCTCGTCGCCGTCGCGCTCGGTCTCGTCTCCTGCGCGCACTACCACCTCGGCACCGGCGCCGAACCGCGCTTCCAGACGCTCCACGTCGCCGTCGTGAAGAGCGACGTCCTCGTGCCGCAGGCCGCCGCCCTCGTCTCCACCCAGGTCCGCGAAGCCTTCATCAAGGACGGTCGCGTGCGCCTCGTCGATTCCCCCGCCGAGGCCGACGCCACCCTGACACTCACGCTCGAGGACTACCACCGCGAACAGACCGTCGCCCGCGCCGACGACACCGGCCTGGCGCGCCGCTACGACCTCATCCTCCAGGCGCGCGCCACGCTCACCGACCAGCGGACGAAGAAAATCGTCTTCGCCAACCAGCCGCTCAAGGTCTCGCGCGGCGCCTTCACCGACAGCGGCCAGCTCCAGTCCGAGTATCAGACGCTCCCGCTCCTCGCCGAGCAGCTCGCCGAGCGCGCGCTGCACGCCGTGCTCGACACCTGGTAAGGCGGCGAGCAACGCCCCCGCACGGGGTCAGGCTTCCCTTCGGCACCCTTTCCCTTGCCCGGGCGGGACCGCTGCCCCGCCCCAACCTCCCTGCGGCGCCCGACGACCGCGCGCTGCCTTGCGGAACCCGCCGGGAAAACGGCTTGGCCTGTCGCACGCGCGCGGTTTGCCTTGGGCCGATGCCGCTCGCCCCCGTCCTTGCCCCTCTCTCCTCGCCGGCGATCACGCCGCCCTCGGCGCCAGCGCCCGGATCGCCGCCGACGCCGGCGCGCCGTGGCTGCATCTCGACCTCATGGACGGACACTTCGTGCCGAACCTCACGTTCGGACCCGAGGTCCTCGCCGCGCTGCGCCGCGCGGGGCTGAAGACGTTTTTCGACACCCACCTGATGCTCGCCGAGCCGCACCGCTACGTCGAAGCCTTCGCCCAGGCCGGCGCCAATCTTATCAGCATCCACATCGAGCCGGCCTACGACCACGCCGCCACCCTCGCCCGCATCCGCGAGCTCGGCTGCCAATGTGGCATCGTGCTCAACCCCGGCACTCCCGCCGAGGCGGTCCGCGCGCTGTTGCCGCGAGTCGACCTCGTGCTCGTCATGACGGTGCAGCCCGGCTTCGGCGGCCAGCCGTTCCGTCGCGACATGCTGCCCAAGCTCCGGCAGATCGATGCCTGGCGCCGCGAGGGCGGCTTGAATTTCCGCCTCGAAGTCGACGGCGGCGTCGACCTCGTCACCGGACGCGAGTGCCGCGACGCCGGGGCCGACACGTTCGTGGCCGGCACCTCGTTCTTCAAGGCGGCGGATCGCGCCGCGTTCGCGGCCGCGGTGGCCGGCTGGTGACCGCGCCGGCTGGCGCGGCCGGGCTCACTCCGCCTTGCCGCGGGCGATGGCGGTGGCGCGCGCGTATTGCGCCCGGAACTTGCCGGCGAGATCGTTGGCCAGCGTGACCTCGTCGACCTTGTTCTTCGAGCTGAGCGCCGACTTGATCTCCTTCAGCGTGCGGTCGTAGCTGACGGCCGACAGATCCTGCAGGACCGCCAGGGCGCGCGCGCGCCGCGCCGGATCGATGCCGGGCGCGTGGATCGCCCGCCAGGCCTCGCGCAGCTCCTCGTGGGTGTCCTGGCACATGACGCGGATGATGAAGGCCATCTCGCGAAACACGCCGCCGCTCCACTCGGGCCGGTAGATCAGCGGATCCTTTTGCTCGAAGGGGTTCGCGTCGCGGTCGCTCCGGTCGGCCTGCCACTCGGCGTGCACGTAGTAGTCCTTGCGCACCGGCAGGCGGCGCAGCGCATAGCGCTCGGGGCCGCGCGGGGTGCCGGGCTTCTCGTTCCACAGATGCTGGCCGTCCATCGACAGCACGAACTCGATGAAGAGCTCCGCCGGCTCGCGGTGCGGGGCTCCGCGCAGGAGGCCGATCGGATCGACGGAGCTGACCGTGCCGCCCGGCGGCGAGATGTAGCCGAGGCGGTCGGAGCCGCCGCGCTTGCTCGCCGATTCCGCCTGCGCGCGACCGTAGAAGTCGATGCACATGCCGACGGCGCAGTTGCCGACGGAGACGTCGATCGGCGGCTTCTGCGAGGTGTCGGTGAAGTAGCGCGAGTTGGCGCCGACGAGCTGCAGCAGCCGCAGGCCGTCGGTCCAGCCGGCGCGCACCGCCTGGGCCTCGAGCGCCTTGGCGTCGCCGTTCGGCTGGGCGGCGCGGAGCGCCTTGAGGTGCCGCTGCATCCGCTGCTGGATGACGTTTTCAAAGGCCTTCGCGATCGAGCCGCTCTTGGTCGGGTCGCAGAGCGCAACCTCGCCGTAGAAGCGAAAATCCGTCAGGTCGTCCCACTGCTCGGGCTCGCGCGTGGCGCCGAGGCGCTGGAGCGAGTCGCGGTTGAAGATGATGCCGTAGGAGCTGAGCACGCAGCCGATCCAGAGGCCGTTCTTGTCCCAATACTCCTCGCCCGCGTAGAGCCGCGGGATGACGTCGTCGGTGAACCACTCGGGGTGGGTCTTCACCACCCGTGTCGGCACGAAGCGCCCGGCGGTGGCCTGCTTGGCGAAATCGTAGGTGCCGCCGCCGAAGAAGAGGTCGATGCCGCAGCTGACGTCGGAGGCGAGGAAGGCCGCCCGGGCCTCCTTCACGATCGCGGGCGCGTCGGCCGGCAGGCGGCCGTTCTGCGACCCGGCCTGCACCTCGGCGCTCCAGGGCTTGCCGAGCTTGTTCACCCAGTGGTTCTGGAAGGCGGTGATGTATTCGCCGTCGAGGAAGCGGGCGATCTCGCTCGTGCCGCCGAGCACGCGCCAGTCGATCGCGACCGTGCGCCCGGTGCGGGCCTGATACCAGCGGGCGAAGGCCTGGCCGAACTCGTAGCGGATCGCCTCGTTGTGCGGCGTGACGATCACCAGCGTGTCGTCGGCCCCGGCGGTCGTCGGTGCCGACGGCGTGCGCAGGGCGAAGGGCAGCGCCAGCACCACCACCAGAGCGAGGACAATCAGGGCCCGTTTCATCGGCGCCTCAGGCGGTGAGCACGATCACGTCCTCGGGCTGCACGGCGGCGTAGAGCTCGCCGCGCGCGGAGCCGTCGACGAAGCGCGGGTTGCGCTCGAAGATCTTCAGGCGCGTGCCGTTGTTCGACGTCACGAAATCATACTGCGCGACTTCGCCGAGGTAGACCGAGTCGCCGATGCGGCCGCGCACGAAGTTGCGCGGCTCGGCGTCGCGGTGCAGCTCCCAGCACTCGGGCCGGATCGAGACCGTGACTTCGGCGCCCACGGCGGGAATGTTCGTCGGGTCGCCGAAAATGCCGTCGAACTTGCCGACCGGCGTCTCGACCGTGACGAAGCCGCCGGCGATGCCGAGCACCTTGCCCGGGAGAAAATCCGTCTCGCCGATGAAGTTGGCGACGATCTTGCGCGTCGGGCGCTTGTAGACCTCGCGCGGGGCGCCGACCTGGAGGATGTAGCCGTGATCGAGGATCGCCATGCGGTCGGCGATGGAGAGCGCCTCCTTCTGGTCGTGGGTGACGTAGACGGTGGTGAGCTGGAACTCCTTGCACACGCGGCGGATTTCCGTGCGCATCTCGAGGCGCAGCTTGGCGTCGAGGTTGGAGAGCGGCTCGTCGAGCAGGAGGCAGCGCGGGCGGATGACGAGCGCCCGGGCGAGCGCCACGCGCTGCTGCTGCCCGCCGGAAAGCATGTTCGGCTTGCGGTCGGCGTATTTCTCCATGCGCACGGAGGAGAGCGCGTCGTCCACGCGCTTCTTGATCTCCGTCTCCGGCACCTTGCGCTCGTGCAGGCCGAAGGCGACGTTCTCGGCCACGGTCATGTGCGGCCAGAGCGCGTAGCTCTGGAACATCATCCCGGTATTCCGCTTGTGCGGCTCGAGGCGGGTGACGTCCTCCGGGCCGAACAGGATCTGTCCCTCCTCGGGGATGTAGAAGCCGGCGAGACTGCGCAGGAGCGTGGTCTTGCCGCAGCCGCTGGGGCCGAGGAGGAAGAAGAGCTCGCCCGGGTTGATGGTCAGGTCTAGCCCGTGCAGCGCCACGACATTGCCGAATCGCTTGGTGAGTTGCTTGACCTGGATGGAAATCATCGGGAGTGCGCGCGTCTCCGCGAGGCAACCGGCCGGTTTTCGCCGAGTCAAAGTCAAAGGCGCGGCCGGGCGCGTTGTAACAGTTGCCATCGGGACGGGAATAAATCTTAAAGCGACATGGCCCGCACCAAGCCGACGATCCCCGAGCTCAAGCACCTCGACCACGTGCTCGTGAGCGAAACCGCCATCCGCCGCCGCGTCTCCGCCCTCGCCGAGCAGATCAACCGCGCCTACCGCGGCAAGGACCTCACGGTGATCGCGGTCGTGAACGGCGCCCTGATCTTCACCGCGGACCTGCTCCGCCAGATGCGCTCGCCGCTGCGCCTCGACTGCATCCGCGCCTCCAGCTACCACGCCGGCACCGCCGCCACGGGCAAGCCGGTCATCATCGACAACCTCAAGCTCGACATCGCCGGCCAGCACCTGCTGCTCGTCGACGACATCCTCGACACCGGCAACACGCTCTCCGCAGTGAAGGAGCTGCTCCTGGCCAAGAAGGCCGCGTCCGTGCGCACCTGCGTGCTGCTGGACAAGAAGGCCCGCCGCGTCGTGCCCTTCGAGGCGGAATACGTCGGCTTCGAGATCCCGAACGAGTTCGTCGTCGGCTACGGCCTCGATTTCAACGAGCGCTACCGCAACCTCCCCTGCATCGGCGTGCTGAAGCCGAAGTTCTACTCCGGCACGGTCTGAGCGCGCCGCCGCGGACTTTTCCGGGGCCCCAACCAGGCAGAGTCGGAAGGAAAATGCCTTGCGCTCGGCGAGGCGGCTCCCTTTGTTCTGCGGTCCACTCCGACGGAGGGGTGGCCGAGTGGTCTAAGGCAGGTCTTTGCTAAAGACCCAGACCCCAAAAGGGTCTCGGAGGTTCGAATCCTCTCCCCTCCGCCATCCTTCGCTCCGGCGGAGCTTCGGATGGCACAGCCTACGTTTCGGTGCGCGAAAGGCTGTTGATCTTGAAGCGCCTGGGCGAAGGATGTCCTGCGCAGCTTTAGCGGAGCAGGACCATGCACTACGTTTACCTCATGCAGCGCGCCGCGAATCCGAAAAAACGGTAGGTGGGATACAGCCATGACCTCCGTCAGCGCCTTTCCGACCACAACGAGGGCAAGAACCTCGGCACCGCAATGAACCGTCCTTGGGAACTGCGAAGCTACGTCGCCTTTTCATCCGAGAAGCAGGCGACCGAGTCCGAGCGCTACCTCAAATCGGGGTCCGGACACACTTTTGCGAAACGACGACATTGGTGACATGCCCGCCGCGCCCCTGCTCTTCGATTTTCGCCAGCTGACCGTCTACCGCGGCGAGCGGCGCGCCCTGCACGGGCTCGACCTCCAGCTCCGGGCCGGCGAGCACGTGGCGATCCTGGGGCCGAACGGCTGCGGCAAGTCCACGTTGATCAAGACGCTCACGCGCGAGCTCTACCCGCTCACCGACACGCCGGGCTACCGTTTCCAGCTCCTCGGCGAGGAATTCGCCGACATCACGGACTTCCGCCGGACGCTCGGCCTCGTCGCCCTCGATCAGCTGCAGAAACTTTCCTACGAGATCACCGAGCGCGCCGTCACCGGGCTCGAACTCGTGCTCTCCGGCTTCTTCGACAGCATCGGGTTGTGGCCACACCAGCGGCCGACGCCGGCCCAGCGCCGCCGCGCCCGCGCCGTGATGCGTTTCCTCGGCGTGTCGCACCTCGCCGCGCGTTCGCTCAAGGAAATGTCCTCCGGCGAACAGCGCCGCTGCTTCATCGGCCGCGCCATCGTGCACGACCCGGCGGCGCTGCTGCTCGACGAACCGACGACCAGCCTCGATCCGGCCGCCGTGATCGAGTTCCGGCGCGTGCTGCGCACGCTCTGCCGCCGCCGCAAGAGCGTCGTGATCGTGACGCACAACGTCGCCGACCTCGTGCCCGAGATCGACCGCGTGCTGCTCATGCGCGCCGGCCGCATCGTCGCCGACGGCGCGCCGCGCCGCGTGCTCAGCTCGGCGTCGCTCTCGGACCTTTTCGGCGCCCCGCTGCGCCTCGTCCGCACGCGCGGGCACTACGACCTGGTCAGCCGCTGAACCGTCGCCGGCAAGGCGGCGAGCGACTCGATCCGCGCCGTCGCGGCCGCCGGATCCTCGCCGGTGCGGTCGCGGTCGACCCAGATGCGCGCGATGCCCATCTCCCGCGCCGGGCCGATGTCGTGGTAGAAGCTGCAGGCGGCGTGCACCCAGTTCGGCAGCTCGACGCCGCTGACGCGCCAGAAGTGCCGGAAGTGCGCGAGCGCGGGCTTGTAGTCCTTCACCTCCTCGGCGGTGACGACCAGGTCGAACGGCTGGCGGAAGCCGCGCTGCGTCTGGGCGAAGAGCGCGCGATCGCAATTGGTGAGCACGGCCAGCTTCCAGCCCGCCGCGCGCAGCTCGGCCAGCGCCGGCTCGACGTCGGCGAAGACCGGTTGCGTGCCCCAGTGGTCCGGCAGCGCGCTCACGTCGCGCTCGGCCACGGCGAGGCCGATCTCGCGCGCGGCGCGCGCCACGCCCTCGCGCAGCACGTCGGCGTAGAGCCGGTGCGGGCGCTCCTGCTCCAGCGGGCGCTCGTAGCGGTGGTAGGCGGCGACCAGTTCGCCGACGCGCTCACCCGCGAGCGGGCGCAGGATATCCGCGAAGCCCGTGTGCCAGTCGACGAGCGTGCCGAAGCAGTCGAAGGTGATCCAGGAGTTGCCCATGCCGCGAGCAAGGGCGACGGCGACGGCCGGCGCAAGCATCGCGCAGCGGCCTTCGACCGTCGGCCAGTGCCGCTCAGGCGTCGCGGTGGACGGTGGCCGGCGAGAAAGCCGGCAGGCACACCGCGATGTATTCGGCGCCGTCGGCGTGGGGCGTCGAGTAGCGCACCCACTCGCCCTTCGGCGTGAGGACGGCCTGGCCGGCCTTGACGGCGAGCGAGCCGGCCTTGGTCTCCACCCGGAGTTCGCCGCGGAGGACGACGGTGTATTCGTCGAACTCCGGCGTCTGCCCCGGCTCGACCCAGCCGCCCGGGCTGCGCATGCGGGCGATGCTGACGGCGTCGGTGCGGGAGTTCACGCGACCGAAGAATTCCTCGATGAGCTTGGGCTTGTTGCCGGCGGCTTCGATGACGGTGGGTTGGGAGACGAGAGTGGCCATGGTGAAGGAGGAAACGGATTGCGGGGCGGTTTCGGGTCAAAAAAAACGCCGCGGAGCGATCCGCGGCGTTGGGATGTTAGGAAGGTTGCACCGGATTCGGTCCGCCTTCGCCGAGGCTACGGCGGACGCTAGTGAATCGGCTTCCGGTTCAATAGCGGTAGTGCTCGGGCTTGTAGGGACCCTCGACCGGGACGCCGAGGTAGGCGGCCTGTTCCTTGGTGAGCTTGGTCAGCTTGGCGCCGATCTTCTCGAGGTGCAGGCGGGCGACTTCCTCGTCGAGGTGCTTGGGCAGGCGATAGACGCCGACCTTGTAGACGTCCTTGTTCTTCCAGAGATCGAGCTGGGCGAGCGTCTGGTTGGTGAAGGAGTTCGACATGACGAACGACGGGTGGCCGGTGGCGCAGCCGAGGTTCACGAGGCGGCCTTCGGCGAGCAGGTAGATGCTGTTGCCGTTGGGGAACGTGAACATGTCGTATTGCGGCTTGATCGTCGTGCGCTTCACGCCCTTCGCCTTGTAGAGGCGGTCGACCTGGATCTCGTTGTCGAAGTGGCCGATGTTACAGACGATGGCCTGGTCCTTCATCTTCGCCATGTGCTCGAGCGTGATGATGTCCTTGTTGCCGGTGGTCGTAACGTAGATGTCGGCGACGCCGAGGGTGGACTCGACGGTGTTGACCTCGAAGCCTTCCATCGCGGCCTGGAGGGCGTTGATGGGATCGATCTCGGTGACGATGACGCGCGCGCCGAAGCCCTTGAGCGAAAACGCGGAGCCCTTGCCCACGTCGCCGTAGCCGCACACGCAAGCGACCTTGCCGGCGATCATGACGTCGGTGGCGCGCTTGAGGCCGTCGGCGAGGGACTCGCGGCAGCCGTAGAGGTTGTCGAACTTCGACTTCGTGACCGAGTCGTTGACGTTGATGGAGGGGACGAGGAGCTTGCCCTGCTCGTGGAGCTGGTAGAGGCGGTGAACGCCGGTGGTGGTCTCCTCGGAGACGCCGCGCCACTCCTTCACCATCGCGGTGAAGATGCCGGGCTGGCTTTTTTTGATCTTCTTGAGGAGGTTCTTGATGACCTGCTCCTCGTGCGAGCCGGAGGCGCTGTCCACCCAGTCGCTGCCCTGCTCCATCTCGTAGCCCTTGTGGAGGAGGAGCGTGACGTCGCCGCCGTCGTCGACGACGAGCTGCGGGCCGGTGCCGTTCGGGTGGCTGACGGCCTTCCAGGTGAGATCCCAGTATTCCTCGAGCGTCTCGCCCTTCCAGGCGAAGACCGGCACGCCGGCGGCCGCGATGGCGGCGGCGGCGTGGTCCTGCGTCGAGAAGATGTTGCACGACGCCCAGCGCACGGAGGCGCCGAGTTCAACCAGCGTCTCAATGAGGACGGCGGTCTGAATCGTCATGTGCAGCGAGCCAGTGACGCGAACACCCTTGAGGGGCTTCTTCGGGCCGAACTTGGCGCGCACGGACATCAGGCCGGGCATTTCGTGCTCGGCGATGGAGATTTCCTTGCGACCCCAGTCGGCGAGACCGATGTCCTTGACGTGGTAGTCCGCGGTGGCGGATTTCTTGGCTTTGGCCATGGAGAGAGTGGTTAGGCTTTGATGGCGGCGCGGAGCTCGGCGGCCTTGGCGGTGGATTCCCACGGCAGGCCCTTCTTGCCGAAGTGGCCGTAGTTCGTGGTCTGGCGGTATATCGGGCGGAGGAGGTCGAGCTGGGCGACGATATCGGCCGGCTTGAACGAGAAAACTTTCTGCACGGCCTCGGTGATCTGCTCGTCGGAGATGCCGAGCTTGGCGGTGCCGAAGGTCTCGACGCGGACGGAGACGGGCTTCGGGTGACCGATGGCGTAGGCGAACTGGATCTCGGCGTGCGTGGCGAGGCCCGCGGCGACGATGTTCTTGGCGACCCAGCGGCCCATGTAGGCGGCCGAGCGGTCGACCTTGGACGGATCCTTGCCCGAGAAGGCGCCGCCACCGTGGCGGCCCCAGCCACCGTAGGTGTCGACGATGATCTTGCGGCCGGTGAGGCCGGAGTCGCCCTGCGGGCCACCGACGACGAAGCGGCCGGTCGGGTTGATGAGATACTCGGTGTTCTTCGTCAGCAGCTTCGGGTCGATGACCTTCTTGATGACGTTTTCGATGAGGTATTTTTCGATCGTCGCGTGCTTCACGTCCGCGGTGTGCTGCGTGGAGATGACGACGTTCACGACCTCGACCGGCTTGTCGTTCTGGTAACGGACGGAGACCTGCGTCTTCGCGTCAGGGCGGAGCCAGGAGACCGCGCCGGACTTGCGGACCTTCGTCAACTCGCGGCCGAGACGGTGCGCGAACATGATCGGGGTCGGCATGAGCTCGGGCGTCTCGTTGCAGGCGTAGCCGAACATGATGCCCTGGTCGCCGGCGCCCTGCTCGGCCGTCTTCTTGCCCTCGGCCTTCTTGGCGTCTACGCCCTGGGCGATGTCGGGCGACTGGGCGGTGAGGTAGTTGTTGATGAAAACCTTGTCGGCGTGGAACACGTCGTCGTCATTCACGTAGCCGATCTCGCGGATGGCATCGCGGATGACCTTGCCGAGATTGATGGCTTCCTCGAGCGGCTTGGTCGTGCCCTTCTTTGGATCCTGCAGCTTCGGAATGGTGATCTCGCCGCCGACGACGACGACGTTCGACTTGACGAACGTCTCGCACGCCACGCGCGAGGTGTGATCGATCTTCAAGCAGGCATCGAGCACGCTGTCGGAGATCAGGTCGGCGACTTTGTCGGGGTGACCTTCACCGACCGACTCGGAGGAGAAAACGAAGTGATTGGCCATAGGATGAGGCGGCGAAGAAAGAGGCCGCACGCGGCCGGAGCAAGTAGATTATCAACGTATCTGGATTCCATGATGCGAATGTTGAAAAGACGCCTCCCCGGCATCCGGCTTGCCTCGGGCGGCGAGTCGGATTCGATGAGCCCATCCCCATGGTCGAGCCCATCCTGAACCCCGAGGCGATCGCGGCGCTGCGCGCGGTTTCGCCGGACGACGGCGGCGCGTTTTTCACCGAGCTGATCGACATTTTCCTGCAAGACACCCCTCTGCGCATCAAGGAGTTGGAGGATGCCTTGGCCACCGGCAATGTCCCGCTCGCCACGCGGGCCGCGCACAGCATCAAGGGCAGCGCCGGCAACTTCGGCGCCAGCGGCTTGGCGGCCGTCGCGCTGGAAATGGAGACCGCCGCCAAGGCCGGCCAGCTCGCCGCGGTCGCCGCCCGGCAGTCCGCCCTCGCCCAACAGTTCGCGCTCGTGCGCGACGCTCTCCTCCCCTTCGCTCCGCTTGAAACCGCTCCGCTTCGCCCTCGCCGCGCTGCTTGGCGCTTCCCTCACCGCCGCCGCGTCCGCCGCGCTGACCTGGACCTCCACGGAATTCTCCGGCGCGACCAAGCCGCTGCAGAAGACGCTGGAGGTTGCCTTCGCGTTTAAGAACACCGGCGCCAGGCCCGTCGCGATCCGCGAGGTCCAGGTGAACTGCGACTGCATGTCGGCGGCGGCGGACAAGCCGGTCTATCAACCCGGCGAGACCGGTGTCGTGAACGCCCGCTTCACCGTCGGCGACCGCATCGGCGTCTACCAGCGGAGCGTGGTCGTGCTCACCGACGACGGCACCGCGCCCCAACGCCTGCACGTCGAGATCAACGTGCCGGAGCTGGCCGCCGTGACGCCGCGCGTGCTCGACTGGAACACGGGCGCCGCCGCGGACGAGAAGATCGTCGACGTGGCCGTGAACCCCGACCTGAAGATCGTGTTCGACGAGGTGTTCGTCTCCGCCACGTCCTTCGAGGCGCGCCTCGCCACCGTCGAAGCCGGGCGCCGCTATCGTCTCTTCATCAAGCCGACCGCGACGGCGGAGGCCGCCAGCGCCGCCATCCGCGTTCGCGGCAAGGCCGACACGGGCGACGTCGTGGTGGTCAGCGCCTACGCCAACGTCCGCTGAGCCGCGGCGTTCCTCTCCCCCGCGTGGCGCGACCGGATCAACCGGTCTTGAAGTAGCCGCGCTGCTTGTCGGAGATCGGCATCCCCGCCTTCTCCATCACGGCGAGCAAATCCTCCCAGGCGTCGCGCTTGATCTTCAGCGCCGCCTCGCTGCGCAGGCCTTCCTGGCGCAGCAGATACGAGGGATGGTAGGTCGCACGCAGCGGAATGCCGTTGTAGGCATGCCACGAGCCGCGCGCCGCGCCCATGGTCTTGAAGCGATCCGCGCCGAGCAGGCCGTCGACGGCGGTCTTGCCCAGCGCGACGAGCACGCGCGGCTGGATGATGTCGATCTGCGCGCGGATGAACGGCAGGCAATACGCCATCTCGTCGAGCGTCGGCGGACGGTTGCCCGTCTGGAAGCCGTCGGGCGAACGCGCGCCCATCTCCGGGCGCCAGTTCAGGATGTTGCCGATGTAAACCTGCGAGCGCTCGAGGCCCATGGCCTTGATCATGCGGTTGAGCAGCTGGCCGGCGCGCCCGACGAAGGGTTCGCCCTGCTCCTCTTCGTCGGCACCGGGCGCCTCGCCGATGAACATCACCGTCGCGTCCAGGTGACCGACGCCAAAGACCACTTTCTTGCCGGCATAGACGCGCGCCTGGCACGTCGCGTCGTTGAGCACGATGTCGCGCAGCGCGTTCCAGCGCGCGGCCTTGTCCCCCTCCGGCAAGGTGAACGGCGGCGGCGTGCCCAGGCTCGACGCCGCGCTCGCCGGCACGATGCGCGGTGGCGGCGGCGGGGCGAACACCGGCAGCGCAGCGCTGCGCGGCGCCTCCGCCGCCGTCGCAACGGCGGCGGGGGCGCGGACTCCTCCAGCGCTCCCGC
Organism: Oleiharenicola sp. Vm1; assembly: GCF_047777955.1. GTDB lineage: Bacteria > Verrucomicrobiota > Verrucomicrobiia > Opitutales > Opitutaceae > Didemnitutus. The sequence continues at coordinate 2,925,908 of NZ_CP180537.1, forward strand.
GGCCGCCGCGCTCGCCGCCGGGGTGCCGAGCTCCGCGCGGGCCACTTCGACCGCGCGACGCAGTTCCGCGACGCTCGCCTCGCTGACCACGACCGTGCGGCTGCCTTCCGCCTTCAGGCGGCGCAGCTCATCGGTGAGCGCAAGGAGGTGTTCGCGGACGTTCATGCGGAAGCGGGCAGGCGTGCGGCGATCAGTTTCTCCACGTATTTGCCGAGGAGGTCGAACTCGAGATTCACGCCGCTGCCCACGCGCTTCTCGCGCAGGTTCGTCACCGCCAGGGTGTGCGGGATGAGCCACACGGCGAGGGCGTCGCCGTCGACTTCGGCGACGGTGAGCGAGATCCCGTCGATGGCGATGCTGCCCTTGTGGATCAGGTAGCGGCCGCTGCCGGCGGGGGCCCGGACCTTCAGGTAATGGTCGGCGCCGCGCTGCTCGAAGATCTCGACGCGGCCGAGCGTGTCGATGTGGCCGCTGACGAAGTGCCCGCCCATGCGTCCCTGCGGCAGCAGGCTGCGCTCGAGGTTCACGGCCGCGCCGGGCTTCAGTTCGGCGAAGCTGGTCAGGCGCACGGTCTCCTCGAGCAGGTCGAACCAGAGGTGGCCCGCGTCGTGCCGCACGACGGTGAGGCAGCAGCCGTTGACGGCCACGCTGTCGCCGAGCTTCACGTCGCTGGGAACGAGCGACGCGGAGAGGTGGAGCGACCACGCTTTCGCGCCGCGGGTGAAGGAGACGACCTGGCCTGTTTCTTCGACGATTCCGGTGAACATCTTAGTTGAGCTTTACGCGGAGCACTTGCGTCTCTCCGCCGCGGCGCGTGAGCAACACGAATTCCGCGCGCGCTTTGTCATTCTCGACCGCCGCCAGCTTGTCCACCACTTCGGCGTAGGTGTGGACCTCAGTGCCGTCGATCTCGCGGATCCAGTCGTCGGGCCGCAGACCGGCGTTCGCCACCGGGCTGTTCGGGCGGACGAAGTTCACTACCGCGCCGCCCATCTCGGCGGCCTTGGCCCGCTGCGCGACCAGGTCGGCGGTGACGAACTCGCGCGCGGTGAAGCCGAGGCGCTCGAAATAGCGGCGCGCGGCCTCGCGCACCATCTTGGGCTCCTCCCCCAGCGTGACCTTCAGGTCGTGCTTTTCCGCGCCGCGCAGCACGGTGAGCGTCATGACGTCGCCGGCTTTCCGCTTCAGCACCTCCTGGCCGAAATAGCCGATCACGCTGCGATCGGGCCGGAGGCGCGGCAGGGCCTGGCCGTCGATCGCGAGCACGATGTCGCGGTCCTGCAGGCCGGCCTTCGCCGCCGGGCTGTCCTCGAGGATGTCGCTGACCACGAGGCCGGACTGGCGTTCGAGCTTGAGCAGTTTCGCCACGTCGGGATCGACCGGCTGCAGGCCGTAGATGCCGATCGAGGTCACCGGCCGGCCGTTCGGCGAGGCGGGCACGCGATGGAGGTAGGGCATGAACTCGTTCGCGAGCAGGACGACGCTGCTCTCGTCGGCGTTCACCAGCATGACCGGCGTGCCGTGCTGCGTGCGGGAGAAGAGCAGGTAATTTTGCCCGAACGAGCTCAGGGTCAGGCCGACAAGGCGCCCGCTGGCGTCGAAAACCGGCAACCCGGGTGCGCCGAGGTCGTGGGCGGTGAGCGCGGTCTTGTTCGGGAGCGTGGTGATCATCGCGACGTGCGAGCTGAGCGCGTAGGGCTTGAAATCCTCGTCCTTGCCGCGAAGACCGAGGCCCCAGAGCTCGGTGCCGAGGGGCGGCTCGGGCGCGGGAGCGAAGGCCGTGATCGGCTTCAGCTTCGCGCGCAATCCGTCGGACGCGCGCACGAAGTGGAAGCCCGTGAGCTCGTCCTGGCCGAGATAGGTGGCGGGCGTCGACTCGTCCTGCTCGGGCAGGTAGACCTTGAAGTCCTTCAGCTGATCGACCGCAAGACCGCTGGGGATGTTGGCCCCCGGGATGATGATCGTGCCCTGATCGTCGACGACGGTGCCGGCAATCGTGACCTGCCGCCGCTCGATCTCGGTCTGGATCGTGAACTCGACGGCCACGATCGACCGCAGGCGCTCCGGCAGGAGCGCGGCGAGGTCGGTGGCGAGGGCGTGGAGCGTGAACGTGACGGCAACGAAAGCCGCGGCGAGGCGGCGGGAGGTGATCATGGCTTGAAAACGTAGAGCGCGATGCGGCGGTTGCGCTGGGCCTCGACCAGGACGGGCTCGGGCTTGGCCTCGTAGGCGGCGTGCAGCTCCTTCAGGCGCGCGAGGTCGCGGATGGTCTCGCCGCCGACCTTGGTGATGATGTCGCCGCGGGCGATGCCGGACTGCGCCGCCGGGTAGCCGGGCTGCACGCCGATGACGAGCACGCCGCTGTCGTCCGTCAGCTGGTTTTCGCGCGCGTAGGCGCGCGAGACCTTGCGGACGCTGAGGCCCCATTTCTCGAACGCCCACTCCTCGCCCACGCGGCTCTCGAGCTTCTCCGTCGTCGCGTTGAGCGACAGCGTCTGCGCGCCGCGCTTCACCCCGAGTTTCACGACGGAGCCGACGGGAAGGCTGGCGATGAGATTCTGGATCGGCGGCAGCTGCTCCGGGAAACGCCCGTCGAGCTTCGTGCCGTTGAGCGAGAGGATGATGTCGCTCGGGCGCACGCCGGCGCGCGCCGCGGGCGAGCCGGGGTCGACGCTGTCGACGAGCAGGCCGGTGTTGGCCGCGAGCGAGTAGAAGCGCTCGAGGTCCTGCAGCTCGCGCGGGCGGATGCCGAGGTAGCTGCGCGTGATGCTGCCGTTCTTCACCAGGCCCTCGGCGACGCGCTGGGCGACGGCGGAGGGGATGGCGAAGCCAAGGTTGTCCGCGCCCATGTAGGTGCGCGAGTTGATGCCGACGACCTTGCCGTCCTCGGTCACGAGCGGGCCGCCGCTGTTGCCGGGGTTGATGGCGGCGTCCGTTTGCAGCCAGGTGTTGAACGAGCCGGTCTCGTAGCCGCGCACGGCGCGCGAATCCTCGAAGTAGCGGCGGTTGTTCGAAATGATGCCGCGCGTGACGGTGCGCGTGAGGCCGTGCGGCGTGCCGACGGCGTAGACGGTCTGGCCGGGATAGAGCGCGTCGCTGTCGCCGAAATCGGCGTGGGTGAAGCTGAGCTTGCGCGCCTTCACCTCGGCCATGTCGAGGCGGATGACGGCCAGGTCGGTCCAGTGGTCCCAGCCGACCAGCTTGGCCCCGACGCGCTCGAGGCTGGCGAGCGTGACGGAAATCTCGACGGCCTGCGGGCTGGCGACGTGGGCGTTGGTGAGGATGAGGCCGTCGGCGGAGATGATGACGCCCGAGCCGATGCCGCGTTCGGTGCGCTTCGTGCCCTCGTCGAAGGTCGTCTCCGTCACGTCGATGCGCACGACGGCATCGAGCAGGCGCGTGAACCCGCGGCTGACGCCCGCGGCCGCGGCGACCGGGCCCGCCGCGAACAGAAACCCGGCCGCGAGAACGACCGGGAGGATGATTGACGGTAATGGTGAATGTCGCACAGTGACGGATTTCACGTGAAGCCTACTGATTGCACCGACTACGACTTTCTCAAGATTGAGCCGCATTGGCAGTCAATCTGGGAGCAGACGCGCCCGTTTCGAGCCGAGAATGGCTCCTCGAAGCCGAAATACTACGTGCTCGACATGTTCCCCTACCCGTCCGGCGCGGGCCTGCACATCGGCCACCCCGAAGGCTACACCGCCACCGACATCCTCGCCCGCTACAAGCGCGCCAAGGGCTTCAACGTCCTCCACCCGATCGGCTGGGACGCCTTCGGCCTGCCCGCCGAGCAGCACGCGGTGAAGACCGGCACGCACCCGGCCTCGAACACGCAGAACAACATCACGAATTTCCGCCGACAGATCAAAGCGCTCGGCTTCTCCTACGACTGGGAGCGCGAGGTCGACACGACCGACCCGAAATACTTCCGCTGGACGCAGTGGATTTTCCTCCAGCTCTTCAAGAAGGGCCTCGCCTACGTCGACGAGCGACCGGTCTGGTGGTGCCCGGAACTGCGCACCGTCCTCGCCAACGAGGAAGTCATCGACGGCAAGTCCGAGGTCGGCGGCTTCCCCGTCGAGCGCAAGAATCTCCGCCAATGGGTCCTGCGCATCACGGCCTACGCGGAGCAATTGCTCGACGGCCTCAAGGACGTCGACTGGCCCGACTCGACCAAGCGCATGCAGGAGGCCTGGATCGGCCGCAGCGAAGGCGCCGAGGTCTTGTTCAAGCTGGAGGACGCCGCGCTCGGCGACCTGAAGATCTTCACCACGCGTCCCGACACGCTCTTCGGCTGCACCTACATGGTGCTCGCGCCCGAGCACCCGCTCGTGCCCGGCCTCACCAAGGACGCGCAGCGCGCTGAAGTGGAAGCCTACCGCAAGGCCACCGCCTCGAAGAGCGACGTCGACCGCATGTCCGACGCCGCGAAGGAAAAGACCGGCGTCTTCACCGGCAGCTACGCCATCAATCCCGTCAACGGCGCGCGCGTGCCCGTCTGGATCGCCGACTACGTGCTCATGGGCTACGGCACCGGCGCGATCATGGCCGTGCCGGCGCACGACGAGCGCGACTACGAGTTCGCGCAGAAGTATCACCTGCCCACGCCGCGCGTCATCGCCGCCACCGACGGCAGCGACACCCTCCCCCACACCGGCGACGGCAAGCTCATCAACTCGCCCGGCTACGACGGCCTCAACTGGGAGGACGCGAAGAAGAAGATCACCGCCGACCTCGCGGCCAAGGGCATCGGCAAGGGCACGGTGAACTACAAGCTCCGCGACTGGCTGTTCTCGCGCCAGCGCTACTGGGGCGAGCCTTTCCCGATCGTGTGGGTCGGCGCCGACGACTACGCGCGCGCCGCGAAGCTGCGCCGCGACCTGCCGACGCAGCCCGTGACGTTCGTCGAGAACGGCACCACGCTTTTCGCGCTGCCGCTCCCGGAGACGGCGCTGCTCCTGCAGCTGCCCGACGTGCAATCGTATTTGCCCAGCGGCACCGGCGAGAGCCCGCTCGCGAACGTCCCTGAGTGGCTCGAGATCTGGCTCAACGCCGAGACCGGCGCCGCCGTGCCCGCGTCGCAGCCGAAGCCCGCCGGCGAGGCCTGGGTGCGCGGCCGTCGCGAGACGAACACGATGCCGCAGTGGGCCGGCTCGTGCTGGTATTACCTGCGTTACCTCGACCCGCAGAACGCCCAGACGTTCGCGGGCCAGGACGCGCTGAATTACTGGGGCGTGCCCGACCTCTACGTCGGCGGCGCCGAGCACGCGGTGTTGCACCTGCTCTACGCGCGCTTCTGGCACAAGGTGCTCTTCGACCTCGGCGTCGTGCCGCAGGCCGAGCCGTTCAAGAAACTCTTCCACCAGGGCATCATCCTCGGCGAGGACGGCGTGAAGATGTCCAAGAGCCGCGGCAACGTGGTCAATCCGGACGACATCATCCGCACCTACGGCGCCGACACGCTGCGCCTCTACCTGATGTTCCTCGGGCCGCTCGAGGCGATGAAGCCGTGGAACCCGAAGGGCATCGAGGGCGTGCACCGTTTCCTCCGCAAGTTCTGGCGCGAGTGCATCGGCGAGGACGGCAAGCTGAACAGCCGCGTCTCCGACGCCGCCGCCCTCACCGCCGACACCGAGAAAATCCGCCACGAGACGATCAAGAAAGTCGGTGAGGATCTCGACGCGATGCGGTTCAACACCGCGATCTCGCAGATGATGATCTACCTGAACGCGCTCCAAAAAGAGCCGGCGCTCCCGCGCGCGGCGTTGCTGGAGTTCGCCCAGATGCTGGCGCCGTTCGCGCCGCACCTCGGCGAGGAGCTCTGGTCGCGCCTCGGCGGAACGGGCACCGCCATGGAGGCCACTTGGCCCCGGTTCGATGCCGCCAAATTGGTCGCGGACGCGATGACGATCGTGTTTCAAGTGAACGGCAAACACCGCGGCGACGCTCAGGTCCCTGTGGCCAGCTCCGAGGCCGATCTGATCAAGATTGCCCAAGAGCATCCCAAAGTGGCGCCGCATGTCGCCGGCAAGGCGCTGAAACGCACCATTTACGTGAAGGGCAAGCTCTTGAACCTGCTTGTTGGATAGCGTCTTAGGCGCATAAAAACTTTCGGTTTAAAGCTTGATGTAGGGTTAACACCCTATTTATTGACAGCTATCGAGCTTTAGCCCGATCCCGAAATTCCTGCGCCATGAAAACACTCTACCGCCTCCTTGCCGCCGCGACGATCCTCGCCGTCGTCGCCGCGCCGTCCGCGTTTGCCCAACGCCAGCTCGGCAAGAAGAAGGGGCCGACGAGCAAGCTGTTCCTCGCCGAATCGGTCGGCGAAGGCAACATCACCACCGAGGGCAAGTCCCACACCGCGAAGCAGGCCACCGCCTTTGACGCGCCCGGCACCGTGATCGAGACGGGCAAGGACTCGCACCAGGCGTTCGTCTACTCCAACGGCACCGGCATGCTGGTCGACGAAAACACCCGCGTGGAAGTCGACCGCTTCGTGCAGGAGCCCTTCCGGCCGGATCGCGAAAAGAGCACCGAGACGGAGCCGTCCATCTCCCAGAGCGACGTCTTCGTGTCGCGCGGCCAGGTCAACATCTGCACCAGCCAGCTCGTGTCGGGCTCGACCATGAACTATTCCACGCCGAACGCCTCGGTGAACATCCGCGGCGGCAAGGTCGCCGTCTCCACCAACGGCTCCGAGTCCACCATCTACCTCCTCGACGGCGACATCACCGTGCGCACGGGCGGCAAGGACACCGGCGGCACCCTCCTCCGCCCCGGCGAAAAGGCGACGATCCGCCCCGGCCCGCCGGGCCGCCCGCCCATCGTCACGGTGGCTCCGATCGAGCCCCAAATGATGCCCACGCTCGACGACAAGGTCAGCGCGGCCTGCGCGGCGAAGAAAACCGTCTCGTTCGAGACGATCGAAACCAAGGCCCAGTTCGGCGCCGAGGGCGAACCGCAGCAGAACACCACGGGCTCGGGTGACACCCCCGCCGCCAGCAACACGCCGGGCAACACCGGCAGCACGGGCACGACGGACACGCCGACGGAGGAGATCGTCGCGACGCCCACCACCCCCGCCAATCTCCCCACCAACATCACCGTCAGCCCCGACCGCCTTCCGGGCGGGCAGTGAGCCTCCGTCACCAGTGCCGCTCCGTTCCCTCCGCCGTCTCGCTCCCCTTTGCGTCCTCGCTCTGCTGCTCATGCCGCCGAGCGCTTTCGCGCTGCTCAACATCGACGGCACCCGGAACCAGGTCTTCGTCTTCGGCAATCTGACCTTCGCCTACGACTCGAACATCTTTTCCGCGGCGAAGGACGAGTCGGGCGACTACATCTACAGCGCCACCGTCGGCCTCGAGCTGAAGCGCCGCGCCGGCATCATCGCGGTCAACGCCAAGGCCGTCTTCGACCGCCAGGAATTCCAGAAAAACAAGACCCAGTCCGCGTGGAACCCGACCTTCTATCTTGAGTTCAACAAGACCACCGGCCGCACCACCGGCGCGTTCACGATCAATGCGTTTCGCTCCTCGCGGGCCGACAGCGCCGTCAACCTCCGCACGCAGACCTGGAACTTCCCGCTCGGGTTGAACGTCAAGTATCCGATCAACGACAAATTCTACGTCACCTCCACCAGCGGCTACCTGAAACGCAGCTACACCGACGGCTCGGGCCTGCTCAACTACACCGACTACAGCGAGGGCCTCGACCTGCTCTACGTCTTCACCTCCAAGTCCGACCTCTCCCTCTCCTACCGCATCCGCGTCGGCCAGACGACCCTCGACACCACGACCGACCAGTCGCTGATGTTCGGCCTCGTCAACCAGATCATCCCCAAGGTCAACGGCGCCGTCCGCGTCGGCCTCCAGCGCCGCACGATCGACAAGACCGGCACCTCCTTCTCGCAGATAACGGTCGCCTCGGACGTGACGTGGACCGTCACCCGCAAGCTGAACGTCAAGGGCGTCGCGATGCGCGACTTCAGCACGACCGCCGTCGGCGGCTCCGTCGACTCCATCACCGGCCAGCTCAACGCCGCTTACGACTTCAGCCGCAAATACCAGGCGAACGGCGGCCTCGGCTACGGCCGCAACCGCTTCCTCGACGGCACCACGCAAGGCCGCCGCGACGAATTCTTCACCTGGGACGTCGGCTTCTCCGTCAACTGGAGCGAGCACCTCCGCGCCAGCTTCTCCTACAACTACCTTCACAACTGGTCCACGCTCAGCTATTCGGATTTCGAACGCACGGGCTACTCGCTGGACATTTCCTCCCGTTACTGACGCCATGAAAACGCTCCTGCGGTTCACGTTCCTCTCCCTCGCCCTCGGGCTGGCGGGCGCGCTGTTCGCGCAAATCAACCCGGCCGACGCCAAGAAGGCCTACGTCCACCGCCTCCAGCTCGCCGATCGCGTCCGCGTGGCCATCTACCAGGAAGACGATCTCACCACGCTCGCCCGCATCGACGCCCGCGGCATGGTCAACCTCCCCCTCATCCAGGAGATCTCCATCGGCGGCCTGACCGTCGTCGAGGCCCAGCAGGTCATCGAGAAAGCCTACCGCGACGGCCGCTTCCTCCGCGCGCCCCAGGTCACGGTCAGCGTCGAGGAATACGCCCCCCGCGAGGTCTCGATCCAGGGCCAGATCCGCAACCCCGGCCGCTACCCGCTTCCGACCGAATCCACCTTCACGGTCTCCGAACTCGTCACCAAGGCCGGCGGCATCACCGATATCGGCAAGGGCACCGCGGTGAACATCACCCGTATCCTCCCCGACGGCACGAAGAAGATCTTCACCGTCGACGTCGACAGCCTCATCAAGGGCAAGAAGGGCGACGGCAAGATCGACGACAACAACCTCCTCCTCCTGCCCGGCGACGTCGTCTACGTGCCCGAGCGCCTGATCTAATTCCTCCATGTCCTCCCCTCTCGCCGCTCCGCCGCCGGACCAGAAGAAACCGTCCTCGCTTCACGGCAACGAAGAGCAGGTCGTCGAGCGCCGCACGCTCCGCGATTACTACATCATCCTGCGCGAGCGCCTCTGGATCGCTCTCCCCGTCGCCCTCCTCGTCTCCGTCTCCCTCGGCTACTACCAGGCTCAGGAGACGCCGATGTATGCCGCCGCGGCCACCATGCAGTTCGAGCGCCCCGAGCGCGTCGTCCTGAACGAGCAGGTCGTCGACCCGACCGTCCGCTCCGAAATCGATCTCAACACCTACATCCGCATCCTCGAGAGCGGACGCCTCCGCTCGATGGTGGTGCAATCCCTCACCCCCGAGGAGGTGCAGAAGCTCCAGCGCCCCTACCTAAAGGAATCGCCCGGCTCCACGCCTCCGCCCGCGGGCAACTGCGTCGGCGGCATCAGCATCCAGTCGCTGCGCAACAGCTTCCTCATCTCGGTCAACGTCACGAACCGCGACCCCGACGGCGCCGCCATCATCGCCAACGCCTACGTGAAGCAGTTCATGCGCTACCTGATCGAGAACGTCGGCGGCAAAAACGAATACGCCATCGACTATCTCAAGACGCGCGCCGAAGACCTCCGCCGCGAATCCGAGGCCGCCGAGACCCGCCTCCAGGAATACAAGCGCAAGAACAACCTCGTTTCCCTCTCCGCCAGCGTCGACATCGTCGCCGACCGCCTCAAGTCGATCAACGCCGAGCTCACCCGCGTCCGTCTCGAGCGCCTCAACCTCGAGGTCGTGCTCAAGCAGATCGAGCGCATGAAGGCCGATGGCAGCAATCTCCTCGAGATCCAATACATCGCCTCCTACGGCACGATCCCCTCCCTCAAGGCCCAGCTCGCCGAGCTCACCAAGCAGCAGTCCGTGCTGAGCGAGCGCTACCTCGAGCGCCACCCGAAGATGATCGACCTCGCCAACTCGATCGACGTCCTCAATCAGCAGATTCAGAAAAACATCGAGCAGGCGATCGCCGACCTGAACACCCAGTTCGCCAAGATCCACGACTCCGAGGCCTCCTTCGAGCGGGAATACAAGGTCGCCGAGAACGACCAGCTCCGCCTCGGCGAGCTCTCGGTCGAGTTCAAGTCGCTCGAGAACCAGGCCGCCGTCGCCAAGAACAACTACATCCAGATCCTCGACCGCCTCAACCAGACCACCACCTCGAAGAACCTCGAGAACATCCCGGTCAAGCCGCTCGACGCCGCCGTCCCGCCCGGCGGCCCCTACACGCCCAACATCCGCAACATCGTCAAGACCTGCGCCGGCCTCGGCTTCGTGGTCTTCGCCGCCGTCGCCGTCGGCCTCAGCTTCCTCGACGACCGCGTCAAGAGCGCCTGGGACATCGAGGGCTTTATCGGCGTCAACCTCCTCGGCATCATCCCCGAGCTCGCCGACATCCCCGAGGGCGAGAAGCACAACCTCGTCACGAGCAACAAGACCTCCCCGGGCTCCGAGGCCTTCCTCAGCGTCTACAGCTCGGTCAAGATCCAGTCGAAACTCGACTTCCCCAAGTCGATCCTCGTCACCTCCACCATCCCCGGCGAGGGCAAGACGATGATCTCGTGCAACCTTGCCGCCTCGTTCGCCCGCCACGGCAAGCGCGTGCTCCTCATCGACTGCGACATGCGCCGCCCGATGCTGCACCGCCACTTCAAGCTCACCAACGAGACCGGCCTCATCGCCTGGTTCGAGGCCGGCGCCAAGATTCCCGACGATCCCGTCTCCGACCCGACGCTGGGTCTGACCAAGGTCGACGAGAACCTCTTCCTCCTCCGCTCCGGCGGCCGCTCCAAGAGCCCGACCGAGCTGCTCGAAAACCCGATCTTCGGCCAGTTCATCGAGTCGCTCAAACACCACTTCGATCTCGTCGTGATCGACTCGCCGCCGATGGGCGCCGTCACCGACTCGCTGCTCATCTCCGCGCACACCGACGAGGTGATCTACGTCTGCCGCTTCAACCGCGCCTACCGGAAACACATTCGCCTCTACATCAAGTCGCTCCGCGACGGCAAAAACGAGCTGCTCGGCGTCGTGCTCAACGGCCTCTCGCCGCGCCGCATCGAGTATTACTCGAACTACCGATACTACCGGAGCTACAAGAAATACTACGGCTCGCAGTCGTAGCGCCGCCCCCCCTTTCTTTGCCTGCGAAGCCGCGTCGCGAGACGCGGCTTTTTTCTTTGGCGACACGCCCGCAACTTCCCGCTTTCGTCCCCCTTCGCCCTCGCCCACTCTGCCGCCGTGCTCTCCGCCTTCCTGCCGCCGAACTTCGATGCCCGCCGCCCGGTCGCGCTGATCGCCGGCCGCGGCCATTATCCGCTGTTCACGGCCAACGCCATCCGCGCCGCCGGCGTGCCCCTGCGCCTGATCGCGATCGAGGAGGAAACCATGCCGGAGCTGTTCCACAGCGTGCCGGCCGCCGAGCGCATCGAGGTCAACGCCGGCCAGCTGGGCAAAATGCTCGGCGCCCTCCGCGACTTCGGCGCCGGCTACGCGATCATGGCGGGCCAGGTGAAGCCCAAGCGCCTCTTCCACGGCCTCACGCCCGACCTGAAGGCCGCGCAAATCCTCTTCTCGCTCAAGCGCCGCAACGCCGAGACCATCTTCGGCGCCATCGCCGCGGAGATCGAGAAGCTCGGCCTCACCCTCCTCGACGCCCGCGCCTTCATCGACGCCCACCTGGCTCACGTCGGCCCGATGACGGGCAAGAAGCTTCCCGTCGACCGCGAATACCTCGACCACGGCATCCACATCGCCCGCGAGATCGCCCGCCTCGACATCGGCCAGGGCTGCGTCGTCCGCAAGGGCACCGTGCTCGCGGTCGAGGCCTTCGAGGGCACGGACGAGATGCTGCGGCGCGCCGGCACTTTCAAGACCGACGAGACGCTCTTCGTGAAGGTCGTGAAGGAAAAACAGGACTTCCGCTTCGACGTCCCCGTCTTCGGCCTGCGCACCCTCGAGACCATGCGCGAGGCTGGCCTCGCCGCCGCCGCCCTCGAGGCGGGCAAGGTCATCGTCCTCGACAAGCCCGCCGTCCTCGCCCAGGCGAAGACCTGGGGCATCTCGCTCTACGGATTCTGATCGCCCCCGGCCGCGGGGACCGGCCGACACCCTCGCCGCTCTTGCACTTTGCCGGCCCGCGCGCACATTCGCGCTCATGAGTGATGTCGTCGAAGTCGGAATCAAAGGCCTGATGCCCACGGCCAACGGCTGCGCCGTGTTCCTCGGCAACGACGAGAAGACCTTCGTCATCTACGTCGACCCGAGCGTCGGCAGCGCGATTTCGATGACGATCAACAACGTCAAGAAGGAGCGCCCGCTCACGCACGACCTCATCGGGCACCTCTTCCTCGGCTTCGGCATCAGCCTCGAGCGCGTCCTCATCAACGACGTCAACGAGGGCACCTACTTCGCCCGCATCATCCTCACGATGCAGAACGAGCTCGGCCGCAAGATCCTCGAGCTCGACTCGCGCCCGAGCGACTCGATGGTGCTCGCGCTCCAGCAGAAGCGCCCGATTTTCGTCTCCCAGCGCGTGTTCGACGCCGTCGAGGACATGACCGAGATCCTCGAGCGCGTCCTCAAGCAGCAGAAGGAAGAGCAGTCCGGCGAGGAGGACCAGTAGGCCGTTTCCGCCCGACTCCGCGCATGACTCCCGCCGCGTCCACGCCTCACGACGGCGACGCTTCCCGCGTCAGCCGCCCGCCCCTGCCGGCGCCGATCGTCCCCGGCCAGCCGCTCACCGCGCTGGCCCCGATGCAGGACGTCACCGACCTGCCCTTCATGCGCCTGATGGCGCACTACGGCGCGCCCGACTACTTCTTCACCGAGTTCTTCCGCGTCCACGCCCAGTCGCGCCCGGAGAAGCACATCGTTCGTTCCATCACCGAGAACCAGACCGGACGCCCCGTCTTCGCCCAGCTCATCGGCGAGGAGATCAGCCACATGGTCCGCACGGTCCGCGAGCTGATCAAGCTCCCCGTCGCCGGCATCGACCTGAACATGGGCTGCCCCGCCCCGAAGATCTACAAGAAGAACGTCGGCGGCGGCCTCCTCCGCGACCCGGCGAAGATCGACGAGCTCCTCGGCGCCCTCCGCGACAGCGTGCCCGGCCTGTTCACGGTGAAGATGCGCATCGGCTTCGACTCGACGGACAACTACCGCCGCGTCCTCGACCTCGTGGCCCGGCACCGCGTCGACCTCCTCAGCGTCCACGGCCGCACCGTCAAGGAAGGCTACCGCAGCGACGTGCACTACGATTTCATTGCTGAAGCCGCGCGCACCGTGCCCTGTCCCGTGCTCGCCAACGGCAACGTCACCTCCGCCGCCCGCGCCGCGGCCGTGCTCGCCGAGACCGGCGCCGCCGGCGTGATGATCGGCCGCCACGCCATCCGCAATCCGTGGATCTTCCGCCAGACGCGCGAGCGCCTCGCCGGGCAGACGCCCTTCGCTCCCACCCTCCGCGACGTCCACGGCTACATCGCGCACCTCTACCGCGAGACGCAGCAGCCCGACATCCCCGAGGCGGCCCACGTCGCGAAGATGAAGAAATATCTCAACTTCGTCGGCCAGTCCGTCGATCCGCAGGGCGCCTTCCTCCACGACATGCGCCGCGCCATGAACGAGGCCGAGCTCTTCGCCGTCTGCGACCGCCACCTGCTCGCCGAGCCCGACCGCCCGTTCGCCGACGAACCCTTCGCCGGCGTCATCGCCCGCCCGAACTGCGAGACCCCGAACGCGAGCTGCTCGCTCGACACGATCACGGCGTGACGCTCACGCGTCCCACGCCTGCAACTCCACGAGATTGCCCTCGGGATCGCGCATGTAGGCCCAGGTCACGCGCCGCGCGCCCGCCGCCGTCGTGACCACCTCGCCGTGCGGCGAGCCGCCGCCCGCAAGCACCGCCTGCCTCGCCGCCTCCACGTCGGGCACCGCGAACGCGATATGGCCGAACCCCACGCGATTCGGCGTCGCCGGCAGGCCGGGCGCGTTCTCGTCGTAGGAAAATATCTCCAGCGTCGGCCCGTTCTCGCCGTGCCCGGGCAGGCGCAGATGCGCCCCGCGCAAGCGCGCGCCCTTCAGCGCCGTGCCGCGCTCGAGCGCGTCGCCGTGCAAGTCCCGCTCCGGACCGGTCGGCACGCAGCCGAACACCTCCTGGTAGAACCGCGCCAGCCGGCGCCAGTCCGCCGCGACCAGGTTGACGTGACCGAATCGCACGCCGCTCATGTCACTCCAGCCCGAGCGTCTTGCGCCCGACGTCCGAGATCATCTGCGGCGTCCACTGCGGATCCCAGACGATGTGCACCTTCGCCGCTTCCACCGTCGGCAGCGCGGCGATCTTCGCGCGCGCATCCTCCGCGATCACCGGGCCCATGCCGCATCCGGGCGCCGTCAGCGTCATCTTCACCTCCACGCTGTGGCCGCCGGTCGCCGTCTTCTCCACCGCCAGGTCGTAAACCAGTCCGAGATCGACGATGTTCACCGGGATTTCCGGGTCGAAGCAGGTCTTGAGCGTGTCCCACACCGCCTGTTCGCTGAACTCGCCCGCGACGGGCGCGGGCGCCGCCGCCGCCGGCGCGGTGAAGCCGCCGATGGCGTCCGCGTGCTCGCGGGCAATGCGGAAAAGCCCCTGCTCCGTGCGCACCGTGACGTTGCCGCCGAGCGTCTGCGTGATGAAGACGTTCAGGCCCGACGGCAGCGTGATCTTGTCGCCAGCGGGGATGACCGTCGCCGGCGTGTCGCGGAGGAGCGTGTGCACTTCGTTCATGCGCTCCCGACCATGCACGACCTCCCGCTCAGCGCAACAGCGCTGTCGGGCCCGCGGACGCGCGGGCGCGCGTCACTGCAGGTTCAGGTTGAACGGCAGGCGCGCATAGATGCCCTGCGGGTCGTTGTAGCGCGTGAGCTCCTGCAGTTCCGCCGTCGCCTGCTGGATGAACACCCCGAACGGCCCCTTCACCGCCTGCTCGCGCCGGTGCTCGTTCAGCGCCTCCGACAGCGCCTCGGCAAACTGCTTCTTGCGCGGCAACTCGACGACCCGGAACTTGTCGCCCAGGTTCGCCTTCTGCGCAGCGTATTTGATCGCGTCCTGCAGGCCGCCGATCTCGTCGACCAGCCCGAGCGCCTTGCCCTCGGTGCCGGACCACACCCGGCCCTGCGCGATCTCGCGCACCTTGGCGAGGTCGAGCTTGCGCGA
Source organism: Oleiharenicola sp. Vm1 (assembly GCF_047777955.1). Classification (GTDB taxonomy): domain Bacteria; phylum Verrucomicrobiota; class Verrucomicrobiia; order Opitutales; family Opitutaceae; genus Didemnitutus. The sequence continues at coordinate 2,941,081 of NZ_CP180537.1, forward strand.
CTCGGCGACCTTGCCGGTGAACTCCTCGTAGATCCAGTCGACCATGCGCTGGAAGAGCGCCAGCTCCTCGTCGGTCTTCGGGCGCACGATCGTGGCCGCGTCGGCGAATTTGCCCGTCTTCACCGTGTCGAAAGTCAGGCCGAGCTTGTCGTTCGCGAGCCCCTGGACGTTGGGGAACATGCCGAACACGCCGATCGATCCCGTGATCGTCGACGGCTCCGCGAAGATGTGGTCGCCGTAGGTCGAAATCCAATAGCCGCCGGACGCCGCGAGCGAACCCATCGACACGATGACCGGCTTCTTCTCCCGCGTGAGGCGCACCTCGCGCTGGATGACTTCCGAGGCGGACGCGCTGCCGCCGGGGCTGTTCACGCGCAGCACAACGGCCTTCACGCTGTCGTCGAGCCGGAGCTGGCGGAGCTGACGGGCGACCTTGTCGCCGTAAACCGTGTGCTCGTCGTTGCCGTCGCCGTCGACGATCGTGCCTTCGGCATAGACGATCGCGAGCTTGCCCTTGCCGCCGAGCTCGACCTTGCCCGCGTCGGTGCGGCGCGCCACGAGGCCGTCGCCGCTCACGAGCTTGGCATAGTCCTTCAGCGCGACCTGCTTGAACGTCTCGCGTCCCCCTTGCGGCCGGTGTCAGCCTTCAGGTCCTCGAGCACCACGTCCCAATACGCCACGCGGTCGACCAGCTTCGCCGCGAGCGCGGCCGGGCCCCGCAGGATGCCCTCGCTGTCGACCGCCTTCTGCACCGTGCCGGCGGCGAGGCCGCGGCTGTGCTCGATCGCGCCGACGAGGTCCGTCCAGACGTCGTCGAGCAGCTTCTGAGTCTGCGCGCGGTTCTCGGGACTCATGTCCTTGCGCGTGAAAGGCTCGACCGCGGACTTGTATTTGCCCACCCGCGTCACCTGCACGCCGATGCCGAATTTCTCAAAGGCTCCGGCAAAGAACATCGGCTGCGAAGCGAGGCCGGGCATCATCACCGCGCCGTAGGGATCGAGGGTGATCTGGTTCGCCACCGAGGCCACATAGTAGTCGCGGGTGCCCGCGTAGCTGAGGTAGGCCTTCACTGGCTTGCCCGACTTGCGGAAATCCGCCAGCGCCTCGCGCACCTCGCGCAGCGCCGCAAAACCCGAGCCGTAGTTCGCCGCCGCGATCTGCCCGCGCACGAAGACGCCCGCGATGTCCGGGTCCGCCGCCGCCGCCTGGAGCGAGCGCGTGACCTGCCGCAGCTGGAGATTGCGCGCCGCGTGTCCGCCGAAGGCCTCGGCGAATTTCTCCAGCCCTTCCATCTGCTCGGGCGAGTCCTGGATGTTCGCCGACAGGTCGAGCACCAGATACGAGCCGTGCTCCACGCTCACCTTCTTCTCGCCCATCGACGCGAGCACGCCGACGAAGATGAAAAACACCACAACCGCGCCGAAGCAGAAGACCAGCAACGCCGTCAGCGTCGCGAAAAATGCCGTGAAGAAGTTCTTCATGCTCGCGAAGCTAGACCACGCGTCCGCCCTCGCCAGCGAAAAGCGTTCTCAGGCAATCAACTGGGACGAGCGGACGCGTCGCTCCACCAGCGGCGGGCCCCGTCCCGCGCCCGCCGTCATTCTTTCCCTTGTGCCGGCGGGCCCGTGTCATACCTTGGCCGTCCCCCATGAGCAGCGAGAAGAAAGAACTCCTCACCACGAACCGAAAGGCGCTGACGATCAATCTCGACGGCACGCGCTATGGCACGATCGCCGAGATCGGCGCCGGTCAGGAGGTCGCCCGCGTGTTCTTCCAGGCTGGCAGCGCCTCCGGCTCGATCGCCAAGACCATGTCGGCCTACGACATGACCTTCAGCGACGCCATCTACGGCAAGGCCCCGCGCTACGTCTCGCGCGAGCGCCTGCAGACGATGCTGCACCACGAATACGCCCTGCTCAAGGAGCGCCTCTCCGACAAGCGCGGCGACCGCACGCGCTTCTTCGTCTTCGCCAACACCGTCGCCGCCAAGTCCGCCAAGGTCGCCGACGGCCACGGCTGGCTGGGCATCCGCTTCCAGCACGAACCGCTCGCCGAGCCGAGCGAGATCATGATCCACGTGCGCATGTGGGACAAAAAGAACGTCCTCCAGCAGGAGGCGCTCGGCATCGTCGGCACCAACCTCATCTACGCCGCCTTCTACTACCTCGACGACCCAGAGCAGCTCATCACCTCCCTCGCCGACAACCTCGGCACGGATCGCATCGAGGTCGACATGCTGAAGCTCACCGGCCCGGCCTTCCGCCACGTCGACAACCGCCTGCTCGCGCTCTACCTGGTGAAACACGGCCTGACCAACGCCGTGCTCTTCTCCCCCGGCGGCGAGATGCTGCAGCCCTCCGAGGCCTTCTACAACCGCCCTGTGCTCGTCGAGCGCGGCAGCTTCCGCCCCGTCACCCACGTCAACGTCGACATGCTCAACTGCGCCACCGCGCAGTTTCTCCAGGAGCCGACCGTCAAGGGCAAGGACATCGTCGTGCTCATGGAGATCACGATGAACAATCTCCTCGCCGACGGTGAGCTCGACATCGCGGACTTCCTCTCGCGGGTCGACATGCTCGGCCACATCGGCTTCACCGTCCTGATCTCGAACTACTCCGAGTTCTACCGCCTCTCCACCTACTTCCGCCGCTACACGAAGGAGATGATCGGGATCGCGCTCGGCATCAACACGCTCCTCGAGATCTTCAACGAGAAGTATTACGAGCACCTCGAGGGCGGCATCCTCGAGTCGATGGGCCGCATGTTCCGCCACGCCGTGAAGCTCTACGTCTACCCGATGCGCGCCGGGGCTTCCGCCCGGCTCGTCACCGCCGGCACCGCGCCGCAGGAATGCGCCGGCACCGCGCCGAGCGAGCTCATCACCGCGAAGAACGTCCACGTCGCGCACCACCTGCGCTACCTCTACCGCCACCTGCTCGAGAACAACGCCATCGACTCGATCAACGGCTTCAACGAGGCCTACCTCGCGATCTTCTCCCGCGACGTGCTGCGCATGATCAAGGAAGGCGATCCGGCCTGGGAAACCCTCGTCCCCGCGCGTGTCGCCGCCGTGATCAAGTCCCGCCAGCTGCTCGGTTACGCGCCCAAACCCGCGGTGACCGGCGCCTGAGAAGCGGCGGCAATCGCACCGCGCGCCCGGCGGGCCGCGACATGCCGGGCGGAATTCCTATTCCGGCAAGGTCGTCCGCGTCCCGCCGCGGCTCCACGACTCCCACACGGCGTCCGTGAACGCCATGTAGCGCCCGCCGCTCGCGAAATCCGTCAGCCGGACCGGTTTCCCCTCGCGGATGCTGTCCACGAAGTCGGCCTCCACGCGCCATTCCCCGCGCCGCGCCGGCTCGATCGCCACCCGCTGCTCCGGCTGCCCGCGCGCCGCGAACCACAGCTCGCCGGCCGCGAAATCCGCGCGCACCGCACCCTCGCTGCCGTTCACGCGGATCTCGTTCCGCGGCGCGCTCGTCTCGACGCCGCTCAGGTGCATGACGAGTCGCGCACCGTCGGCGTAGCGGCCGGACACCGTCACGCTCTCCGGAATCTTCACGTCGTGCGCCACGCCGTGCTCGTCCCGGCGCACGGGCGTGAACACCGCCGCGTCGGCGACGACGCTCTCGGGGTCGCGTCCGAGCCAGCGCCGCACCATCTCGTAGAAAATCCCGAGGAAGAGCGTGTTCTTACCGCTCAGCGCGAAATCCTGCCGCCAGCTGAACGGCGCCGCCGGATTCGCCAACGCCCCGTGGGTGAAGGTCGCGTGCACCTCGCGCACCGCGCCGAGTTTCCCGTTTTCCAGCCAATCGATCACGGTCGCGTCGAACGGCAGCGAGAACGGCGCCGGCACGATCTGCGCGACCAGGTGCGGATGCCGGCGGGACTCCGCCAGCATCGCCTGCGCCTCGGCGAAGTCCCGTGCCATGCGCGCCTCCGTCAGGACATGCTTGCCCGCGCGCAACGCCGCGATGGAGAGCTCGGCGTGCAGGTAGGGCCAGGTGCCGATCACGACCGCGTCGATCTCGCCGGAGCCCACGATCTCCCGCCAGTCGGCGGCGACCCGCGGGATGCCGAACTCCTGCGCCACGCGCTCGCCCGAATCGCGCGAACGGTTGGCCACCGCGACGATCTCGACGCCGGGGATCGCCCGCAGCAGCGGCAGGTGTTTCGCGCGCGTGTTCGCGCCGGCTCCGATGACGCCGACCCGAATGCGCGCCGCGCTCATCCCTCGACCTTCGGTTCCTCGGCCGCCGGGGCTTCGCCGCCGCCATCGGCGGCCACCACCGGGGCCTGGTCGAGCGTCATCTGGCTCGGCTGTGTCTCGTCGAGGCCCATGTCGCCGTCGCTCGCCGGGCGCGGATTGTTGGAAGTGTTCAGCCACGCGTCGATCTGGCGGGGCGACAGCACGTCGGAGGCGGGCAGCTCGTCGAGCGACTTGATGCCGACGAACTCGAGGAACGCGTCGGTGGTGCCGAACTGCGTCGGCCGTCCCGGCAGGTCGGCGCGGCCCACGACGTAGATCAGGTCGCGTTCGAGCAGCTTGGCCAGGCCGGCCTCGGCCGACACGCCGCGAATCTGCTCGATCTCGGCGCGCGTCGTCGGCTGGCGATACGCGATGACCGCGAGGGTCTCGATCGCCGACGCCGTGAGGCGGACCGGCGGCGGTTCGTTGCGGAGGAGCCGCACCCAGCGGGCGTAGCGCGGGTGCGTCACCAGGCGCCAGCCGCTGTGGCTCTCCACCAGCAGCACCTCGCTGTTGCCGGCCTGCAGTTCCCGGGAAATCTCCTCCATCGCCTCGCGGATCTGCGCGGTCGTGATGAGCGACGGCACGTCGCGGTAAACCTCGTCCTCCTCCGCCGGCGGCACCACGGCCTCGGCGGCCTCCGCAGCCGGGGTCTCGGCCGGCGCGGCCGCCTCCGCCTCCGCGGCGGGCGCGCCTTCGCCCTCCGTCGCCGGCGCGGCCTCGGCCTCAGGCTCACCCTCGAAGGGCAGGCTCTCCGCCTGCTCGTGGAACCGCGTGAAGGCGGTCTGGATGTCTTTCACCGCGAGCGGTCCGTTCGAGGCGAACAGCATCACTTTCAAAACGCGTTTGAGATCGAAGGCCATTGTTGCCTCCGAGTGAGGGTCGCCCCGCGCGGGCTGACAATCCCGAATTGCTGACACACCTCGGCCGCCTGTGACGCTTTTCCGGCTAGCCGCCCTGCCCGCCCGCGACTACCTCTGGAACCCTCATGAGCTGGGACCGCTTCAAGTCACTCTACTTTCACGCACCGAAGCTCGGCTTCGGCCTCGACATCTCCCGGATGCCGTTCCCCGACGGCTACCTCGACGCGATGGCCCCGCGCCTCGCCAAGGCCTTCGCCGACATGGCCGCCCTCGAGCAGGGCGCCATCGCCAACCCCGACGAGAACCGCATGGTCGGCCACTACTGGCTGCGCAACGCCGAGCTCGCGCCCACACCCGAGCTGAAGGACGCCATCGTCCGCACCGTCGACGCGATCAAGGAGTTCGTCGCCGCCGTCCATGCCGGCGACATCGCCCCGCCCTCCGGCGGCAAGTTCAAGGACCTCCTCGTCGTCGGCATCGGCGGCTCCGCCCTGGGCCCGCAGCTGGTCAACCACGCCCTCGGCCGCCCGAACGGCCGCCGCGACAAGATGCGCGTCACGTTCTTCGACAACACCGATCCCGACGGCATGGACTACGTCCTCGCCGAACTCGGCTCGCGCCTGAAGCAGACGCTCGTGGTCGTCATCTCCAAGTCCGGCGGCACCGTCGAGACGCGCAACGGCATGCTCGAGGCCGCCGCGGCCTTCAAGGCGGCCGGCCTCGATTACCCGAAACACTTCGTCGCCGTCACCGGCGAAGGCTCGAAGCTCGACCAGATCGCGCATAAGGAAGGCTGGCTCGCGCGCTTCCCCATGTGGGACTGGGTCGGCGGCCGCACCTCCGAGCTCAGCGCCGTCGGCCTCCTGCCGGCCGCACTCCAGGGCATCAAGATCGACCAGATGCTCGCCGGCGCCGCCGCGATGGACGAGCTCACGCGCAAGCCGAAGCTCCGCGACAATCCCGCCGCGCTCCTCGCGCTGACGTGGTATTGGGCCACCGACGGCAAGGGCGCCAAGGACATGGTCGTGCTCCCCTACAAGGACCGCCTGCTGCTCTTCTCCCGCTACCTCCAGCAACTCGTGATGGAATCGCTCGGCAAGGAATTCGACCTCGCCGGCAACGTCGTCAACCAGGGCATCGCCGTCTACGGCAACAAGGGCTCCACCGACCAGCACGCCTACGTCCAGCAGCTCCGCGAGGGCGTGAGCAACTTCTTCGTCACCTTCATCGAGGTGCTGAAGGACCGCAGCGGCACCGCGCTCGAAGTCGAGGCCGGCGGCGTCACCAGCGGCGACTACCTGCAGGGTTTTTACCTCGGCACGCGCGACGCGCTCTCCGAGAAGGACCGCCACTCGATCACCGTGACCGTCGCCGACGTCTCGCCGAAGACCCTCGGCCTGCTCATCGCCCTCTACGAGCGCGCGGTCGGCCTCTACGCCTCGCTCGTCGGCATCAACGCCTACCACCAGCCCGGCGTCGAGGCGGGCAAGAAGGCCGCCACCGCCGTCATCGCCCTCCGCGGCAAGATCGTCGCCGCGCTCCAGGCCGCCCCCGGCCAGGCCTTCACGGTCGACGCCCTGGCCGAGATGATCGGCGAGAAGGCCAAGGCCGAGCTGATCTTCAAGGTCCTCGAACACCTCGCTGCCAACCCCGGCAACGGCATCGCCAAGACGGCGAAGAAGCCGTGGTTCGAGAGCACCTACGCCGCGGGCGCGTAATCCATGCCCACCCGCCTGCTCCTCGGGATGATGGCGGTGCTGGTGGTTGCCGGCGCGATCGGCACCGTCCACTTCCAGCGCCAGTCGGAGCAGCACGCCGCCCGCGCCGCCGCGCTCGGACGCGACCTCGCGCAAGCCCGCGCCGAGGCCGCCCGCGAGCGGGAACGCACCCGGCAGATCACGGCCCAGGCCGCCGAGCTGGACACCCAGCTCGGCCACGCCAAGACCCGCACCACCGCCACGGAGAGCAAGTTCTCCCAGGTCAACCGCGAGCTGGACGCCGCGCGCTCCTCGCTCACCGAGCGCCAGCAGCGCGAGGTGACGCTGCTCGCCGCGATCGAGTCCCTCCGCCAGCGGATCAAGGACGCCGAAGCCTCACCCGTGCCGCCTTCCCGCGCCACCGTCGCCACCGTGGTCGCACCTGAGACGACGCTCGTCGCCGGATCCGCCCCGCCGCCGTCGGCCCTCCCGCTTTCTCAGGCTGCGTTGCACCACGCCGCGGAGCCGTCCACCACCGCCGTCTCCGTCTCTCCCACGGAGATCGACGGCTACCGCGAGCGGATCTCGGCCCTCGAAGCCCAGCTGGCCGAACTCCTTGCCCGCGCCCTCTCGGAGCCTCCGCCGGCGGCCCCGCCCCCGCCGCACCGCCCGAGCCTGCCGGTGCCGGCCGCGTCGTCCGCGTGGGCCCGAACGACGCCTTCGTCATCGTCGACTACGGCCGGGACCAAGGGGCCGAAATTGGGGATGAGCTGACGCTCTGCCGCGGAACCACCGTCGTCGCCCGCGTTCAAATCTCCGACGCGCGTTCCCGTTTCTCCGTCGCCCAGGTCCTGCCCACCGCGTTGAAACGACAGTTGCAGCCCGGCGATTTTGTCCTAATAGCCAAATGAGCATGCCCACTCTCCGCAAAGCCCTCCTCGCCCTGGCGCTCGCCGCCCTCGCCTTCCTCGGCCTCGCCGGTTGCACCTCGCCGCAGCAGGACTCGTCGATCCCGTGGAGCCGGCCGGCCGACTGGGAAGGCCGCATCCCCGGCATGGGCAAGTAACCCGAGCGACGGCCCGCCATGACCGCGCCGGCCGAGAATCCCTCGCTCGTCCCCCAGCCCGGCCACCTCTACGTCGTGGCCACGCCGATCGGCAACCTCGCCGACGTCACGGAGCGCGCGCGCGCCATCCTCGCCGGCGTCGACCTCGTCGCCTGCGAGGACACCCGCACCACCGGCGTGCTGCTCAACCGCCTCGGCCTGCACAAGGAGCTCCTCCCTTACCACGAGCACAATGAGACCGAGGCCGCCGACCGCCTCGCCGAACTCATCGCCCTCGGCAAATCCGTCGCCGTCGTCAGCGACGCGGGCACGCCCGCCCTGAGCGATCCGGGCTTCCGCGTCGTCCGCGCCTGCCGCCGCCGCAGCCTGCCGGTCGTGCCGGTGCCCGGCGCCAGCGCCCTCACCGCCGTGCTCAGCGCCGCCGGCCTGCCGACCAACGGCTTCCTTTTCGCCGGCTTCCTGCCGCCGAAATCCGCCGCGCGCATCGCGTTTCTCCAGAAATATCGCGACTTCGACTACACGCTCGCACTCTACGAGAGCTGCCACCGCATCGACAAGTTCGCCGCCGAGATCGTCGAACACCTCGGCCCCGGCCGCGTGATCGGCATCGCCAAGGAAGTCACCAAGCTGCACGAGACCTTCCTCGTCGGCCTCGCCGCCGACGTGCAGGCGCGCCTGATGAAAGGCAGCCTGAAGGGCGAGTTCGTCGTCCTCATCGCCCCGAAGGATTTCACGCTGTGAGCGCCCCGGCCGTCGCCGTCGTCGATATCGGCAGCAATTCGATCAAGGCGCTCGTCGCCGCGCGCGCGCCGGACGGCGGTCTCGAGATCCGGCTGCACCAGTCGCTCGACGCCCGCATCAGCGCCGGCATCAGCGCCGCCACCCCGCGCCTCAGCGAGGAAGGCATGACGCGCGGCCTCGCCGCCGTGCAGGCGCTCCTCGCCCTCGCCGCCCCCTTCGCCCCCGCCCGCACCCTGCTCGTCGCCACCAGCGCCGTGCGCGACGCCGCCAACGGCGCCGAGTTCCGCGCGCGCATCCGCGCCGCCACCGGGCACGAGATCCGCATCCTCACCGGACGCGAGGAAGCCAACGGCATCGGCCGCGGTCTCACCGCCGACGCCGCCCTGGCCGACCTGCGCGACTTCTACGTCTTCGACCTCGGCGGCGGCTCGCTCGAGTGCCTCGAGTTCCGCGACCGCCAGATTCAGCAGGAGCTCAGCCTTCAGCTCGGCTGCGTGCGCCTGACCGAGAAATTCGTCCGCGACCCGTCGGCGCCGTTTCCCCGGAGAGCCGCACGCAGATCGCTGCGCACGTCGCCGCGACGCTCCGCGCCTCGGGTTTCCGCTTCGGCGCGACCCGCCACGCCGTGGGCACGGGCGGCACCGTGGCCACCGTCCGCGCCATCCTCGGCGCGCGCGCCGGCCGAAAGGCGGAGGAAACGGAGCCGCGCGTCTCGACTGCCGAATTGGCCGCTCTGCTCGACCAGCTGGCCGCGCTGCCGCTGGAGGAACGCAAGCGCGTCAAAGGCCTGCCCGCCGCGCGCGCCGACGTGTTTCCCGCCGCGCTGACCACGATTCTCGCCGTCGCGGATGCCGGCGGCTTCGGTGAATTCCGCCACTCGTTCTACAATCTCCGCTATGGCCTCGCCGCGGAGCTGCTGCAGACGCTCTGAGCGATGTAGGGGGGGCTCCCGACCCCGCCGTGAACGTCACACCGCCTGCCCGGCGGGGTTCGGCGACCCCACCCTACAATTTCCGCAGCGCGCCGAGCAGCGCTTCGAAATCCGCCGGCAGCGGTGCGCGCAGGTCGAGAATTTTCCCGCTGACCGGATGCGTCAGCACGAGGTGCTCGGCGTGCAGCATCACGCGCGGCACGGCGGGCATCGCCGGGTGCTGTTTCCAGCCGTAGGTCGGATCGCCGAGCAGCGGGTGACCGATCGACTTCAGGTGCACGCGAATCTGGTGCGTGCGGCCCGAGTGGATCCGGCAGCGCACGAGGGCCGCCGCCTCGCCGAATTTTTCCAGCACCACCCAATCCGTGCGCGCGGGCCGGCCGCCCTCGCCCGTCGTCATGCGGTGGCGGTGCACCGGATGCCGCGCGATGGCGCGGTCGATGACGCCGCTCATCGCCTTCGGCACGCCGCTGACGAGCGCGACGTATTCCTTCAGCAGCGTGCGCGAGGCGAACTGGTCCGAGAGCGCGCGGTGGGCGGCGTCGTTCTTCGCCACGACGAGCAGGCCGGTCGTCTCCTTGTCGATGCGGTGCACGATGCCCGGGCGCTCGACCCCGCCGACGCCGCTCAGCTCGCCCGCGCAATGCGCCAGCAGCGCGTGCACCAGCGTGTCCTCGCCCGTGCCGACGCCCGGGTGCACGACCATGCCCGCGGGCTTGTTGAGCACGATGAGGTGCTTGTCCTCGAAGATCACGTCGAGCGGGATGTCGACCGGCTTGAGCTCCGCCGGCTTCACCTCGGGCAGCGAAAACTCGATCGCCTGGCCGCCGCGCACGTCGTCGCTTTGCGCCGCGACCTTGCCGTTGACCTTCACCAACCCGGCCGCGATGGCGCGCTGGATCGCCGCGCGGCTGTGCTCGGGAAACGCGTGCGCGAGCACCTTGTCGGTGCGCTCGCGGCGGGAGCCCTCGGGAACGATATAGATTTGCGGCACGATGCCGCACGGTTGAGACAGCTCACACACCGCGCAAGATTGGAGACGGGGCTATCAGCCCCGCAGGGTTCTCGGTCTCGCGGGGCTGATGGCCCCGCCTCCAACTATGCGGCAACCTAAGAGGCGTCGTCTGATGCTTCCGCCGCGATGATCGCGTCCAGCTCCGCGAGCAGCGGCGCTTTTTGCGCGTCCGGGAGCAACGCGAGCTCGAAGCCGTTCCGCGCGAGCCGGGCCAATTCGCAGCGCGTGAAGCCGCGCTGCGTGGCGAGGGCGACGTAGTCGTCGGTCAGCGTGTTGCCGAAGGAGATCGGATCGTCGGTGCTCACGGTCACCTTCACGCCGGCGTCGAAGAGGCTACGGATCGGGTGCGTCGCCAGCGTGACGCCGGGCATGAGCTTGTGGTTCGAGATCGGGCAGACATCCAAGCCGACACCCGCGCGCGCCAGCTCCGCCACGAGGGTCGCGTCCTCGTGCGCCCGCACGCCGTGCTGGATGCGGTCGGGATTCAGCTCGTCGAGGACGAAACGGATGAACTCCGCGCCCATGAACTCGCCAGCGTGGGCCTTGGTGTATTTGCCGGCCTTCCGGGCGGCGGCCCAGTATTCCGCCGTCCACGGTTCGAGGGGCTTGTCCTCGAAGCCGTGCAGGTCGATGCCGGCGAGGCCGGGCCAGGTCAGCGCGTCTGCGAGCACCGGCATCATCTTCGGACCGGCGCCGTCGTGGTGGATGCCGAGGAAGATCCGCACCTCGAGTCCGGCCGGCACGGCGGCGCGGATGGCGTCGAGCACGGCGCGGCCGTCGAAGCCCAGGAACTCGATGCCGCCCGAGGCGAAGCTCGTCTCGACGTAGCGGACGTTCTGCGCGAGGTGGCGCGCGAAGATCAGCTGCGCCGCCTCGTGGTAGCGCTCGGGCGAGGTGAACCACGCGAAGGCCATGTCGAGCAGCTCGCGTTCGAAGTGCGCGAAGTCGGCGAACTTGAAGTCCGGCGCCCACGAGTCCGGCGCGCGGCCGCGGAACTCCGGGCGCACGCGTTGCAGCAGCTCGAGCGGCAGCGCGCCCTCGAGGTGGAGGTGCGTCTCCGTCTTCGGGAGCGATTGGACGAAATCGACCAGCGAATCAGACATGGCCCACGGAAGACACGGAACACACGGAAACAGACACGTCCATTCCGTGTGCTCCGTGGGCAGAGCTCATTTCACCTTCAGCAACTGATCCGGGTTCAGCTTCTGCAGCGCCTTCGGGACGAAGAGGCCGTCCTTGCGGACGAGCTTGCCGTCGAACCAAATCTCGCCGCCGCCGTAGTCGGGGCGCTGGATGCAGACCATGTCCCAGTGGACGGCGGACTTGTTGCCGTTGCCGCCCTTCTCGTAGGCCTGGCCGGGCGTGAAGTGGAAGGAGCCGGCGATCTTCTCGTCGAAGAGGATGTCGCGCATCGGCTGCTGGATGTGCGGGTTGAAGCCGATGGCGAACTCGCCGATGTAGCGCGAGCCGGCGTCGGTATCGAGGATCTCGTTCAGGCGCTTCGTGTTGTTGCTCGTGGCGTCGACAATCTTGCCGGCCTTGAAGGTCAGCTTGATGTTGTCGAACGCGGTGCCGAGGTAAACGGTCGGCGCGTTGTAGCTGATGGTGCCCTCGACGCTGTCCTTCACCGGGCAGGAGAACACCTCGCCGTCGGGGATGTTGCGCAGGCCGCCACAGGGGACGGCGCCGATGCCCTTGATCGAGAAGCGCAGGTCGGTGCCCGGGCCCTTGATGTGGACGCGGTCGGTCCGGTTCATCAGGTCGGTCAGCGCCTTCATGCCCGGGCCGTAGCGGCGGTAGTCGAAGGTGCAGACGCGGAAGTAGAAATCCTCGAACGCCTCGGTGCTCATGCCGGCCTGCTGCGCCATGGCGGACGACGGCCAGCGGAGCACGACCCACTTGGTCTTGTTCACGCGGTGGTCGAGCACGGGCTTCATGATCTTCGCCACCAGCTGCACCTTCTCGGAGGGCACGTCGGAGGTCTCGAAGATGTTGTCCGAGCCGCGCACCGCGATGTAGGCCTCCATCTTCTGCATGCGCGCCAGCTCGACGTCGGCCGCGATCTGGTATTGCTCGGCCTGCGCGCCCTGCAGCAGCTCGCGCGTGACGCGGGCGCGCTGGATGTTGACGTAGGGCAGCGCGCCGCGGGCGCGGGCGGCGCGCACGAGCGCGACCACGAACAGGTCGGGGATGTCGAACGCGTCGATGAGCACGCGCTCGCCCTTCTTCAGGGCGGTGGAAAATCCGGTGAGAACGTCGGCAAGTTGCGAGTAGCGGGGATCAGCCATCCGCAAGCTATCGCCCGAGCACGCCGCCCGGGCAACCTCAAAGCCGCCGCGCGAGTCGTGCCGCCGGGTTGTTGTAGGGCGGGGTCTCCGAATCCCGCCGCGAACGTTGCGCCGGCATCGCTGCATGGCGGGGTTCGGCGACCCCGCCCTACAATTCAGGCCAACGCGGTCAGCTTCGCTTGGCCTGAACAGCGCCGGCTTCCAGCCGGCATCTTCCCGCAGCGCCGGCTGGAAGCCGGCGCTACTTCACTTTCACTTCGCCGCGACCGCGGCTTCGCTGCCGACTTCCGGCTCCTCGTTGGCCGGCCGGCCGCGCGGGAAGCAGATCTTGCCGACCGCCTCCTGGAAGTCCGCCGCGCCGCGGAGGATCTCGATCTCGAGGCGGAGGAAATAGAGCGGACGCGACGGGTTCGCGTCGGCGGGCGCGATGCGCACCGCGTCCTTCTCGGTCGTGACGATGAACTCCGCCCCGGCCTTCTCCGCCTCGGCATAGACCTCGCGCAGGTCCTCGGAGGTGAAGCGGTAGTGGTCGAGGAAGCGCCGCGCGTAGGCGAGATGCGCCCCGCCCTCGCGCAGGAAGCGCTCGAAGCTCTCCGGCGTCGCGATGCCGCTGAAGGCCGCGATGCGCTTCCCCTTCAAGTCCGCGAGCGGCCGCTTCTCGACGTTGCCGACGCGCTGGAGGAACTGCGGCCGGTGCGCGCACTCGATGATCTCGGCGTGCGGGTTGTAGTGGCGGATCAAATGCTCGAGCTCCTCGTCGCGGCGGCCGTTGGACTTCGTGAGGAAGACGTAGGATGCGCGCTTCAGGTGCTTGACCGGCTCGCGCAGGATGCCGCGTGGGAGCAGGAAGCCGTTGCCGAAGGGATTGGTCTTGTCGACCAGCAGCAGGTTGAGTCGGCCCTTGAGCGGCAGGTATTGGAAACCGTCGTCGAGCACCAGCGTGTCGCAGCCGAAGCGCTTGATCGCATACGCGCCGGCCTTCACGCGGTCCTTGTCCACGAGCACGACGACGCCGGGCAGGTTCTTCGCCAGCATGAACGGCTCGTCGCCCGCCAGCTCCGAGTCGAGCAGCAGGCGCTCGCCGTCGCTGACGATGCGCGGGGGCTCGGCCTCCTGGTGGGTGAAGTCGTGCCAGAGGCGCTTCCAGAGCGGCGGGGCCTTGCTCTTGTAGCCGCGGCTGAGGATCGCGACCTTGCGGCCGCGGTCGCGCAGCGCGCGCGCGAACATCTCCACCACCGGCGTCTTGCCCGTGCCGCCGACGGTGAGGTTGCCCACCACCACCACGAGGCAGCCGAGCGGCGTGTCATGGAAGATGCGCTTCCGGAACAGCCACAGCCGGGCCTGCACAATGCCGCTGAAAAGATACGAACACGCCTGCAGGAACGCCGCGAAGACCAGCGCGCCGAAGCCCTCGCGTTTCCCCATGATGACGTCGATGCCGAACTGCTCGAATTCGTTGAGCTTGGTGCGAAACCAGCGATTGGGCATGACGTGAAATAGGCTTTGACCGCGCGGAGCGCGACCTAGGTTATGGGACTCCTGGCGCCGCCCGCGCAAGCGACAACTCCGGCGCCGCTCCCGACCATGCCCTACAAGCTCTACATTCCCGGCCCGATCAGCGTCTCCGAGAAAACCCTGCGCGCCATGACCCAGCCGATGATCGGCCACCGCGGCAGCGAGTTCATCGCGCTCTACCGCAGCCTGACGCCGGCGCTGCAGGCGCTGTTCGGCACGAAGAACTCCGTCTACCTCGCCACCAGCAGCGCCTGGGGCGTCATGGAGGGCACGCTCCGGAACGTCGTCCGCAAGAAAGTCCTCTGCTGCATGAACGGCGCGTTCTCGGACAAGTGGCTCGACGTCGCCCGCCGCTGCGGCCTCGACGCCGCCGGCCTGCAATTCGACTGGGGGAAGCCCGTCGATCCCGCCGCGCTCCGCGCCGAGCTGGCCAAGGGCGGCTACGACGCCGTCACGATCATCCACAACGAGACTTCCTGCGGCTGCCTGAGCGACCTGCCCGCGCTCGCCGCGGTCCTGCGCGAATTCCCGGACGTCATCGCCATCGTCGACACCGTCAGCTCGTTCAGCGCCGTGCCGATCGACCAGGACGCGCTCGGCCTCGACATCGTGCTCGCCGGCTCGCAGAAGGCGCTCGCCCTGCCGCCCGGCCTGACGGTGTTTTCCGTCTCGCCGCGCGCCCGCGAGCGCGCCGCCACCGCCCCGGCCCGCGGCTACTATTTCGACCTCGTCGAGTTCGAGAAGAACCACGAAGGCGGCATGACGCCCAGCACGCCGGTCATCCCGCTGATCTACGCGCTGCGCTCGAAGCTCGACGACATCGCCGCCGAGGGCCTCGACGCCCGCTACGCCCGCCACGTGCGCCTCAACCGCATCGTGCGCGACTGGGGCTACGCGAAGGGCTTCAAGCTCTTCCCCGAGGAGCGCTTCGCCTCGGTTTCGCTCAACTGCTTCGCCAACACCCGCGGCATCGACCTGCCCGCCCTGAACACGAAGCTCAAGGCACGCGGCTTCCTCATCGACGGCGGCTACGGCAAGCTCAAGGGAAAGACCTTCCGCATCTCGAACATGGGCGACGAGACCGACGCCACCATCGCCGAACTCCTCGCCGCGCTCGACGCGTCGCTGGCCGAGATCGGGGCGTGAGCGGCGGCGCGGCGC
This sequence comes from Oleiharenicola sp. Vm1, assembly GCF_047777955.1. Taxonomy (GTDB): domain Bacteria; phylum Verrucomicrobiota; class Verrucomicrobiia; order Opitutales; family Opitutaceae; genus Didemnitutus. The sequence goes on from NZ_CP180537.1 coordinate 2,956,607, forward strand.
GCGCGGGCGCGCCCTCCGGCGCGGAAACCGGGATTGCGCCAGGATAACGCGTCGTGCGCTTGGCTTGCGCCGGTGCGGGCGTTGCGGCATCGCTGACCGACGATGAAACGCATTTCGCGCTGCCTCATTTGGCTGCTCGTCGTTTCCCTCGCCTTCGGCGCGGAACCGCGCGAGCGGGAGAGCGTGGATTCCGTCCAGGTCCTCAAAGTCCGCGCACGCGACACCGATCCGGCGATCCGGACGGCCGACCTGCCGCACTACGCCTACGTCGATCGCGACGTGCTCGCCGGCCGCACGGGCGCGGCGGCGGACCGCCACGAATTGCTGCTGTGGATTCCCGGCACGCAGCCCTCCGGCACGAGTGGCGAAGGCCCCGGCGGCGCCGGTCGATTTTGCGAACTCGCGGCGCGACTTGGTTACCACGCGATCGTCCTGAAATACCCGAACGAGCAATCCGCCAGCATCTGCCGCAACGACCGCGACCCGCAGGAATTCGAGCGCTTCCGCATGGCCCTCATCGCGGGCGGCAAGTCGAAGCACCTCTCTGTCGACCGCGCTGAAAGCATCGAGAGTCGTCTCGTGCATTTGCTGCGACATCTGGCGAAATCCGATCCGGCGAGCGACTGGGCACAATTCCTGACGCCAGAGGGCGCTCCGAAATGGGAGGTCCTTGCCGTCGCCGGCCAGTCGCAGGGCGGCGGCCACGCCGCGCTCATCGCGCTGCACCACCGCGTCGCCCGCGTGATCTGCACCGGCAGCCCCAAAGACTACAGCATCGCGCACGACGCGCCCGCCGCCTGGCTGCGCCTCGATTCCGCGACGCCGAAGGAGCGCTTCTTCACCTTCAATCACCGGCAGGACCATCAGGGCTGCTCGCCGGAGCAGCAGTGGGAAAACCTGCGCGCGCTCGGCCTCGACCGATTCGGTCCCCTCGTGGACGTCGACCGCGAGCCACCGCCGTATCGGCACTCCCGCATGCTGACCACGGACTATCCCGGCGGAAAGCTCACCTCGTCCACCGCCCACACGATGGTGATGAATCCGCGCCACACCGACGTGCTGACGCCGGTCTGGAGCTACCTGCTGACCGAGCCGGTCTCGCGCTAGGCCGGGCGTGTTCGCCGCGTCGCGTCACGGCAGGAAGCCGCCCGAAATTTCGCGCAATTTCCCTCGTGCGCGCGAGCGCGCGTAGACCCGCGTGCGCGCGTGCGCGCGCGGCTCTCGGAAAAAAGTAGTGCTTGAAATCGGCGGCGCGCGCCCGTAACGGCTCGCCTCCCAATGAAGTCCCTCATCATCGCCGAGAAGCCGTCCGTGGCTGCTGACATCGCCCGCGCGCTCGGCAAAGTTCCCAAGCACGGCGACCACTACGAGAACGAGGAATACGTGATCTCGTCGGCGGTCGGCCACGTGGTGGAACTCCAGATGCCCGAGGACATCGACAAGAAGAAATACGGTTTCTGGCGGCTCGAGACGCTGCCCATCGTCCCGGAGAAATTCGAGCTGAAGCCGATCGAGGACTCCAAGGACCGCTTCAATCTCCTTAAAAAACTCATCGCCCGGAAGGACATCAAAGAGGTCATCAACGCCTGCGACGCGGGCCGCGAGGGCGAGCTCATTTTCAAGAATCTGGCGCTGCTGGCGAAGAACAAGCACCCGGTGAAGCGCCTCTGGCTCTCGTCGATGACCAACGAGGGCATCAACGAGGCCTTCGAGCGCCTGCGCGACGACTCGGAGATGCAGGGCCTGGCCGACGCCGCCCGTTGCCGCAGCGAGGCGGACTGGCTCATCGGCATCAACGGCACGCGCGCGATCACCAAGCGCATGTTCGGCTCGCGCGCGGGTAACGTCGCCTCCGTCGGCCGCGTGCAGACGCCCACCCTCGCGCTGGTCTACGCGCGCGAGCTCGAGATCCGCAATTTCAAGCCGCGCGGCTACTGGCGCGTGACGGCGAAGTTCGGCGTCGCCAAGGGCGACTACGAGGGCACCTACCAGCGCCCGGATTTCAAGAAGAGCGACGACGAGCACGACCGCATCGACCGCCTCTGGGACAAGGCCAAGGCCGAGGCCATCGTCGCCGCCTGCGCGGGCCAGCCGCTGGCGCAGGTTGCCGAGGAAAAGAAGGCCAGCTCGCAGATCGCGCCGCGCCTCTACGACCTCACGACGCTCCAGCGCGAGGCGAACAGCCGCTACGGTTTCCCGGCGAAGCGCACCCTCCAGCTCGCCCAGGCGCTCTACGAAAAGCACAAGATGATCACCTACCCGCGCACGGACTCCCGCGCGCTGCCGGAGGATTATCTGCCCGTCGTCCGCCGCACGCTCCAAAATCTCCACGGCGCGCTCGGCACCCACGCGCACAAGGCGCTGGAGAAGGGCTACGTCCAGTTCAACAAGCGCATCTTCAACAACGCCCAGGTCTCCGACCACTTCGCCATCATCCCGACCGAGCACGAGGCCAAGCACCTCGACGAGGCCGAGGCGAAGATCTTCGACATGATCGCACGCCGCTTCGTCGCGGCGTTCTTCCCCGCGGCCGAGTTCGACGTCACCACGCGCACCAGCACGGTCGCCGGCCACGCCTTCAAGACCGAGGGCAAGGTGCTGACCGTCCCCGGCTGGCTCGAGGTCTACGGCAAGAGCACGGTCGACGAAGATTCGGCCGACTCCAAAGCGCTGCCCGCCATGTCCGCCGAGGACGCCGGCAAGGCCAAGACGCTCTCCACCGAACTGCACGAGGAGGCGACCCGTCCGCCGCCGCGCTACACGGAAGCGACGCTGCTCTCCGCGATGGAAACCGCCGGCAAACTCGTCGACGACGAGGAACTCGCCGAAGCCATGAAAGAGCGCGGCCTGGGCACGCCGGCGACGCGCGCCGACACCATCGACGGCCTCATTTACCAGAAATATCTCGACCGAAATCAGCGCGAGCTCGTGCCGACCGCCAAGGCCGAACAGCTGATCCAGTTCCTCGGCGCCGTGAAGGCCGAGGACCTCACCTCGCCCGCCATGACCGGCGAGTGGGAGTTCAACCTCCGCCAGATGGAGCACGGCAAGTTCCCGCGCGAGAAATTCATGGCCGAGATCGTCAAGGAGACGAAGGGCATCGTCGAACGCGTGAAGGGCTTCGAGGAAGACGACTCGATCGCGCGCGAGACCGACATCCCCTCGCCCACCGACGGCAAGCCCCTGCGCGAGACGCTGCGCGGTTACAAGTCCCACGACGGCGAGTTCATGATCTACAAGATCATCGGCGGCCGCCGCATGGAGGAGCACGAGGTCAAGGAGCTCGTCACCACCGGCAAGGTCGGTCCGCTCGACGGCTTCATCTCCGCCAAGACCCGCAACCGCTTCTCCGCGCTGCTCAAGCTCAACCAGGTCGAGGAGGAGGCGAAGGACGGCACGAAGACGAAGAAGTGGAAGACCGAGTTCGATTTCGGCGACAAGGCCGACCTCGGCGGGCTCACGCCCTTCTGGACCAATCCCGAGACCGGCGCCGAGCTCTGCGAGAACGGCAGCAGCTTCATCGTGCGCGAGCGCGATCCCGCCGCCGAGGGCGGCTGGAAGCAGACGTTCCGCATCGGCCGCATCCTCTGCCAGAAGCCGATCACCCATGAGATGGTGACCGACCTCGTCTCGAAGGGGAAAACCGGCCTCATCCAGGGCTTCATCTCCAAGAAGGGCCGTCCCTTCGACGCGTTCCTCAAGCTGGAGGGCGCGCGCATTGCCTGGGAGTTCCCTCCCCGCGCCCCGAAGCTCGACAAGGACGGCAAGCCCATCGAGCGCAAGGCCCGCGCCAAGGTCGATCTCTCCAAGGCCACGGTCCTCGGCCAGAGCCCCGCGCACGACGGCGGCGAGCTGGTCGAGCTCGGCGACACCTACTACGTGCGCAAGCCAGAGCAGGACAACCGCGCGGTGTTCAAACTCGCCAAGAAGCTCTGCGAGCACGAGATCGCCCCCGCGGTCGTCCAGAAGCTCCTCGCCGAGGGCAAGAGCGACCTGATCGAGGGCTTCGTCTCCAAGCGCGGCAACAAGTTCAGCGCCTACCTGGTTCTCTCCGCGAAGAAGGACAAGGCGGAGTTCGAATTTCCTCCTCGGTGAGGAGGAAATAGGGCGAGCCCTGCCACGGATGGGCGGAGCCGGGAGCCCACCGGGCAGCGACGTCCACCGTTCCCGCCGCCGTGAGTAGGGCCGGCTTCATCCGGCCCGGTTTGTCGCTCCCGGCCCCCTTCGCTCGCGAGCGCAAACCCGTTTGGCCGGTTAAAACCGGCCCTACCGCAGCGCACAGCCCGTTCATCCCTTTGCCCTCGCCGCGCGACTGAAACCGTGGCCTTTTGCAGGCGTCTCATTGCCATGCGCACGCTGTCTCGCCTCACCGTCCTGATCCTCGCCCTCGTGGCGGCGACCGGCGTTTTCTACGCCTATCAGCAGCAGAAAGCCCTGGCGCACGCCCGGCTCGCGGCCGACGCGCTGGAGAAGGAGCGCAACGACCTCCGCAAGAAACTGTGGGACGCGGAAAAACGCCGCGACGAACTCGAGGCCCAGCTCCGCGGCCGCCGGGGAGGCCCCGACGGCGAGGGCGGCCCGGGCGAGGCCACGCTCGAGAACGCCGCCGTCGACGCCGCGATCCGCTTCGGCGGCCCCGGCGAGGGCGGCCCGTTCGGGCGTTTCATGGCGATGATGGACAACCCCGACGTCCAGCGCCTGCTCGCCACCCAGCAGCGCGGCGCGCTCGACGCGCGCTACTCCGCGCTGTTCAAAAGCCTCAACCTCTCCCCGCCCAGCTTGAGCAGTTCAAGAACCTCCTGGTCGAGAAGCGCACCACCGTGGCCGACGTGATGGCCGCCGCGCGCTCGCAGGGCCTCACGGGACGCGAGAACCGCGACGAGCTCCGCGCCCTCGTCCAGAACGCGCAGAACGAGGTCGACAACAACATCCGTGCCGCCATCGGCGACGCCGCGTTCGCCCAATACCAGAACTTCGAGCAGACCCAGCCGCAGCGCACCGTGGTCTCCCAGCTCCAGCAGCGCCTCAGCTACACCGACGCGCCGCTCAGCGACGCCCAGACCGAGCAGCTCGTGCAGCTGCTCGCCACCACCACCGACCAGAAGAACCCGAGCGCGGGCGGCGTGCGCACGCCGGCGGGCCGCATCGGCTTCGGCGGCAACGGCGGCGCCCAGATCACCGACCAGGCCGTGGCCCAGTCCGCCAGCGTCCTCTCCGCCAGCCAGCAGCAGGCGCTGCAGCAACTGCAGGCCGAGCAACAGGCCCAGGCCCAGCTCGCCAAGCTCATGCGCGAACAGTTCCAGCGGCGCAATGGCGGCAGCGGCAACGGCGGCAAGGCGTCCACGCCCACGCAGGTTCCGACGCCGCCCAAGGGCTGACACACAGTTCCAGCTTGTCGCTGTGGCGGACGGGGAGTTAAATCACCGCCTCTCTCCCCCGCTATGATCGTCACCACCGCCCAGCTGTTCAAACACGCCTACGGCAAATACGCCATCGGCGCCTACAACATCAACAACGCGGAACAGGCCATGGGCCTGTTCAAAGGCTGCATCAGCTCGAAAGCGCCTTTCATCATCCAGATTTCCAAGGGCGCCCGCAAATACACCGACAAGAAGATGCTCGAGGCGATCATCCGCTCGGCGGACGAGATCTTCCCCGAGGCGATCTTCGCGGTGCACCTGGACCACGGCGACGAGGAGACCTGCTACGACTGCATCAACTCCGGCTTCTACAGCTCGGTGATGATCGACGCCTCCCATGATCCGTTCGCCAAGAACGTCGAGATCACCAAGCGCGTCGTGGAAGCCGCCCACAAGAAGGGCCTCTCCGTCGAAGCCGAGCTCGGCATGCTCGGCGGCGTCGAGGAGGACATCAAGGTCGAGGAAGGCCACGCCTGCCTCACCGACCCGGCTGAAGCCCAGGAATTCGTCAAGCAGACCGGCTGCGACTCCCTCGCCTGCGCCATCGGCACCTCGCACGGCGCCTTCAAGTTCAAGGGCAAGCAGTCGCTCCACTTCGACGTCCTGAAGAAGATCCAGGACCGCCTCCCGAACTTCCCGCTCGTCATGCACGGCAGCTCCAGCGTGCCGAAGGACGAAGTCGATCGCATCAACGCCGCCGGCGGCCAGATCAAGGACTCGATGGGCGTCGACGTGAACGAGTATCTCCCCGCCGCCAAGCTCGGCGTCACCAAGATCAACATCGACACCGACGGCCGCCTCGTCTGGACCCGCGTGCACCGCGAGTTCTTCCGCGACAAGCCCGCCGAGTTCGACTTCCGCCCGCCGGGCAAGATCTTCATCGAGGAATACGCGAAGTTCATCGCCTCACGCAACGTGCTGCTCGGCTCCGCCGGCCAGCTCGACGACCTCCGCAAGAGCCTCGGCAAGTAAGCCGCCGCCGCCCTTCCCCTTCCCGACGCCGCTCCGACCGGAGCGGCGTTTTTCTTGGGCCGGTCTCCCACCGGCAAAGTCGTGCTTCCGCCCGGGCCCGCTTTCCGCTTGGCTCCGCGTCGTGCTGCGCGCGCTCCTCCCCCGCCTCCTGCTGCTCGTGGCCGCCGCCACGGCGGGGCCGCCGAGCAGGAGCGGCCCGTCAACCTGCCGGATTTTCCCGTGCGCGCCGCGGCCACCCCGATCGTCCGGATCGACCTGCCCTTGCGCCTGCGCGTCCCCCGCTACGGCGCGGCGCTCGCGGCCGAGGGACGGTATCTCTACGTCGTCGGCGGCGCCAACACCTACGGCCAGAGCGTGCCCGAGATCGAGCGGATCGACCTCGAGCGCAACACATCCGAGATCGTGGCCCGCCTGGCGATCCCGCGGCGGAACCACCGCGTCGCGATCGTGAACGGACAACTCTACGTGCTCGGCGGCTATCGCGGCAGCCCCATCCCGTCCGGCCGCGTGTTCGAGGACTCCGTGGAAATTGTCGACCTGGCCAGCGGCACGACGAAGCGCGGCGTGCCGATGCCGGTCGCGAAGGCGAACTTCGGCTTCACCGCCATCGGCAACCGGCTCTACGTCTTCGGCGGCGCCAAGACCCGCAACGGACACATCGTCGACACCAACTCCGTCGAGATCTTCGACCTCGCCCAGCAGCGCTGGACCACCGGGCTGACGATGCCGACCGCACGCGAGTGCGCGGCCACGACCGTCACCGGCTTCGCGTTCGTCGCCGGGGGCTCGCGTTCCCGTCGCGAACTTCCGGATGTGGAGGTCTACATTCCCGCCGAGAACATCTGGCGGATCCTGCCCCCGCTGCACCGGGCGACGGCGACCACGTCCGCGGCCTTCGCGGATCACTACGTGCTGCTGTTCGGCGAATCGGCGCTGATCGCCTATGATCTGAAGACCAAGCGGTCGGAACCCTTCGCCCTGGACTATCAGGTCGCCCGCGGCTCCGCCGCGATCGCCCACCAGGGACGCATCTACGTCGTCGGCGGCCAGACGTCCGGCGAGCTCGACTTCGACGATTTCCGCGTCACCTCGCCCTCCGTCGCCCTCGGGCCGAACCCGAGTCCGGCGGAGGACTATGAGGAGTTCAACGAGGCGCGCCACGACCTGAGCCTGGCCGCCACCCACGTCCGTCCTGTCCCGGGCACCGAGCGGGCCGAACGCGCGTTTACCACCGATGACACCGCCCTGGCCACGACGGCGGACGCTTTGGATTTCTCGGGCAGCAAGGACTACGGCGCCATCGACGCCGTGCAGGTCTTCACCTTGCGGTCCGCGCTGGACGCGGGCACCGGCAAGTAAGCGCTCGTCATTCCCCTCCCCGCCAGCGAGCCTGCGCGCGCTGGCTTTTCTATGCACCTCGTCTTCCTCCACGGCGCGCCCGCCACGGGAAAATACACCGTCGGCCGCGAACTCGCCGCGCTCACGGGCTTCGAGCTCTACCACAACCACCTCGTGGTCGACGCCGTGCTCCAGCGCCACGCGTTCGGCACGCCCGGCTTCGTGGCCGAGCGCGACCACGCCTGGCGCACGCACCTCGCCGCCGCGGCCCGCCGCCCGGCCGGCGGCCTGATCTTCACCTTCAATCCCGAGAATTCCGTCCCGCAAGAGTTCATCGACTGGCTGTTTGCCGACCTGCCCGCCGCGACCGGCGCGACGCTCCTTTCGGTGGAGCTCGCCGCCACCGAGGCCGAGATCGAGGCCCGCCTCGCCAGCGCCTCGCGCCAGTCATTCCGCAAGCTCACCGACCTCGCCCTCTACCGCCAGCTGCGCGCCGCGGGCGCGTTCCGCACGCCGGTCATCCCGCGCACCGACCTGAGCCTCGACACCGCACGCCTGACCGCGACCGAGGCGGCACAGGCGGTCGCGGGGCACCTCGCCCGCGCCTGACATGCTCCCCGATTTCGAGGCCCGCCTGCGCGACTACGCCGCTGTGATCGTGCGCGTCGGCGTGAACCTGCAGCCCGGCCAGAAACTGCTCGTCACCGATCCCTACGATCAGCAAGGCGTGGCCCGCAGCGCCGAGGTGCTGGTCGACGCCGTGCGCCGCGCCGCCCTGGAAGTCGGCGATGACTTCGAGGTGGTCTGGAGCCCCAGCGCCGAGCTCCGCGCGATGGCCGAGGCCGACCAGCGCGGGGCCTTCGATCGCCTCGTGGCGCAGAACACCTCGCGGCTCACGCACCACCTGCGCCGCGGCGGCGCGTTCCTTTTCCTCACCGGCAGCCAGCCGCGCCTGATGGACGGCGTGCCCGCCGCCCACCTCGCCGCGCAACACGAGATCGCCTGGCGCCACTTCGGTCCGATCGTCCAGCAGCTCGTCCGCGGCGCCTCGCAGTGGTGCATCGCGCCCGCGCCGTCGCCGAGCTGGGCCGCGCTGACCTTCGCCGACCTGCCCAGCGAGCAGCGCCTGGCTGCCCTCTGGCGCGGCGTGTTCGACAGCGTCCGCGCCGATGGCACCGGCGACGCCGTGACCCGCTGGAACGCGCACCTGGATCGACTGGTGGCCACGGCGGAGCGGCTGAACGCCGCCCGCCACAGCACCGTGCGCCTCGTCGGGCCCGGCACGGACCTGACGCTCGGCTTGCCGGAGAAACACCACTGGTGCACGGCCGCGCAGCACACCAAGCACGCCGTGCGCCACGTCATCAACCTGCCGACCGAGGAAATCTTCACCGCGCCCGACTGCCGCCGTGCGACCGGTCGCGTCCGCGTCGCGCGCCCCGTCTGTCATGCCGGCACGGCGATCGAGGGTATCGAGCTGGAATTCCGCTCCGGGCGGGTCGTTGAGGCGGCCGCGCGCACGAACGCCGACCTGCTGCGCGAGCTGCTCGCGACCGACGGCGGCGCGGCCCGCCTCGGCGAGGTCGCCCTGCTCGCCAGCGAGCTCGGCGCGCCCGCACCGTCCTGGCCCGCGGCGCGGGCCGTGTTCCATCACCCCTTGCTCGACGAGAACGCCGCCAATCACGTCGCCTTGGGCGAGGCGTATCCGTTCTGTCACCGCGGCTGGTGGAAGCGCCCGGTCAACCGCAGCCTCGTGCACGTCGACCTCCCGCTGGACGCGCGGGCGACGCTCGGCTAGGGAACTGCCCGTCCCTGCCACCTGTCCCCTGTCCCTGCCTGTGCCGGCCCCCGACCCCAGCCCCGCCAACGACCCCGCCCTGCTCGCGCGCGCCCGCGCCGGTGACCAGGCGGCGTTCGGGGAACTGATGCGGGCGCACTACGAAGCCGTTTTCCGCACGGTGTTTGGGATATTGCGGAATGAACACGATGCGCGCGACGTCTCACAGGAGGTGTGGGTCAAGGTCTGGCGCGAGTTGCCGAATTTCCGCGGCGAGGCGAAGTTCACGACCTGGGTCCATCCCATCGCCGTGCGCAAATCGCTCGATCATCTCCGCAAGCGCCGCCGCTGGTTCGACCGGTTCCTGCCGTTCGCCAGCGCCGGCGAGGACACGCCGCCCGAGGCGGTCGTGGTGGCGGAGCCGTCGACCGACGCCACCGCGCGCGACGAAGCCGAGGGCGGCGAACGCCGCGCGCAACTGCACCGCGCCCTCGAGGCCCTGCCGCCGAAACACCGCGCGGTCCTCACGCTGCGCGAGGTGCAGGGCTTGTCCTACGAGGAAATCGCGCGTGCCACGGAACTGCCGATCGGCACCGTGATGTCCCGCCTTTACCACGCCCGCCGAATGCTCGCGCAAAAACTGAAAGCTTCCCGATGAAAACGCACCGCCTCCCGTTCACGCTCCTGCTGCTGCTCGGTCTCCTCGCGGCGCCCGCCGTCCGCGCCCTGGCGGCCGAGCGCGTGCAGTTGCACGTGTTCCTCATCACCGCGTCCAACGAGCGCGGCGGCAAAAGCGACCCCCGCCTGGCGCAATACGAGCCGACCCTCCGCCGCATCATGCGCTTCGAGTCGTTCGAGTATCAGGGCAGCGACCGCGGCGACATCGGCCCCGGCGAGCGCACCACGCTGATGGTCGGCCAGGGCCATGAACTGATGATCGAGGCTGGCAAGAATCCCTATCAGCTGCGGGTCCGCTGGGCCGCCAACATCGGCGAGCGCACGCTCATGAACACCGGCGTCACGCTCCGCCCCGGCGTCCCCGCCGTGCTCGGCGGCCCCCCACCGGCCGCACGCCGGGCGAGGTTTACGCCGTGTTCATCGTCGCCCAATAGCCCGGCCGCGGATTTTTGAATAAACCGCCGCCGCGCCGCGTCCCAAGAGCGAACCCAACACGGAGACACCTCATGAAAACCCAATTCGCCGCTCTCGCCCTTGCGCTCGCGACCCTCTTTGCCCTCGCCACCCCGAAGACCGCCCAGGCCAACGACACCGGCGCCGTCCTCGGCGGCTTTCTCGGCGGGGTGATCGTCGGCTCTGTCCTCGCCGACCAGCATCACGGCCCCGATGCCGTGATCGTCCAGACCGGCTATCACCGCGGCCCCGACCGCTGCGACGAACCGGCGGGCTACTGGCGCCAGATCCACACCCGCGTCTGGGTGCCCGGCTTCTGGACGATGGAGCGCGACCACTGGGGCCGTCCCTATCGCCGCTACGTCGAAGGCCACTACGAGATTCGCACCGAGCGCGTGTGGGTCGCCTACAACGACTACGGCCGCTATGACCGTCGCGACCGCCGCTGGTAAACCCGCTTCCCGATGAACTGCCGCAGCGTCCAAACTTGGCTGCTCTCCGATCGCGACGGCGTGCTGACTCCCGCTCAGCACGCCGAACTGGCGACCCATCTGGCCGCCTGCGCCGATTGCCGGCAGCTGCGCGCCGACGTCGAGGCTGCCCTTGACGCCGTGCGGGCCGATGCGAAAGCCGTGCGGCTGCCCGACATCGACGCCGAGTGGCGCGCTGTGCAGGCGCGGATCAACACCGCCGCCCCGGCATCCGCGCCGCGCACGACGAAGCGCCGTCTCGCGCCCGTGGTGTGGTTCGGCACCCCGCTCGCCGCCGCCGCGGCGGTCGCGCTCGCTCTGTTCGTCGGCCGTCCGGTGCCGCCTGCCGCCCCGTCGACCGTGGGTGCCACGGAGGCCACGGCCCAGGCCGACTACGTCGAAGTCGCCGATCCCAACGCCACGCCGATCGTCTACACCGACAAGGAAAGCGGCTGGCTCGTCGTCTGGGCCGAGAGCGCAGACACGACGCACGCCTCGGGCTGATCGCCGCTCTTCCGATCGCGCGTTGCGTAAGGTGGGGGGCGCTTGTCCCCCAGCGCCCGGCGTCCGGGGCCGCAAAGCCGAGGGTCGTTGAAGGCAGCGGATGCCGGCGACTGCGGTCGACGGAACAGGCCACAGGTCCGAGAGCGCGGCGGCTCTTTGGCCGATTCGATTTCATGCGCAGGAGATCCCTGCTGTTTTCGTGCCTTGGGTGTGTTTCGTGGGCGCCAACCCGTTCGAGGGCGGTTGGGACAACCGCCCCTACCCTCCGAACGCACGCGTCGCGAACAGGGGCTCCCGAATTGCGCGGCGTTCGGGCTTTGTTTTTTACGGCCCTCCGGCGCCCGTTGGACCGAGCTTGACCGCTGAATCAGGCACTTGCGCAATTGCTTGAGTGCACTGGGTCATTGCTTCTCGCGAGAGGGTCATTGCTTCACTCGCCGAGCTCATTGTTTTACACGCCGACCCGATTGTTTTACACGCCAAGGCGATTGTTTACACGGACGACCCGATTGCTTGAACCGCCGAGCTCATTGTTTGAGCCGCCAACTCAATTGTTTTGTTTCCCAACTCAATTGTTTTGTCGTCCGACTCTATTGTTTCGGCGGACAAGTCCATTGTTGCGCCGGACGACGTCGTTGTTTGAGGAGCTGAGGCGGTTGCTTGGCGGGACGGGCTCGTTGCGACGGGAGCCGACTTGGTTGCGGCGAGGAACGAGGCGGTGGCTCCGGTCGCTGAGTCGATTGTTCCGGTCGCGGAGCTCGTTGCGGCGAAAGTCGAGGTCGTGGCTCGGGCGCTCAGCCTCGCTCGCGGGCGGTTGAGGGCTACCGAGCGCAGCGACATCAGACACCGCCCCCACCGGGGTGCGTGTTTCGTCGGTAGGGGCGCTTGTCCCCAAGCGCCCTTCCCTCGCAGCGCGGGCGGCTTCGCTCGCCGCACGGGCGTCGATGCCGAGAGCCGTCGGCGGCTAACGCGCGCGGCGCCACCGCACACCCGCCCGGCTTCCGCCTCGCGTGCTGCGGGGATATTCGATGACGGAGCCGGCGGCGGGCGGCCCGCCTTGCTTCACGGCAACCAGGGAAACTGGTCCGCCTTCGGCTTCCGCTTCTCCTTTTGCGCCGTCATGAACTCCTTCGCCTCCTCGGTCATGTAGTAGAGCATGGTGGCGTTGCCCGCGAGCTCCTGCACGCCGCTCTGGCCGTCGAGTTCGGCGTTGAAGGCCGACTTCAGGCAGCGGATCGCGAGCGGGCTGCGCTGGAGGATGTCCTTCGCCCACGCCACGCCCTCCTGCTCGAGCTCGGCGACCGGCACGACCTTGTTGACCAGGCCCATCGTGAGCGCCTCCTGCGCGTTGTATTGGCGGCAGAGGAACCAGATCTCGCGCGCCTTCTTCTGGCCGACCATGCGCGCGAGGTAGCTCGAGCCGAAGCCGCCGTCGAAGCTGCCCATCTTCGGGCCGACCTGGCCGAAGATGCCGTTGTCGGCCGCGATGGTGAGGTCGCACATCACGTGGAGCACGTGGCCGCCGCCGATCGCGTAGCCGGCGACGAGGGCGATCACGACCTTGGGCATCGAGCGGATGAGTTTCTGCACCTCGAGAATGTTCAGGCGCGGCACGCCCTTGGCGTCGATGTAGCCGCCGTGGCCGCGGACCGACTGGTCGCCGCCGGCGCAGAAAGCGTATTTGCCGTCCTTGGCCGGACCGGCCCCGGTCAGGAGCACGACGCCGATCTTCTGGTCCTCGCGCGCGTCGAGCAGCGCCTCGTGCAGCTCGAACACGGTCTGCGGACGGAACGCGTTGCGCTTCTCGGGCCGGTTGATCGTGATCTTCGCGATGCCATCGGCCTTCTGGTAGAGAATGTCCTCGTAGTTCTTGACGGTTTTCCAGGCGGGGATCATGGGGCAACGGTCGGCGAAAAGAGCTGAGCTGCAAACGTTTTTGCGCGCCCGGCTGGATTTCGCGCTGGAGCGTCAAGCGGTATTTGCCCCCGGCGGAAAACGGCTGGCGAGCCCCGCCGGGTTCCCCAACAGTCGGCCGTTCAATGCAAGCAGAAGGGAAAGATCACTCGGCTGCAGCGGGTGCGGGACTGACGCTCGGCGCGCTGGGCGTGGTGTTCGGCGACATCGGCACCAGCCCGCTTTACGCGCTGCGCGAGTGCCTGAACTACCTGCCGCCGGTCGACCGCGCGGAGGGCGTGCTGGGCGCGCTCTCGCTGGTGTTCTGGTCGATGGTGCTCGTGGTCATCGTGAAGTATCTGGTGTTCGTCACGCGCGCGGACAACCGCGGCGAGGGCGGCATCTTCGCCCTGCTCGCCCTCGGGCACGGACAGCGCGCCCGCAGCAAGATGGGGGTGATGACCGTCCTGATCCTGGTCGGCGCCGCCCTGCTCTACGGCGACGGCATCATCACGCCGGCGATCTCCGTCATGGGCGCGGTGGAGGGCATCAACACCTTCACGCCCGGCTTCGCCGGCTGGGTGCCGTTCCTCTCGGCGCTGATCCTGGCGGGGCTGTTTGCCGTGCAATTCCACGGCACGAAGAGCATCGGGCGGATCTTCGGCCCGGCGATGCTGCTGTGGTTCGTGGTGCTCGGGCTGCTCGGCCTCTGGCACATCATCGACAACCCGCGGGTCTTCGCCGCCCTCGACCCGCGCCTCGGCATCCGCCTCCTGCTCGCGCACCCGGCGGAATCGGCGGGGCTGCTCGGCGCCGTCGTGCTCGCCATCACCGGCGCGGAGGCCCTTTACGCCGACATGGGCCACTTCGGCCGCAAGCACATCGCCCGGGCCTGGTATTTCTGCGCGTTCCCCGGGCTGGTGCTGAACTACTTCGGCCAAGGCGCCCGGGCCCTCGCCCACCCCGACGACACGACGCACACGTTCTTCGCCCTCGTCCCCGAGGGCACGCCGCGCCTCGCGCTCACGCTGCTCTCGATCGTGGCCGCCATCATCGCCAGCCAGGCGATGATCTCGGGCGTGTTCTCCCTCACGCGCCAGGCGATCCAGCTCGGCTATTTCCCGCGCCTGACGATCAACTACACCAACCCCGACCAATCCGGCCAGATCTACCTCCCGCTCGTGAACGGCCTGCTCGCCGCCGGCTCGATCTACGTCGTGCTGGCGTTCCGCTCCAGCGAGCGCCTCGCCGCCGCTTATGGCATCGCGGTCACGGGCACGATGGTCGTCACCACCCTGGCATTCTACGCCGTGCTGCGCGGCAACTGGAAGTGGCCCGTCTGGCAGGCGGGCCTGCTGTGCGCGTTCTTCCTCGCGATCGACGTGCCGCTCTTCGCCTCGAATCTCCACAAGTTCGCCGACGGCGGCTGGTTCCCGGTGCTCATCGCCGGCGGCGTCATCGCGATCATGCACACCTGGAAGACCGGCAAGGACGAGATCTTCCGCCGCATCTACGCCAACGGCGTGACGGAAGACGAACTCCGCTCGATCGCCAAGAGCGACCACATCACCCGCGTGCGCGGCGCCGGCGTCTTCATGGCCGGCAATCCCACCGGCACGCCGCTCGTGTTGCTGCACCACCTCAAGGCCAACAAGGTGCTGCACGAGACCGTCGTGCTGCTCAGCGTGGTCACCGAGGAGGTGCCGCAGGTGCCGGACAACGAGCGCCTCACTGTCTCGGAGATCGGCCACGGCGTCTGGCGCGCCATCGGCCGCTACGGCTATATGGAGTCGCCCGACGTCTCGCGGCTGATGCAGCAGGTCAAGGCCTGCGGCGTGCCGATCAAGCTCAACGAGGCCACCTACTACTTCAACCGCGAGATGATCATCACCGGCGGCGAATCGCGAATGTGGCACTGGGAAAAGCGTCTCTACTCGCTGCTCAGCCGCAACGCCCGCCAGGCCCGCGACTACTACCGCCTGCCGCCGATGCAGATCATCGAGGTCGGCATGCCGATCCAGCTCTGACGCCCGCCGGCGCTCAGAGCACCATGAACGAGAACGCCACGATCAGCGTCGGCACCAGCGCGCCCAGAAAGAGGCCGAGCGGCGACACGCCGTCCGGGAAATAGCGCTGCAAGATCGACTGGCCCGCGGGATTCGGGGCGTTGGCAATCACGGTCAGGCCGCCGCCCGTGACCGCGCCGGAGACGACCGCGAACTTCAACTGCTCGGTGAAGCCGGGCACCAGCGTCGCGAGATAGGTGATGAGCGCGTTGTCGTTGAAGGCCGTCAGGATCGTCGCCCCGGCGAACAGCGGCAGCTCGCCGAGGCTGCCGAGCACCGGCTGGATCCACCACGCCTGCAGGCCGCCGTGCACCACGAGGCCAGCGAGGAAGAAGCCGACCAGCAGCGGCCCGCGGAGATCGAGCCGGCTCTGGTGGTGCGCCGTCGCCTGGGCGAAGGCGAGGTAGAACAGGAAGCCGCCGATGAACAGGGCCGGGTGATGCGCCATCCACACCGTGAAGCCGAGGAACAGCAGGTGCACGAGCGTCACCCAGGCCGGGACCGCCTCGCCGTCCGCACCGGCGTCCGCGGCGGGTTGGAGGGCGAGCAACTCGCGCCGGAAGGCGACGAAGTAGACGGCGTTCGAGAGCAGGATGCCGGTGACCGCGTGCCAGCCGAAATGCGTGAACATGTAGGCCATGTCCCAGCCCCACGCCGCCGCCACCATCAGGACCGGCGGGGCGGCGAAATGCGTCAGCGTGCCGCCGATCGAGACATTGACGAAGAGCAGGCCGATGGTGGCGTATTTCAGGCGCCCGCTCGGGTTGAGGGCGTAGAACTGCTTCCCGAGCAGCAGCGCCGCGATGGTCATCGCTGCCGGCTCCGTGATGAACGAGCCGAGCAGCGGGGCGATGGTCAGGATCGACAGCCACCAGGCCGCCGGGCGCCCGCCGCCGAGCCGCGCGACCGCGCGCATGCTCTGCTCGGCCAGGCGCAGCACCGGCCGGGTGGAGGCCAGCGTCATGATGATCACGACGAAGAGCGCCTCGGTGTAGTTCACCGTGCTGCTCAGGTAATGGATGCCGGTGTCGAGCCCCTTGAACCACACGATCGCGCCGAGCAGGACCACGACCCAGAAGCCGAAGATCGCCTCCACCTCGCCGAGGAAGTGCAGCATCTGGCCCCAGAAACTGACCTCGTCCGGCTGCCCGTCGTCGTTGCGGTCTGCGCGCGCGGTGGCGCGCTGCAATCGCGCGGCGTGTCGCTCCTCGATCACGTGCGCCCAGTGCCGGATCCGGGCGCTCGCGAAGGTGTGCAGCACGGCGAGCACGAAGATCGCGGTCGCCACCAGGTTGAACGGCTCCGCCGCCGCGCGGGCCTTCACCACCGCCCACGCCGTGGCGCCGGGCATCGTGGCGTAGGTCTCGAGGGCGCGGGGAAAAGCCTCCGCCGGGGCGGCGCCAGCCGCCCAAAGTGAACCGGCCGCGACCAAGGCGGCGAGGAATCCGAGTCGAAGCAGTCGGGCGATCACGCGAGCAGGGGCAGGATTTCGTCGAGGCGGTAGGCGAAGCGGTGCGCGCCGGCCTTCACGGCGGCACGCTCGGCATAGCGCCCAAAACCCACGAAAACGTCAACGTCATCGCGCATCTCGAGATCGCTCGCCCCGTCGCCCACGGCGATCACGCGCGTCGGCCGCAACTCCGCGCGCAGCCGGCGCACCACCTCGGGCTTGCCCCCTTGCGCGAGGCCGGGTGCGGCGTGAAACCCGCGTAGTGCCCCGCCCCGTCGAACTGCAGCTCCACCGCCTCGATGCGCGCGATGCCGAGGAAATCCGCCAGCGGGCGGATCGCCTGCACGAAACCGCCGCTGACGATCACCGGCGTCCAGCCGGCGGCCTTGGCCGCGCTCACGGTGGCGGCGGCGGTCGGCTCGATCTCGCGGAGGTAAAGCTCCGCGATGCGCGCGACGTCGGCTTGCGCCGGCCGGATGATCTCGAGGCGCCGGCCGAAGATCTGCTCGAGCGGGATGCGACCCTCCATGGCGTCGCGGGTCATCTGCTCGCTCTGGCGAAAGCACTCCGCACCGCGCAGCCGGGCGAATTCGTCGACGCCCTCGATGGCGCTGAGGGTGGAATCGCAGTCGAAGCAGAGGAGTTTCACGTCAGGCACGCCGTCGACCAAAACACCGGGCGCGGACCGAGCCCACACTTTTCCGTGTCCCACGCCCGGCCGATGCCGGCCAAAGAAAAAGCCCTCCGCATCGGGAGGGCTTCGGGAAAGTCGCTTCGCGCGCGCTTATTTCTTGGCGGCGCCGCGCTTGAACTTCGAGGTGAACTTCTCGACGCGGCCGGCGGTGTCGACGAGGCGCTTCTCGCCGGTGTAGGCGGGATGCGAGTCCATCGTGACGTCGCGGACGATGACGAAGTATTCCTTGCCGTCGATGGTCTCGGTGCGGGCGGACTTCATCGTCGACTTGGTGAGGAAACGCTTGCCCGTGCCGATATCGAGGAAGCAAACGTTGTTCAAAGCAGGATGGCCTTGGGCTTTCATGGCGGGAAAAATCGGTTTAATCAGCCCTGGCGCGCCTTGTAGCGCGGGTCGGTCTTGTTGATGACGTAGATCCGGCCTTTGCGGCGGACGACTTGGCAGTCCGGGTGACGCGTCTTCGCGGATTTGATGGAGGAAACGACTTTCATAAAAGCGATAGAAGAAGAGAGTCGCGCGAGGGGGTGTCAAAGGAAATCTCCCGGGGGCCGCCACTTGCCCGGCGGCACGGGCCAATCGCCTCCCAAACCCCTGCGCGCCGAGGGCTTTGGCTAGAGCCGCGGGATCGTCAGGCCGCCGTCGACGAGGATCACCTGCCCCGTCGAATACGGGAAGTCGCCGCGCGCGAGCGCGGCCACGGCGCGGCCGACGTCGTCCGGAAAGCCCCAGCGCGGCTGCACGAAGGCGCCGCCGGCGATGAGCTTGTCGTATTTCTCGGTCACCGCCGCGGTCATGTCGGTCTTGATGACCCCCGGACGCACCTCGTAGGACGGGATGCCGTCCGCGCCCAGGCGGGCGGCGAAGAGCTCGTTGAGCATGGCGAGGCCGGCCTTGGCGATGCAGTATTCGCCGCGGTTGATGCTCGCCATCGTCGCCGACACGGAGCTGACGGTCACGATCGCGGCGAAGAACGCGGCGTCGGCCTTCCGGGCCGCGACCATGTCGCGCGCGACGGCCTGCGTGAGGAAGAACACGCCGCGGAGGTTGGTGTTCATCACGTAGTCGTAGCTCTCCTCGGTGGTCTCGAGCAGGTCGGCGCGGACCTTCGGCGCCACGCCGGCGTTGTTGACGAGGAGGTTGAGCGCACGACCGCCGGTGAACTCGCGGCAGACGGCGAGAATGGCGGCGCGGCCTTCGGCCGAGCCGACGTCGCCGCGCGCGTAGGCGACGCGGACGCCGTGCCGCGCGAGCGCCGCGAGCGGTTCCGCAACCTGGTCCTCGGAACGAACGCCGTTGACGACGAGGTCCCATTTTTCCGCCGCGAGTTTCTCGGCGATGCCGAAACCGATGCCGCGCGAGCCGCCGGTGACGAGTGCTATTTTAGACATGGGAGAGAGGAATTGGGGAAACCACGAGACACACGAATTACACGAAAAGAGACCCAGTAGGAATTTGGCCCACGGAATACACGGACCACACGGAAGAAGTGTCGGGCGGCGTGGGAAAGCCGGAAGATCGGATCGGTTTCCGTGTGTTCAGTGTGTTCCGTGGGCCGTTTAGTTACTTCAGCGGAGTGACGTCGACCCAGCGGCGCTCGGCCCAAGACTTCAGGGCGAGTTCGGCGAGCTGGACGCCCTTGGCGCCTTCGAAGAGATTCCACTGGAACGGCGAACCGGTGACGACGTGCTTGAGGAAGAGTTCCCACTCGACCTTGAACGCGTTGTCGTAAACGCCCTGGTCGGGCACGCGCATCCAGCCGTCGCGATACTTGATCGGGCTGTCGATGTCGGGATTCCAGACGCAGCGCGGCGTGGCGGCGATGGACTGGGCCTTGCAGTCGCGCAGGCCGGCGACGGCAGTGCCGTGCGTGCCGTCGACGTGGAGCGTGAGCAGGTCGTCGCGGTCAACGCGGGTCGTCCACGAGGAGTTGAAGTGGCAGATGACGCCGTTGGTGAGCTCGAACGTCGCGTAGGCGGCGTCGTCGGCGGTGCACTTGTAGGGCTTGCCGGCCTCGTCCCAGCGCTGCGGGATGTGCGTGGCGCCGAGGCAGGTGAGGCTCTTGATGTCGCCGAAGAGATTCTGGATCACATACTGCCAGTGGCAGACCATGTCGACGATGATGCCGCCGTCGTCCTCCTTGCGGTAATTCCACGACGGGCGCTGGAGCTTCTCGTGTTCGCCGGTGAAGACCCAGTAGCCGAACTCGCCGCGCACGGAGAGAATCTTGCCGAAGAAGCCCTGGTCCATGAGCCACTTCAGCTTCACGAGGCCGGGCAGCCAGAGCTTGTCCTGCACGACGCCGTTCTTGAGGCCGGCGGCGGCGACCTCCTTGGCGAGCGCGAGCGCCTCGGCGGACGTCGTCGCGGTGGGCTTCTCGCAGTAAATGTGTTTCTTCGCCGCGATGGCCTTGCGGACGCCGACCGGACGCTGGCCGGTGAGCGTGGCGTCGAAGTAGATCTGGTTCGCGGGATTCGCGAGCTCGGCATCGAGATTGGTGGAGATGCGCTTCACGCCGGTGCGGGCGGCGAGGGCGCGGAGCTTTTCCTCGCTGCGGCCGACGAGGACCGGATCGGGCATGATGACTTCGGAGTCGGAGAGCTTCACGCCGCCCTGGTCGATGATCGCCTTGATCGAGCGGATCAGGTGCTGGTTGGTGCCCATGCGTCCCGTGACGCCGTTCATGATGATGCCGAGGGTGTGGGTTTTCATTAAGTTGAGAGCTGAGGGTTGAGAGTTGAGAGAGGGCAAGCTGGGGTTCAGACGTGGTCGCGGTAGGCTTGGACGATCTTGGCGAGATACTCGTCCTGATCGGTGGCCCAGAGGCGCGTGGAGAAAACTTCGACTTCGTTGAAGCCGCGGTAACCAGTCGCCTCGACCCACGCGCGGATCTGGCGGAGCGGGATGCAGCCCTCGCCCATGAGGCCGCGGTCGTTGAGCAGGTCGACGGTCGGCGTGCGCCAGTCGCAGACGTGGTAGGCGAAGAGCGCACCGAGTTTCCCGCAGCGGGCGATCTCGCGCTCGAGCGCCGGGTCCCACCAGAGATGATAAACGTCCGCGGCAACGCCGACGAAGGGCGAGCGCAGTTGCTCGACCATGTCGTTGGCCTGGCCGAGCGTGTTCACGGCGGAGCGGTCGCCGGCATACATCGGGTGCAGCGGCTCGATGGCGAGCTTCACGCCGGCGGCCTGGCAATCGGGCAGCAGCGCCGCGATGCCGTCGACGATCTGTCGCCGCGACTCGACGAGCGACTGGCCGGGCACGGCGCCGCACACGAGCACGATGAGCGGCGCGCCGAGCGCGTGCGCCTCGGCGATGGCGCGGCGGTTGTCGTCGAGGGCCTTCGCGCGGCCCTCGGCGGTGAGCGCGGGGAAAAAGCCGCCGCGGCAGAGCGAGACGATGCTGAGATCGTGATCGCGGAGGAGCCGGCCGGTTTGAGCGATGTCGCGTCCGGCGAGAGCGTCGCGCCAGACGGTGATGCCTTTCACGCCCGCGGCCGCGAACTTAGCGGCAGCGGCCTCGATCGGCCACGGTTTCGTGGTGATGGTGTGGACGCAAAGGCGCGAGAGGTCGGGGAGCGGCGCGGCATTCATGACGGGTCGCTCAGGCCACGCAGCCGAAGAAGGTGTAGTCGGGCTTGGCCTCGATCACACGCTGGAGGTAGAGCGCCGCCTCGCGGAGATGATAGTCGCCCCACATGCAGGCTTCGCCGCACGGAACCTTCCGGCCCGGCGGGATGTAGTCCCAGCCGTTCGGGCGGTGGTAGACGGTGTGCAGGAGCAGGCCCTGGTGCGCCGGATCGGTGCCGAGGTAGGCATCGCTCAGCAGCGTGCGCATCGTGGTGAGGCCGGCCTGCCAGTAGGATTTGCCGTCGCCATTCTCGCCCAGGTAGCGCCCGAGGCGGAGCAGACCCTGCGCGCCGATCGCGGCGGCGGAGGAGTCGACGGGCTCGAAGTCGTTGAAGGGGTCGGCCGGGCGCGAGCGCCAGTCGCCGAGGCGGTGCAGGTGCGGCGCGCCGCCGTCCCAATACGGGATGCCGTCGCTGGCGGTGTGGGCGATGAACCAGTCGCAGGTGGCCTTGGCGCCCTTGAGGAGCACGGCCTCCCACTTGGCGCGGCCGCCGAGCGGCGCGAGTTCGGCATCGCTGAGCGTCTTCAGGAACTCGAGTTCCTCGGCAAAGCCGACCATCGCCCAGGCGAGGCCGCGCGTCCACGTGGTGAAGCCGGAGAAGCCCTGCTGCGAATTCGGGCAGCGGAAGCGGCCGTCGTTGCGGTTGAAGACCGCCTCGTGCGTCGTGCGGCCGCGCTCGGCCGGCACATCGTAGCTGTCGCGGCCCTCGCCGTAGTAGATGGAGAATTTCGCCGTGGCGTCGATGTGCTGCAGGCCGCGCTCGAGCAGCGAGTGCGCGGCGTCGTTCTCGCCCATCAGGCGGTGGCCGAGCCGGTGCGCGACCATGAGGATGCGCACGGAGCGGATCGTATCGACGAAGAGCGAGTGCGGGCCGTTGAACGAGTAGATGTAGCCGCCGCCGCCGAAGATCGGCGACCAGCGCGCGGCCTGCACGGCGCCGGAGGCTTTCAGCGCCAGCGCGCAGAAGTCGACGTGCGTGGCGGGGAGCTTGCCCTCGCGCTGGAGGCGCAGCCAGTTGCCGTAGGTGGAGAGGTTGTTGAAACCGTGGTCGTGCACGCCGACGTGCGAGACATGCGAGGCCATGCGGTCGACCGTGAGCTTCTGCGCAGCGTCGGCGAAGCGCTGCTCCCCGGTGGCGTCGAACTGGAGGAAGGCCGAACCGTAGTTGAAGCCCTCGGTCCACTCCGTCCAGCCGCGCGCGGTGTATTGGCCGGCGACGGTGAAGACGGGCGAGCCCTTCGCGGGATCGTAGCGGGTGAAGATCGAGTCGATTTTCTGGCCGGAGAGCGGCCAGAAACGCGCGAGGGCGGCGGTGAGGTCGGCGGGGCGGAGCTGGGCGTCGATGCGCATGGGGTGAAAGCGGCGGGTCAGTAGCGTTTGTCTTTGCGGAGGTGGAGAATGACGAACTGCGAGTCGGCCAACGCCTCGTAGGTGTGCTGCTGGATGGCGTCGAACTGGATGCTCTCGCCCGCGGCAAGGATGCACTCCTCGTGCGGCAGCGTGAGGCGCAGCTTGCCCTCGGTCACCCAGCACACCTCGGTGTCGTCGTGGTGGATCTCCGGACGGTTCACCTTCGCACCGGCCGGCGCGCTGCCGAGGTGGGCGACG
The DNA here is from genome assembly GCF_047777955.1 of Oleiharenicola sp. Vm1. GTDB lineage: Bacteria > Verrucomicrobiota > Verrucomicrobiia > Opitutales > Opitutaceae > Didemnitutus. The sequence continues at coordinate 2,979,557 of NZ_CP180537.1, forward strand.
ACATTGGCGTATTTGATCTGGCGGAATTTGAAGTCGCCCGACCGGTAAACCTTCTCGGCGGTGCGGTGCGCGAGCTGCGACTCGGCCATCGCCATCAGATCCGTCGCGCTCAAGCCGAACGCGCGCGCCAGCCGGTAGAGCGTCTCGAGCTCCGCCGACTGCTGGTTGCGTTCCAGCTTCGAGATCACCGCCACCGACACCCCGGACGCCTCGGAGAGCTGCGCCAGCGTCAGCTCCCGCTGCTCGCGCAACGTGCGCAGCACCGAGAAATCGAACTGGGGTGACGGGGTAGCCATTTTTCGCCTGCGATAAATTAAAGGCCAATTATAGATGTCAACGAAAACCATCCGGGCCGAGTGATCCCCTCGCAAGGCGGTGTCTCGTCACGCTCCCCCACCCGACCGGCAGCGACGCTGGGCGGCCCGGAAAACAATTCGCCCCGGTCAACTTGCGTCGACCGGGGCGGGAGAGTGGCGCAGCCGTAGGGAGTCGAACCCCAAACCTTCTGATCCGTAGTCAGATGCTCTATCCAATTGAGCTACGGCTGCGTAACAGAGCGGCGAACTAAGCGAACTTCGCCGGGTGGCGGCAAGCAGAATTTTTCTCCGACCGTGCATTTGCCGGCGCACCCCGGCAAGCTGCGCCTCAGTCGCGCAGGTCGGATCGGCGGCGCAGGCGCAGGTAGATTCCGACGCCGACAATCGCGATGATGCCACCGGTCACGCCGAGCGAATACCAATGCGAACGCGCCAGGACGCGCTCGAGGCCTTCGAGGTCGTCGTGGAAATTCGCCCAGAGCCAATGCCCCAGCCAGACGAAGGCCGGCACGCTGACCAGCGCGGCGAGGCCGTCGAAGAGGAGGAATTTCCAATAGCGCACCTTCAGCGAGCCGGCGGTGAAGAACACGGGCGCGCGCAGCCCGGGCAGGAAGCGCGCGACGAAGAGCACCATCGAGCCGAAGCGGTGGAAGTGCGCCTCGACGCGCTCCTGCTTCGCCGGCGACAGGTAGCGCTGGAACCAACGCGTCGCGAGCAGCCGTTGCCCGAGGTAGCGGCCGGTGAGGAAGATCGTCGAGTCGCCGATCATCACGCCACCATACATCACGCCGCTCACCTGCAGCCAGGAACGCCCGTCGATCTCCCCCAGCGCACCGGCCGAGATCAGCACGACGTCCTCCGGCAAGGGCAGGCCGAGGCCGCACAGGATCAACACGCCGAACGGCCCCCAGAGGGCCAGCGGCGAACCCTGAAAATACTTCAGCAGCGTTTCAAACATGCCCGGTGCGCCTCAACAAGTCCGTCCCCCATCGCCGTGACAAGCGCGGTTTCGCGCGCGGTCCGGCTTCATGCGACACGCCAGTCGAGCAGCTCGAGCTGCAGGGATTTGCGACCGGCGTAGAAATTCCAGTTGAGCTGCACCGCCAGCTCGAGCGGCTGGCCGGCGGGCGGGAGGCGATCGGCCAGCTTCCAGGCGACGCCGCTCAGGCGCCGCCCGCGGACGTCCTCGGCGGTGAAGCGAAAGTGCTGCTCCTTGAAGATCTCCGGACGCGACCGCAGCCGGAGGCCGCGCACGCCGAAGATCGGCTCGGGGTTGCCCTGCCCGAACGGATGCAGCTGGTCGAGCTCGTCCATCAGCTTCTCGGTTACCTGCTGGCCGTCGAGCCAGCCGGAGAGCTCGATCACCGGCTCGCAGGCGTCGAGGCCGCGGCGCGCGCGGATGACGTCGTTGAACTGCGCGCGAAACTCCTCGATCCGCGCCTTGCGCAGCGCGACGCCGACGGCCATCGGATGCCCGCCCCAGCTCTCGAGCATGCCCTGGCAGCCGCCGAGCAATTCGACGAGATTGACGCCGCTGACGCCGCGACCCGAGCCCTTGGCGAGGTCGCCCTCGTTGCCGAGGACGATGGCGGGGCGGTTGAACTTGCGCGAGATGCGGCCGGCCACGATGCCGACGACGCCGGGGTGCCAGGATTCGTCGTAGAGCACGAAGCCGCACGCCTCGGCGAACTGCTTCTCGACGTAGGTTTCCGCCTGCTCGGTGATCTGGCGCTCGATCTCCTGCCGCTCCTTGTTGAGGTCGTCGAGCTGCTGCGCGGCGGTGCGGCAGAACGCGGGATCCTGGCTGAGCAGGAGGTCGACCGAAAGCGAGGCGTCGGCCAGGCGGCCGCTGGCGTTGATGCGCGGGCCGAGGCGGAACGAGATGTCGACCGGCGCGAGGCCGTTCTCCGGCTTGAGCCCCGCCACGTTCATCAGCGCGCGCAGCCCCGGCCGCTGCGTGGCCGCGAGCACGTGCAGGCCGTGCTTGGCGAAAATGCGGTTCTCGCCCGCGAGCGGAACGAGGTCGGCGATCGTGCCCATGGCGACGAGATCGAGGTAGTCGCGCAGGCGGATGTCCATCACGCCGGGGTAATTCTGGGCGCGCAGCTGCTTGAGCAGGCCGTGCAGGAGCTTGAAAACGAGGCCGACGGTGCAGCAGTGGCGCCACGAGTGGTCGTCGGTGACGTTGTGCACGTGCGGGTTGATCAGCAGCGCGTCGAAGGTCGGCGTCTCCTTGGAGCGGTGGTGGTCGACCACGATCACGTCGACGCCGAGCGAGCGCAGGTGCGTGACCTCGTCGTGCGAGTTGGTGCCGCAGTCGAGCGCGACGAACAGGTCGGGCTTCGCGACCTCGAGCGCGCGGTCGATGGCGACGCGGGTGAGGCCGTAGCCCTCCTCGAGGCGGCGCGGCACGACGTAGCGCGGCTGCAGACCGAGGCGGCGCAGCACGTCGACGAGCAGCGTGGTGCTGCTGACGCCGTCGACGTCGTAGTCGCCGAGCACGATGACGTTCTCGCGGCGCTCGAGCGCCCGGATCAGGCGCGCGACGGCGGCGTCGAGATGGGCGACGAGAAACGGATCGGCGAGCGTCGCGAGGGTCGGTTGGAGGAACCGCGTCGCGGGCTCCGGCTCCACATGGCCGATGCGCATGAGCAGCTCGGCCACGATCTCGTTCGTGCCGAGCTGGCGCGCGAGTTCAGCCACGCGTTCCGCGTGGACCGGCGTATAATTCCAGCGCATGGCCTGATGGGCGCACGCCGCCTCGGCCGACTCCGCGCTTGCGGAAACCAGCTGAGGCGGACGCGGCGCGCCCGGTCAGCTTATTCCGAAGCGCGGGAAGAGCCGGCCCACTCGTATTTGGGCGCGATGTCGTGGTGGGCCTCGACGTGTTTGCGGTCACCCTTGTGCCACCAGTAGAAGACCTGGGCGGCGATGAAGATGGCCGAGAACGTCGAGGTGACGATGCCGACGAGGAAGGTGAAGGCGATGTCGTGCAGCTGGCCGCCGCCGAAGGTGAACAGCGCGAGCGCGGCGAGGAAGGTGGTCGTCGCCGTCATGATCGTGCGGGCGAAGACCTTCGTGATCGCGTGGTTGATGACGTCGCGGAGGTTGCCGGTCGGGTTGAGCTTCAGCTCCTCGCGGATACGGTCGAAGACGACGACCGTCTCGTTGATGGAGTAGCCCGCGACGCACAGGATCGCCGCCACCATGGGCGCGGAGAACTTGTGGCCGAAGAGCACGAAGATGCCGATGTTCATCAGGATGTCGTGCAGGGTCGACGCCATGGCGCCGATGCCGAAGCCGAACTCGAAGCGGAAGGCGATGTAGAGGAGGATGACGAGCATCGACACGCCGACGGAGAGGATGGCGTTCCACTTGATCTCCTTGCCGATGGTCGCGCCGATCTGGCTGCCGCCCTGCTTGACGAGGCCGGCGTTGGGATAGGCCTTCTGGAGGGCGGAGAGGAGCTGGTCGGACTTGCCGTAGGCGGTCTCGAACTTGAGCTGTTCCTTGCCGCTGCCGAGGTCGCTGGCGTAGGTGATGTTCACCTCGCCCACCCCGCTCTGCTCGGCGACGCGGCGGATGGCGGCGGCGTCGATCTTGGTGGTGAAGTTGGCGGTGATCTGGTCGCCGCCGGCGAAGTCGATGCCGTAGATGCGGTCGCCCTGGTAGACGACGTAGGCGATGCTCACGAGCACGAGGGCGACGGAGCCGATGGCGGCGGGCTTGCCGTATTTGACGAAGTCGACCTTCAGGTCGCCGAGCATGCGGCGCATGGTGATCTTCTGCAGGCCGGCATCGACGAGCATCTCCATCAGCATGTGGCCGGTGATGAGCACGGAGAAGAGCGTCGAGATCACGCCGATGAGGAGGGTGAAGCCGAAGCCCTTGATCGGGCCCGTGCCGAGCCAGATCATGATCGCGCAGATGATGAGCTGCACGAAGTGGGCGTCGAGGATGGTGGTGAGCGCCTTCTCGAAGCCGGCCTGGTTGGAGTTGTTGAGCGACTTGCCCAGCGCGAGCTCCTCGCGCATGCGCTCGAAGATCAGGATGTTCGCGTCGACCGCCATGCCGATGGTGAGCACGATGCCGGCGAGGCCGGGCATCGTCATCGTCACGCCGATGCTGGCCATGACGCCGAGGATGATGGCGATGTTCACCGCCAGGGAGAGGACGGCGACGATGCCGCCGGTGGCGTAGAAGGTGACCATGAACGCGCAGACGGCGACGGTGCCGATGAGCGAGGCGCGCACGCCGCTCGAGACGGCGTCGGTGGCGAGCGAGGGGCCGACTTCGTTCTGCTCCTTGACCGCGAGCGGGAGGTCGAGCGGGTTGTTGAGCACGCTGGCGAGGTCGATGGCCTCGCGCTGGGAGAATGAGCCGGAGATTTCCGCGCTGTCGCTGTTGATCTGCTCGCGGACGGTCGGCGCCGAGTAGAGCTTGCCGTCGAGCACGATGGCGAGGCGGCCGAGGCGGCCGGCGCGCTGGCCCTCGTCGGCGATGGCCTTGGTGACCTGGGCGAACTGCTCCTTACCCTCCTTGGTGAAGCGGAGGATGATCTTGAAGCGACCGAACTCGTCCATGACCGGGTAGGAATCGGCGACGCCGGAGCCGGTCATCTCGGGGATGCGCTTGACGTAGAGTTCCTCGGTGTAGGTCTCGCCGTTGCGGCCCTCGTTCTCGAGGGTCAGCGGCTCGTAACCCGGCGGCACTTCCTGCGGCGGGGCCGCGTAGGGGTGCACCATGCGGAAGTCGAGGCGCGCCGGCTTCTTGAGGCTGTTCATCACCTCGGGGTTGTCCTTCGTCGTGACGCCGGCGAGCTGGACCTCGATGCGGGTGTCGCCGACGGGGCGGATGATGGGCTCGGCGACGCCGAGGCTGTTCACGCGGGCGCCGATGATCTCGATCGCCTTCTCGAGCTTTTCCTTGCGGGTGCTCTCGTTGAACTTCGCGGCGACCTGCTCGTCGACTTCGAGGGTGAAGGCGACGCCGCCCTTGAGGTCGAGGCCGAGCTGGAGGCGGCCCTTGGAGCGGCGGAGCAGCTCGTCGAGGAGGATGTTGTTGCGCTTCTCGATGTTCTTGAGGTTCGCCTCGAGGCGGACCTGCGGGAAGTATTGCGAGAGGTCGATCTTCTCCTCGCGGGCGATCTGCTTGAGCGCGACGAAGACGCTGGGGGCTTGGCCGGCCTGCACGCGCTCGGCGACTTTCGTCATGAGCTTGTTGAAGTCGGCTTGTTTCGCCTCGGCCTCGCTGCGGACGAATTGACCGAAATCGCGGTCCTTCAGCGGGAGCATCGAGGATACTGCCCACGCGAGGATCGCGGCGGACAGGATCAGTTTCCAGAGATTACGACTGAGCATGGGTGTTTGTTGTTAAAGGGTAGAAACCGCGCCGGCGGCGCGGCGGGGGCGGCCGTGGCGCCGCGCGGCGCGCTCAGGCGGCGCCGTCGGTCTTCTTCACGAGGGCGTGCACGAAGCCCTTGCCGATTTCGACCTTCTGGTTGTCGGCGCCGATGCGGACGACGAAGCGGTCGTCCTTCACGCTGGTGATCACGCCGTAGATGCCGCCGGTCGTGACGATTTCGTCACCGGCCTTGAGGGCGCCGAGCATCTTTTCGTGCTCCTTCTGCTTCTTGCGCTGCGGGGCGATCAGGAGGAAATACATCGCGCCGAACATGAGCACCAGAGGCAGCATCTGCATGAGCATGGAGCCACCGGAAGGAGCGGCGGGTTGGGCCTGGGCGAGGAAGGAGGAGAATTTGGTCATTGATTCTTCGACTGAATTGAAAAATTAAAACGGCGATTAATCTAACCAGCCCAACAAAAAGCAAGCCTCCGTTCGCACACTGCCTTGAAGACCAAATCTGCCTCTAACTGGTCCGCCGCTCAATCCGAGGACCTCTACGGTTTTAAGCGCTGGGGTGCCAATCATTTCTCCGTCGACGGGGAGGGCTTCGTCCAGGTCGAGCCCATCGCCGACGGGCGCAGCATCCGCGTGATGGACGTCGTCGACGAGGCCGTGAGCATGGGCCTCAAGGCCCCGCTCGTCATCCGCTTCCAGGACAAGCTCCGCCACCGCGTCGTCCAGCTGAACGAGACCTTCCGCAAGGCGATCAAGGACGAGGGCTACAAGGGCGAATACCGCGGCGTCTTCCCCATCAAGGTCAACCAGCTCCGCGAGGTCGTCGACGAGATCGTCGCCGCCGGCAAGGACTTCAACTACGGCCTCGAGGCCGGCTCCAAGCCCGAGCTGATGATCGCCCTCGCCATGCACGAGGGCAACCAGCGCCTCATCATCTGCAACGGCTACAAGGACGACGACTACATGCGGCTCGCCCTCCTCGGCCGCAAGCTGGGCAAGAAGATCATCATCGTCATCGAGCAGCTCTCCGAGGTCGACAGCGTCATCCGCCTCGCCAAGGAGACCGGCGTGAAGCCGATGATCGGCTTCCGCGTAAAGCTGCAGACGCGCGGCGAAGGCAAGTGGTCCTCCTCCACCGGCGACAACGCCAAGTTCGGCCTCAACACCGCCGAAGTCCTCTTCGCCGTCGAGAAGCTCCGCGCCGCCAAGATGCAGCAGGCGCTCAAGCTCGTGCATTTCCACATCGGCTCGCAGGTGCCGAACATCATCACGATCAAGGCCGCCGTCACCGAAGCCGCGCGCTTTTACTGCCAACTCTTCAAGATGGGTTTCCCGATGGGCTACCTCGACTGCGGCGGCGGCCTCGGCATCGACTACGACGGCTCGCGCACGAACTTCGAGTCGTCGATGAACTACTCCCTCGACGAATACGCCCGCGACATCGTCTTCAACGTCCGCGAAATCTGCACCGCGATGGACGTGCCGTTGCCGGACATCGTCACCGAGTCCGGCCGCGCCGTCGCCGCGCCGCACTCGATGCTCGTCGTCGAGGTCTTCGAGCGCATCAACAAGCGCGAATCCCTCGGCAAGCAGCACCAGCCGAAGTCGAAGCACAAGATCGTCACCGACATGGAGGTCTTGCTGAAGAACAAAGCCAAGCTCGGCCGCCTCGAGCGCTACCACGACGCGCTGCAGAAAAAGGAAGAGGCCTTCTCGCTCTTCAACCTCGGTTACCTCGACCTCGAGAACCGCGCCGCCGCCGAACAGATCTTCTGGCAGATCTGCGAGCAGATCGACAAGGAGGGCAACGCCTCCGGCTACCAGCCCGAGGAGCTGCACGACCTCAAAAAACTCCTCGCCGACCAATACGTCTGCAACTTCTCGGTCTTCCAGTCGCTCCTCGACTCCTGGGCGCTCAAGCAGCTCTTCCCCGTCACGCCCCTGCACCGCCTCAACGAGAAGCCGACCGTCAACGCCATCCTCGTCGACATCACCTGCGACTCCGACGGCAAGATCGGCAGCTTCATCGACCTGCAGGACCAAAAAGATTACCTCCAGCTCCACCCGCTGAAACACGGCCAGTCCTACTACCTCGGCATCTATCTCACCGGCGCCTACCAGGACATCATGGGCGACCTGCACAACCTCTTCGGCCGCGTGAACGAGGTCCACGTGTTCCTCGAGGACGACGAGCCCAACGGCTTCTACATCGAGGAGGCGCTCGCCGGTTCCCGTGTCGCCGACGTCATCGAAGGCGTGCAATACCAGTGGGAAGAACTCTGCCGCCGCGTGAAACAGCAGATCGACCACGCGACGAAGAAGGACCTGATCAAGCCGCGCGAAGGCGTCCGCCTGGTCGAGTTCTACGAGTCGCAGATGCTCGCCAAGACCTACCTCAACATCGTCCCGAAAAACGGGAAAAAGAAGTAGCGCCGGCTTCCGGCCTGCAAACCCAAGAATGTAGGGCGGGGTCGCCGGGCCCCGCCGAGAAAGCCGCGATGCCGCCGCGCCTCCTCGTCCTCCTCAGCGCCCTCCTCGCCACCGCGTCGCTTCTCCGCGCCGACTCCGCCCCCGCTGCCGGCGTCGCGCCAAACTACGGCAACGACGCCGCGCACGGCCACTACGCCGCGGTCAACGGCATCCGGCTTTACTACGAGACCTACGGCTCCGGCGCGCCGCTCGTCGTCCTGCACGGCAACGGCGGCAATCTCGCCGCCATGCGGCACCAGATCGATTTCTTCCGCGCGACGCGCCAGGTCATCGCCGTCGACAGCCGCGGCCACGGCCGCAGCGAAATGGGCGCGACTCCCTCACCTACGAGAAAATCGCCGACGACGTCGCCGCCCTGCTCGCGCAACTCCACGCCTCGCCCGCCGACGTCATCGGCTGGAGCGACGGCGGCATCGTCGCCCTGCAGCTCGCCTTGCGTCACCCGCAGCGCGTCCGCCGCATCGCCCTCTCCGGCGCCAATCTCGACGTCGCGGCCCTCAAGCCCGAGGACCTCGCCAGCATGCGCGCGGAACTCGCCGGCGTCCGCGCCAAGCTCGCCGCCGGCGACCGCGCGCCGCGCCTGCTCCAGCTCGAGCAGCACCTCGTGCTCATGGTCGACCAGACGCCCATCACGCCCGCCGATCTCCGCCGCATCACCTGCCCCGCCCTCGTGCTCGCGGGCGAGCACGACATGATTCCCGAGCCGAGCACGCGCGCCATCGCCGCCGGCCTGCCGCACGCCCAGCTCCACATCTTTCCCGGTGCCAGCCACGGCGCGCTCCAGGAAGTTCCCGCGGAGTTCAACCGCGTCGTCGCCGAGTTCCTCGCCGCAAGGCCCTGAGCTCGCCGCCGCTCCTGCGGCGACGAGACCGTTTTCCCGAAGAAGCGGACCGGCCCCGGCGCCGCTGCCCCACGGTGCGCATCCCTCCATTGAGGGGCCGCGTATGAGACGTTTCGCGATTGTTGCTCCGCAACCGCTTCCCGTAGCCTTGCCGCACCCCTATGCGTTTGCCCCTCGTTCTACTCGCGCTCACGGCTGCGCTCACCCTCCGAGCCGAGCGCCTCACCGTCAACTTCAACGCCGACTGGCGCTTCACGAAATCGGATCCCGCCGGCGCCGCCGCGCCCGGGTTCGACGACGCCGCCTGGACCACCGTCACGACGCCTCACACCTTCAACGACGTCGACACCTTCGACAACTGGTCGCTCCCCGGCCACCGCGGCGAGCAGGAGCAGTGGAGCGGCCGCACGTGGTATCGGAAACACTTCGCCGCCCCCGCCGCGTGGCGCGGCAAGAAGGTCTTCATCGAATTCGAGGCCGTGCGCCAGGTCGCCGAAGTCTACCTCAACGGCACGAAGCTCGGCACCGCCAAAGGCGGCTTCACGCCGTTCGGCTTCGACCTCACGCCGCACCTGCGCTTCGACGCGCCGAACGTCCTCGCCGTGAGGGTCGACAACCGCTTCGCCAAGGACCCGCTCGACCCGTCGCTCGCGCCGCAGGCCGCCACGAACGAGAAAACCCATCCCAACCTCGGCCAGCTCTCGCAGCAGTTCAACGAGACCATCCCCGCCACGCTCGACGAACTCCAGGCCGACCAGATTCCGTGGAACAACCCGCACTGGCATCCCGCCCACGGCGGCATCTACCGCAACGTCCGCCTCCACGTCACCGACCCGCTGCACGTCACGCTCCCGCTCTACTCGTTTCTCCAAACCGAGGGGCCCTACGCCTACGCCACGAACGTCACCGCCGAATCCGCCGACTTCGCGCTCGAAATCCCCGCGCGCAACGAGCGCCCGACCGACGATTGTTTCACCGTGGCCGCCGCGCTCTTCGACGCCGACGGCCGCGAAGTCTGGCGCGGCGCGCAGGACGTCGCGCTCGCCGCCGGCGAGACGAACACCTTCAAGTTCACCGCCCAGCTCCCGCAGCCGCGCCTCTGGGAGCCCGGCTACCCGCACGTCTACTGCTGCGCGATCGAGCTCCGCACCAAGGACGCCGTGATCGACCGCACCGAGATCCCCCTCGGCATCCGCGCCGTGCGCTGGGACGCCGCCACCGGCCTCTGGATCAACGGTGCGCACACCAAGCTCCACGGCTGGGGCCAGAAGCCGACCAACGAGTGGCCCGGCCTCGGCGCCGCCCTGCCCGACTGGCTGCACGCCTACACCTCGCAGCTCATGCACGACGCCGGCGGCAACTTCATCCGCTGGGGCCACACGCCCGCGGGCCCCGCCCAGATCCGCGCCGGCGACGAGCTCGGCATCGTCACGCTGCAACCCGCCGGCGACGGCGAGCACGACACCGTCGGCGGCGCGTGGGCGCTGCGCCTCGCCAACTTCCGCGACGTGCTGATCTATTACCGCAACAACCCGTCGATCTTCATCTGGGAAGGCGGCAACCAGAAGGTCACGCGCGAGCACGCTGCCGCACTGCGCGCGCTGATGGACCGCTACGATCCGCACGGCGGCCGCGCCTACGCCCACCGCCGCGCCGACCAGATCACGGCCGAGTTCATGGACGTCGGCATCGGCACCGAAGGCGGCCGCGAGATCGCGCGCCTGCCCGTCGTCGAAGGCGAATACGACCGCGAGGAGTCGCCCCGCCGCGTCTGGGACGACGCCTCGCCGCCGAACTTCGGCTACCCCGAGGCCAAGGGCCAGACCTACCAGCTCACCTCCGAGCAGTTCGCGGTGAACCAGGTGAAGCACTACGTCACCAAGCTCGGAGCCGGCAACCACGCCGGCGGCGCCAACTGGATCTTCTCCGACAGCACGAGCGGCGGCCGCGTCGCGGTGGAAGTCGCCCGCACCAGCGGCGAGGTCGACGGCGTGCGCCTGCCCAAGGAAGCCTACTTCGTCTGCCAGGTGATGTTCACCTACACGCCGCGCGTGCACCTCGTCGGCCACTGGTCCTACCCGGCCGGCACGAAGAAAACCGTCTACGTCGCCGCCAACACCGGCGGCGAGGTCGAGTTGTTCCTCAACGGCCGCTCCCTCGGTCGCGCGCAGCCGGAGAACCGTTTTCTCTACACGTTCCGCGACGTCGCCTTCGCACCCGGCGAGATCAAGGCCGTCGCCTACGACCGGGCCGGCCGCGCCGCCGCCACCACCGCGAAGCACACCGTCGGCCCGGCGGTCGCACTGCGCCTGACGCCGATCACGGGCCCCGACGGCTGGCGCGCCGACGGCGCCGACATCGCGCTGCTCGACGTCGAGGCGGTCGACGCCCGCGGCGAGCGCGTCCCGACCTTCCAGCAGCGCGTCGACTTCGCCGTCGCCGGCCCCGCCGTCTGGCGCGGCGGCTACAACAGCGGTAAAATCGACTCCATCAACCACACCTTCCTCGACCTCGAGGCCGGCATCAACCGCGTCGCGCTGCGCAGCCTGACCGCGACCGGCCCGGTCACTGTCCGCGCGAGCTCCGCCGGATTGCAATCCGCGGCCATCACCCTCACGCCGCGCACGGTGGCCGCCGACGAGCCGCCGGCGTGGCCGAAGTTCACCCTGCCCGCCGCCCCGCAGCGCCAGCCCGCCGAACTCGCACCGCGCGCCGACGCCGTCGCCGCCATCCCCGCGGGCCAGGCCGGCCGTTTCATCAAGACCTTCAACTACACCGGACCCAACGCCTCGATCGTCCACATCGAGACCAACGCGCAGAACGGCCGCAACGCCTACGTCGACGTCGAGTCGCCCTTCAAGGCCCTGCCCGCCGCCCTCTCCGGCGCCGACTGGGTGCAGGTCGACAACCGCGATGCCCGCTATCACGCCGTCGACCTGATGGAACTCGCCACCGCCGCTCCCGCGGTCGTGACGATCGCCCACGACGACCGCCTGCCGCGCCCGCCGTGGCTTGGCGATTTCGCGCCGACGGGCGAGCAACTCGTCGTGAACGGAGTCACGCTCTCGCTCTTCGCCCGCCGCCTCGACGCCGCCACCAGCCTCACCCTCGGGCCGAATACCGAGCAGGCCAACCCCGAACAGGCCGCGATGTATCTGGTCTTCGTGAACGCAAAGTAGGGCCGGCTTCAGCCGGCCCCAAGGCTACGAACGCATACCCGGTCCGGATAAATCCGGACCTGCTCTCACCCCGTGTTCTTCAACCCCGCGGCGATGCCGCTCACCGTCAGCTCGATCACGCGCTTGGCTTCGCGGCGCGCGGCGTCGGACAGTTTTCCCGCGCGCAGGCGGCGGATCATCTCCACCTGCAGGTAGTTCAGCGGGTCGATGTAGGGATTGCGTTGCTTGATCGAGTTCGCGAGCACGGGCTCGCCGCCGAGCAGGTGATTCTGCCCGGCGACCGCGAGCACCCATTTCTCCGTGCGGCGGAACTCCGCCGCGATGCGCTCGAAGATGCGTTCGCGCAGCGTCGCGTCCTCGACCAGGCCGGCGTAGATGCGCGCGATGCCGAGGTCGGCCTTGCCGAGCGTGAGCTGGGTGTTGTCGATCAGCAGACGGAAGAACAGCCACTCGCGATACATCGTGCGCAGCTGCTCGAGGCCGCCGTCGCGCGCGGCGTGCTGCTCGAGCGCGGAGCCGAGGCCGAACCAGCCGGGCAGGTTGAAGCGGCTCTGCATCCACGAGAAAACCCACGGGATCGCGCGCAGGTCCGCCAGCGTGCGCGGGCCGGCCTTGCGGTAGGACGGGCGCGAGCCGAGCTTCAGCTCGCCGATCTCGTCGATCGGCGTCGCCTGCTGCCAGAAGGTCAGGAACTCCGGATCGTGCACCAGCGCGCGGTAAACCTCCGTGCTGTGGGCGCTCATCGCCGCCATCGCCGCCGGCCAGTCCGGGGCCAGAGGCGTGCGCTCCGCGCGCGCCGCCTGCGAGCCGAGGATGACGCCGTAGGCCATCTGCTCCAGCACGCGGTGCGCGATGTCGACGTCGTGGTAGCGCGTCGAGAGCACCTCGCCCTGCTCGGTGATGCGGATGCCGCCGTTTTTCAGGCCCACCGGCTGCGCCAGCACGGCCTTGGCCGCCGGACCGCCGCCGCGCGCAATGCTGCCGCCGCGACCGTGGAAGAGCGTCAGGCCGATGCCGCGGCCGTGCACGACGGCGGAAATGGTCTCCTGCGCCTCGTAGAGCGCCCAGTTGGCGGCGAGGAAGCCGGCGTCCTTGTTGCTGTCGGAATAGCCCAGCATCACGTGCTGGTGGTTGCGCTGCCGCTTCAGCCAGCGCCGGTAAACCGGATTATCGAACAACTGCTCCAGCACACGCGGCGCGTTCTGCAGGTCGTCGAGCGTCTCGAACAGCGGCGACACCGGCAGGTTCGTCCCCGCCACCGTCTGCAGCAGCACGACTTCGAGCAGATCCGAGACGTCGTTGGTCATGCTGACGATGTAGATGCCGAGCGCCTCGGGCGGGGCGCCGCGCACGGCGTCGAGGGACTCCAACGCGGCCTTCAGGTCGCCGGTGGCGTCGGACGGCGCCGGCGGCGGGGCCTTGATCGCGCGCGAAAGCAGGCGGCACTTCTCGGCTTCGGGCAGCTCGGGATAGTCGTCGCGCCCGAGCAGCGCGGCGACCGCGCGCGCATGCCACGCCGAGTGCTGGCGAAGGTCGAGGCGGGCCGTGTGCAGGCCGAAGGTCGCGGCGCGGCTCTCGACGTCGCGCAGGGTGCCGTCGGCGATCACCGCGGCGCGGCTCCGGCGCAGGCTGGCGTCGATCGCGGCGAGCGCCTCGCGCAGCTCCGGCTCCGTCAGCGGATGCTTCGGGTCGCGCAGGCGCGAGCGCAGCGTGAAGACGAGCAGGCGATACGGTTCGAACTCGTGGCGGCGCTTGATCTCGTCCCAGTCGGGCGAGTTGCGCCCGAGCTTCTCCGCCAGGCGCACCAGCGCCGGGGCCGCCGGCTCGCGCAGCGAGGAGAGCGTGAGCGACCAGCCGAGGCGCTGGAGGCCGCGGCCCATGGCGGTCAGGGCGAGGTCGCGTTCGAGCTTCAGCACGCTGCGGGTGACGTCGCCGGTGACGAAGGGATTGCCGTCGCGGTCGCCGCCGATCCACGAGCCGAAGCGCAGCCAGCCCTGCGGCGGGCGCACCGTCGGGTAGTGTTTCGCCAGCGCCGCCGCGAGGTCGCGCTGCAGCTCGGGCAGCACATGGTAGAGCGTGCGCTCGAAATACCACAGTCCGGTGCGCGCCTCGTCGATCACGGTCGGCGGCGTCGGGCGGCCGCGGTCGGTCAGCCAGAGCGACACGATCTCGCGCTCGATCTCCGGGCTCGTCGCCATCGCGGACACGGAGGTGTGGCGCAGCACCTCGGCCAGCGCCGCGAGCTTGGTCAGCAAGGTGCGGCGCTTGGCCTCGGTCGGATGCGCCGTGAACACGAGCTCGATGGCGAGCTGGTCGAGCACCGCCTGCACCTCCGCGGACGACACGCCCCGGCGCTTCAGCTCCGCGACGGCGGCGGCGATGGACTCCTTGCGGTGCTCGGGATCGGCCCGGCGCGCGCGCAGCAGGCGGATGCGGAAGTTTTCCTCGGCGAGATTGACCAGTTCGAAGAAGAGCGTGAACGCCATCGCCTGGTTCAGCGCCTGGCGCGGCGAAAGGCGGCGGACGCGCGCGGCGAGCTTCTCCGCCGCGGCCGTCTTGCCGGCGCGACTCTCCTTGGCCAGCCCGCGCAGCTCCTCGACGAGCTGGAACGTCGGGGTGCCCTCCAGGCGCTCGATGATCGAGCCCAGTCGGGCACCCAGCGTGCGCACCTCCGCGCGGAGCTGCGGCAGTTCGTCGATGGCGTGGTGAGGCGTGGAAGGAGCGGCGGACATCGGGGCGAGGGCAACTTGCGCCGGTCGCGAAACCGGCTCAACGCCTCACGGCGTCATAGCCTAGCGCCATTCGTGCCGCGGGTAGCGGCGGGACAGCTCGGTCTTGATCTTCGGATACTGGTCGCGCCAGAAGTTCGACAGGTCGTCCGTGACCTGGATCGGGCGCTGGTTCGGGGCCAGCACCTCGATCTTCACCGGCACGCGGCCGTGGCCGAGGGTGAACTTGGAGCTGACGCCGTAGAGTTCCTGGATGCGCGCGCTGAGCACGGGCGGGCCGTCCTTTTCGTAGCGCACCCGGGCCTTGCGGCCGTTGGCCATCTCGATGCGCTCGGGCAGATACTCGTCGAGGACGGCGAGCTGCTCCGGCAGCAGCCAGTCGCGCAACACGGGCATGACCGGCTTGTCCTTCAGCTCGCGCGCGCCGTAGCTGCCGTAGCAAATCTGCTCGATCAACGTGGCGCGATCGGCGTCGGTGATCGGGTTGACCTCGAGCTCGGGCCACCACTTGGCCAGGCAGTTGACCCGCGTGATCCAGTGTTCGACCGACTCGTTCCACTCGGTGAGTTCGATGCGGCCGGCCAGGACCTCGCGCGCCAGGAGCGCGGCCGCCTGCCCTTCCGGCGGTTCGTCGGCGGTCTGCTTCGACTCGAGCACGAGGTCGCGGAAGCGCCGCTCCCTGCGCGCGAGCACGCGGCGCTGCGTCTCGTCGTAAACCACGCCGCCGGCGTCCTGGAAATCCTCCGGGAACAGCTCCTTCAGCCAGGCCTCCTCGACGGCGGTGTTGAGGTTCAGGATCGTGTTCACTTCGCCGCGGCTCTCGATCTCGGTGATCTCGGCGGCCACGAACAGCGGCGAATGCTGGATCACGCTCTCCCGCGCGAGCACTCCCTTGCGCGCGTGCACGAGTTCGCACCGCAGCGTGCCCTTGTCGAGGCGGCGCGCGAGGTGGTCGCTGAAGCCCAGCAGCACGCACTTGCGCACGGCGACGCCGTCGATGCGCTTCTCCGCCACGTCGAGTTTTTCCGCCGCGGCGATCTCGAGGAACTGTTCGAAGAGCGGGCCGACCTGCCGCACCGCCTGCACGTGGATGCCGAGGCGGCGGCAGGCATCCATGTGGTAGTTCGCCTTGTCCGCGTAGCGCCACGCGCGCATGAGCAGGAAGAAATCCGACTCGCTCTCCGCGCCGAAGAGTTCCTCGCGCGCCTCCTCGGTGCGGCGGTCGACGCCGCGGAGGAGGAAGTTGCGCCCCTGCGTCAGCGCCGCCATCAGCGCGACCGAGCGCACGCAGCCGTAATCCTGCGCGGCGAGGAACATCCGCGCGTAGCGCGGGTGCATCGGGAAGCGCAGCATGCGCCGGCCGACCTCGGTGATGGCCTTCTGCGGCCCGTGCAGCGCGCCGAGGTCCTCCAGCAGGGTTTCCGCACGCTCGAGCGCCTTGGGCTCGGGTTTCTCCAGCCAAGGGAAGCCGTAGATGTCGTCGATGCCGGCGGCCTTGAGCGTCAGCACCACCTCGGCGAGATCGAGGCGCTTCACCTCGGGCAGCTCCTGCAGCGGGCGCTGGGCGTGTTCGCGGTCGGTCCACAGCCGCAGGCAGACGCCGGGCGCGGTGCGGCCGGCGCGGCCGGCGCGCTGGTCGGAGGACGCGACGGAAATCTTCTCGATCAACAGCGTGTTGATGCCGCGGTGCGGATCGTAGCGCGCGACGCGGGCGAGGCCGCTGTCGACGACCGCGGTCACGCCGTCGATCGTGAGGGAAGTTTCCGCGACATTGGTCGAGACGATGATCTTGCGCGTCTCGTAGCGGGCGACGGCACGATCCTGCGCCTCGGGCGGCAGCTCGCCGTGCAGCGGGAAGCACGCGAAGCCGCGGAGCGCGTGCGAGCCCTGGATCTCCTGCACGGTGCGGCCGATCTCGAACGCGCCCGGCATGAACACGAGAATGTCACCCGACGTCTGCGCCGCGATGCGCTCGCACTCGCGCGCCGCGACGGCCCAGACGGGATCGTGCTCGAAATTCACCGTCTTCGGCAGGTAGTCGACGCGCACCGGGAAGGTGCGCCCCTGCGACGTGAGCACCTCGCACGGCGCGAGGTAGTCCTTGAGCAGCGCCGCGTCGAGCGTGGCGGACATCACGACGAGCTTCAGGTCGGGGCGCCGCGTCTGCTGGATCTGGATGGCGCGCGCGAGCGAGATGTCGCCGTAGAGGTGGCGCTCGTGAAACTCGTCGAACACGATCGCGCTGATGCCGCGCAGCGTCGGGTCGAAGGACATTTGCCTCAGCAGGATGCCCTCGGTGACGAAGCGGATGCGCGTCGCCTCGCTCACGCGCGAGTCCAGGCGGATCTGGTAACCGACGACGTCGCCCAGGCGAGTGCCGACCTCCTCGGCCACGCGCTTGGCCAGCATGCGCGCGGCGAGCCGGCGCGGCTGCAGCACGACCACCTCGCCCCGCTCGCCGAGCAGGCCGTGGGCGAGCAGCATCTGCGGCACCTGCGTCGACTTGCCCGAGCCGGTCGGCGCCTGGACGATCAACCGCCCCTGCGCGCGCAGCGACGCCACGAGTTTCGACTCGAGTTCGTAGATGGGCAGCTGGCACGGATCAGGCATGAAAAGCGCGTGACAAAGGCGTGACGCGAAGCGGTTGAGAAGTCGGAAAATCGCGTCCGCGGTCAATGCTCTTTCAACCGGCGGCGGGCGGTGCATCCCGCTCGCCGGACGGTCCTTCCCCCACCCCACGGACAACCGATGCGCAGCGCGGGATTTGCTGTGAACAACCCGTGAGCAACGTGCCGCTCAGAAGTTATTCACCGCGCGCCTAGGTGAGCAACTTGGTGGTAAGAACCGGTAGACTTCCGATGCGCGCCGGCGCACATTATCCACGTTCCTTGATAGAACAGTCGCAGCGCGGCGGCATGAAAAACCCGTCGAAGGCGCGGCTGGGATAATCCCGGGCAACCGGGGAAAGGGCGGCCGCAACTGGTGTGGTCGTCCCCTCCTCTGCGAATAGCGGGGACAGGCATATGTCACCAGTTCCTCTGGACGGTGTCGCAACCGATCCAGTCATGCGACTAGGAACTGTGCGGCGAGGCGCGAAGTAGAAACCGCGTTCGAGCCGAGTCAGGTCCGGGGCCAGTTTCGGGCTCCGCACTGATGCAGTTACCCAGAGGGTTACGGCTGCTACTGCACGACCAGGACGCAGCGATCGTTTCGGGAGAGTTAAAAGCCCTCCAAAAGGCCCGGCTGACGCTAATCGGCTGGGCGCGCAAAGAAAGGATCGCGGCGTGGAGCGGCGCGGGATGGCAACAACCCGCCAGCCTTCCAAGATGGGGCGGTCCCGCAAACCGGGATCACCCAACTGCAAGTCGAACGCAGCCTGAGAGGTAAGAGGTCAGACCCGTCGCACGGGGCCAACGCACTGCCAAAAGTGGTGGCCGTCCCCGTGGTCAAGGTGCCGGTGCGAACTGTATTCTTGCAGGCGTCCCAGCACCCGTCCGGCGAGCGAACCACCGGCAGGTGGTCACCGAACCGGGCGTAGAGGCCTCACTCGATAGATCCCGCGTCTGAAAGGGCCGGGACGGTCCCGCTATGAGACCGAGAGCATCGCTTGCCGCGGTGAGTAGCGTCGGGAAACACTTGGCCCGCCAACCGGCGAGAGCGCCCAACAGGTGTGAATGGGAAAGAGCGCGTGGCGAACGCCCACCCCCGAATTTGGCCCGGGCTCCGCAAGGAGTCCGGGCCTTTTTCTTTTTATAGAACCCCTTTGGCAACGCGCCGGGCAGAAACTTTTGCCCGGAACCACGAGCTTAAAAGCTTGGCCCGGCGCGTTGTCCGTGGGTTTGGCCGCTTTTCGCCATAGTGGGGCCGGTCCTTCGGGACCGGCCCTTTTTTGTTGCCGTCCCGCGCCGCCCGGCGCCGTGCCGCGGATTGCGTTCCGGTTCCTTCTTGCCAAGCCTCGGCGCGAGCCGCACCGTGACCCCTTTTCCCTTTCACAACGAGCCGCCCGGCATGAACCAGAACATCCGCAATATCGCCATCATCGCCCACGTCGACCATGGCAAAACCACCCTCGTCGACAAACTCCTCAAGGAGGGCGGTGCCTACCGCGCCAACCAGCAGGTCGAGGAACGCGCCATGGACTCCATGGACCTCGAACGCGAAAAGGGCATCACCATCAAGGCCAAGAACACCTCCGTCCACTGGCAGGACAAGACGATCAACATCGTCGACACGCCCGGACACGCCGACTTCGGCGGCGAGGTCGAGCGCGCCCTCCGCATGGTCGACGGAGTCCTCCTGCTCGTCGACGCCTACGACGGCCCGCAGGCGCAGACGCGCTTCGTGCTCCGCAAGGCCCTCCAGCACGGCCTCAAGGTCGTCATCGTCATCAACAAGATCGACCGCGACAACGCCGACCCGGTGAAGATGTATGACAAGGTGCTCGAGCTCCTGATGGAGCTCAACGCCACCGAAGAGCAGTTCGACGCGCCCGTCGTCTACGGCTCCGGCCGCGACGGCTACATGATGTATCACCTCGGCGACGAGAAGAAGGACATGACGCCGCTCTTCGAGACCATCCTCGAGCACGTCCCGCCGCCCTTCGCCAAGCCGAACGAGCCGTTCCACATGCTCGTCTCCAACATCGACTGGAGCGACTACGTCGGCCGTATCGCCATCGGCAAGATCCTCGGCGGCACCGGCAAGATCGGCGACACCGTCCACGTCATCCGCAACGCCACCGGCACGCGCGTGAAGGCGAAAATCACCAAGGTCTTCGAATACTCCGGCCTCGGCACCAACGAGTCCGTCGCCGCCACCGCCGGCAACATCGTCGGCCTCTCCGGCTTCGAGGACATCGACATCGGCGACACCATCACCGCCGACGAGAACGGCCACGCCCTGCCCTTCACCCAGATCGACCCGCCGACGCTCGAGATGCAGATCGGCGTCAACGACGGCCCGCTCGTCGGCACCGAGGGCAAGCTCGTCACCTCCCGCCAGGTCCGCGAGCGCCTCTTCCGCGAGGTGAAGACCAACGTCTCCATCTCCGTCGAGGACTCCGACCGCGCCGGCGTGTTCAACCTCAAGGCGCGTGGCGCCATGCAGGTCGCCGTGCTCGTCGAAACGATGCGCCGCGAAGGCTTCGAGATCACCGTTTCCCGCCCGACCGTCATCGAGCGCATCGTCGAAGGCAAACGCCACGAGCCCTACGAGAGCGTCTGGATCGAGGTGCCCGACGAGTGCGTCGGCGCCATCATGCAGAACCTCGCCAACCGCAAGGGCCAGATCACGAACATGGAGAAGCACCACTCCACGACGATGATCGAAGCGGTGATCACGACCCGCGGCCTCATCGGCCTCGAGATCGACATCGTCAACGCCACCAGCGGCCGCGGCGTCATGTCGCACCTGTTCAAGGAATACGGCCCCTACGTCGGCGAAGTGCTCACGCGCCTCACCGGCACGCTCATCGCGACCGAAGCCGGCGAAACCACCGCCTACGCCCTCGTGATGTGCCAGGAGCGCG